>CAYZUJ010000239.1:0-1502 GCA_964481375.1 uncultured Neisseria sp. | reverse complement strand
CTTTAAGCCATCGTGTTATAGTAAAAATACCAGTCACTATAAATGGAATTCAAGCCATCAATTATTTAGCAAAAAATAATATACCAACACTTGCAACAGCAGTATTTAATACTAAGCAGTTATTGCTTAGCTCAAATGCAGGTGCAAATTATATCGCTCCTTATTTAGGTAGAATAGAGGATTGCTTTAAAGTTTTAGAAGAGATGATGAACATAATCAAGATTAATGGTTATTCCATAAAAATTATGGGAGCTGCTATTAGAGATATTGATTATATTATTAACTCATTAAAGTTAGGTATCCAAGCTATTACTTTACCGCAGAGTGCTATAGAAGCCTTATTAAGTGATATACCACAAACTTTAGATAGTTTACAAAAATTTAGAACTGACTGGAAATTTGGGGATAATTTTATAAATCTATAGGTTAAATTTTATATATCAAGTTTATGTGAAAAGATGTTGTTAATTCCTATATCTTTTGTAATATAACCTAAATCAAACATGGTCTTACATTTTAATTTTTCTTTAATATGGTTTATGTGGGTTTGAGCTGTTCTAGTTGAAATATATAATCTTTTTGCTATCTCATGTACACGTTTTCCATTTTTTAAGTAGAATAATACTTCCATCTCTTTACGGGTTAAATAGGTATTGTCAAATTTATCACCTAAATATAAACGTTGAATATTTTTTGATATATTTAATTTTTTTACTTCTTTAATTTGATTTAAACAAATTTCAGTTTGTGATTTAATAGGTAAAATAAATCTAGTTGCTTCTGCTTCTAAGATTATATTATGGGCTTTCTCTTTAAATAATGCGATAAACTTGTATAAATAATGGATATAATTGGTTAATTTTTCTTGTGATATTTTATTATTTCGAGAAGTACCAAAATGATAAAAATCACAATAATCTTTATTGGGTTTGGTTATCGTAACCCCGTGGTCAATATCATATAATGCTGCCTCTGAATAGATTGGTTCACGTTTTAACCAATCCCAGAATAAAAACCCCTCAGTAAAGCCTTTAGGGTCATGTTCAAATATTGCTACATTGTACAATTTTTCTTGATAATAATGTTTAATCCAATCACCAGCAGTAGTTAATCTAATATGAGAACCATCAATATAAGTTCTATCAAAAGTAAAATAGTTAATTCCTATATCTGATAAACATTCTAATAAAGATTTAATATAACTAACTGAAGTAAAAGTAATATGTTTATCATAGAAAGCTATATCTTTATTTGGTTCCCATATTTTTATTTTGTTATTTTGCATATTTTTAATTTCTAAAATTACTATTTTACTCCGTATTTTTACGGATTAAAATTTTCAAATTTAATCTATATAATATTGCTTATAATTATTTTAAATAGTTGGGCAATATTTTACTACTTAATACAGTATAACTGATAATTTTAAATTAAATGTAGGAGTTTATGCAAATGAAAAAAGTTACCTTACCGTCTAATTTTGGAAATTATGATTTTAAAGA
>CAYZUJ010000238.1:0-1527 GCA_964481375.1 uncultured Neisseria sp. | reverse complement strand
CAGTGTTAAAGGTAAGTAATATTCTAATAGCCGAAGATGCGCCAATAGCCATAGTAGAAATGGTTCAGCTGTCTTATTCTATTAACGATAAACCATTTAACAATAAGTATTGCTGGATAGTAAAATTTGAAAATGAGGTTATTGTCCACGTTAGAGCATATTTAGATTCGGCACTAGTACAAGCATTAGTAAATGAAAACTCTAACAAATCTAAATAAGTAATTAGGTAAATAAATGGTTATGTACATAAGTTTTTTATGTGCTAATTACCTTTTCTAGCAGGGTCTATAATTTTAAGCTAGAAAGCTACTTAAAGATCTCTAGGTGCCCATCTTTTTCAGTTAGATGAACTGTATCGCCGCTAGAGAATTTCCCTGCTAAAATAAGCTTTGCTAGGTTGTTTTGTACCTCTCGCTGAATAACCCTTTTTAATGGTCTAGCACCGAATGCAGGATCATATCCTTTATCTGCTAACCATTTAATAGCTAAATCATCATAGTTAAGCTCTATATGCTGAACTGCTAGAACTTTCTTCAATATGTCCATCTGAATTTTAACAATATCAGACATATGAGTTCTATTTAAGCGGTGGAATAGAATAATTTCATCTAATCTATTTAAAAACTCTGGCCTGAAGGCATCATTTACGTAATTCATTACTTGCCCGCGTAGGAGTTCCGTATCTTCCCCCTCTTTTTGATTAACCAACACTTCAGCGCCCAGGTTGGAAGTAAGAATAATCAACGTATTTTTAAAATCTACTAAATTCCCTTGGCTATCGGTTAACCTTCCCTCATCCAAGATTTGCAGCATTATATTAAATATATCAGGATGAGCTTTTTCTATTTCATCAAACAGAATTACCTGATATGGCCTTCTTCTAACACTTTCAGTTAGAGCACCCCCTTGTTCATAACCTACATATCCGGGAGGGGCGCCAATTAATCTGGCCACGGCATGTTTTTCCATATATTCCGACATATCAATTCGTAATATTGCTGACCTGTCATCAAATAAAAATTCTGCTAATGCTTTGGTAAGTTCTGTTTTTCCGACTCCAGTAGGACCCAAGAACAGAAATGAACCAAGAGGCTTTTCATGATCACTAATTCCTGCTCTAGATCTGCGCACGGCATCACTAACGGCAGCAATAGCTGCTTCTTGGCCAATTACTGATTTCATTAAATGATCCTCCATTGCCAGTAATTTATCTTTTTCGCTTGTAAGCATTGTATCAACAGGAATTCCAGTGATTTTAGAAACAATAATCGCAATATCACTATCGGTAACTCTTTCTTTGAATAGCTTGTTAGTGCTTGCTGCCTCGGCAGTTTTTAGCTTATTAGTAAGCTCTGGAATAATACCGTATTTTAGCTCACTTGCTTTTGCAAGATCACCACTTCTTTCAGAACGTTCCAAATCAATTTTAGCATTTTCCAGCTCTTCTTTAATTTTCTGAGAGAGCTGTATTTGAGATTTCGCTGCTTGCCACTTGGAATTCATATCAAGTGATTTAGATTCCAGTTC
>CAYZUJ010000237.1:0-1539 GCA_964481375.1 uncultured Neisseria sp. | reverse complement strand
AATTGCTCATTACTAATGCTGTAATCCTGATTAGTAAAAACAGTTTTACACTTCTGACACATAATAAACCTATAATCTATAAGGAACAAACCCCTAATTTTACCACCGCAAAATGGGCATGGTTTAAATTCAATTTTATTTGCATCATCCATATTTTTATACACTCCTAATAAGCTCAATATTTTTATAGGTAGAGATTGATTTCATAAAATTATTACGATTCTCCTCATCAAGCATCGACTTGACAGAAGCGCAAAGATCCTCAATAATATAACATTTAGATTCCGGATATGCCTTTGCAGTAGCGATAGCACACTCCTTTACGCAATAGTCAAGGGCGATTCCTATAAAGTAATAATTGCTGTTGTTAAATGTATGAGGAACTGGAATGCCATAACACTCATAACGTTTATCACTACCCTTGCATACTACCTGAACGTTATGAATATTCTTATAAATACTTGATGTATCAAATGCAAGTTCAGCTCCCCGTGTTCCCATAATGCAATGTGATGGCCATGAGCCACCAAATTTAATAAAGGAACAATGATCTTCAGGATGCCAATCCTTAGTAATTAGCACACTATCAAAAGTATTTTGCTGTACAAATTGCGGGATAGAATCAGCAACTGTACGCCCACCAGTAACAGCTAATGCTCCGTCACAAAAATCATTTTGAACATCAACTATAATTAAACATTTTTCTTTCATAATATGTATATATCCTTATTAATAAATAAATAAGTAAAAATAAAAGGGGGCATTACATAGAGAGATTTTTTCTATGTAATGCCCTAATTGCATCAGTCTATGATTTTTTATGCGTTTTAATCCCCTACCCTGGTACCTAGAGAGTTCCACATTTTATGTGGACAAGCTTCATAGACTGAAAGGAACAGTTATTGCTGCTCCAGTTTAACGGAGAATGGGGGACTCGAACCCTCAGGTGATTACTCACGGCGGTTTTCAAGACCGCTGACTTACCAATTAGCCAAATTCTCCAAAAATAATTTCTAGCTATACTACTATATTAATTTTTACAGCTTATTTATTTAAATCAAAGAGTACGCCAAAACTAATATTCACCATGATAACTTTTAAATTATCTTCCTCATAGGAATAAACCAAATGGGGATAAAAATAAAAGCAGTCTAAAAATAAATATCTGACTCCTAGGTTACCTAAGTATAAAAACCCATTATCTTTTATATCTTTACCATTAATACTTTCTTTATTGTGTAATCCAAAATTATGTTCCATACTGATTCCAAAAGATTCCTTATTAGACTTATGCAACCAGTAATCAAATTGTGCACCTATCATTATAGAGATAATTTCTACCGTATTCTCATCATTATGATAATAATACTCCGATGATAAATTAAAAAAGGTATCAAAATTACCATAATAAAAGGATTCAAACCCGGCAGATGCACCCATTAATTCAATATCTCTTGAATCTTCACCACTAAACTTATCTATAGAATAGCCTAATCCTAAATTTGACCCAAATTTTATACTCATAGGAGGACAGCAGAC
>CAYZUJ010000236.1:0-1547 GCA_964481375.1 uncultured Neisseria sp. | reverse complement strand
CTATTCACTAAATTTTTACTTATTTATTTCAGTCATAACTACAGCTCGTATCTACTCTTAGAATCATATTCGATAATTTTTTTTAGCATATTAGGCAACCCACACGAAATATTCCAAGATAATGTTAAAATATATAATAATTTATTAAAATCAAAAATAATATTAGGTGTTTTATTTCTAATCAATACAACATGCTTTATTTTTTCAATTTTTACAAAATTAGATATTGCTATATTAACCTCTGGAATATTTACTGTTTACATTTTTACAATCATTGTTGGACTTCATAAAAATGAACTTTTAAACCCGACCCACTACATATTAACAAGCACGTTTTTACTAATTCATACACTCTTTAACAATAATTTTTATGTTATTGTATATTTAATTACAGTAATTCTATTAATAATATGCTTGATCTTAAATAAAAATCATAATAGTAAAATTAATCATTTAAGATTGTTTAAAGTTTATTTTTACATTTATAAAAATAATATTAAATTTACATTAATTAAATCCATCATAACCAGATTAGATTTAATAGCATTTAGTTATATTTTTGATGAAAAATTTATTTTGAATTACGACATAATCAAAAGAATTTCAAGCATATTTATTACATTTATAACATCAAATCACATATCCTACTATTATATAGATTCTGAAAATATAAACATAAACAAGCAAAAAAAGATATTTTTTTTGTTATATATATTAGCCCTCTTTTCTATAGCACTAGGGAACATTTATATTATTGCAACTTCCTATTCGTTGCTCATTAACTATATTGCTTCATTAAAACCTATTTTTTCAGTAATTTTAAGAAAAAAAGAATACTACAGATGGAGAATAAATTCTGTCATATATTCATCACTGTTAGTATTTAGCCAGCCATTACCTGCAGAATACGCAATATTTCTATTAGTTTTCACTTCCATTAATACCACATCACTTTTTAAAATTAAGAAAAGTTCTTCCCAATAAATTATCTGTTATGGAGTTCAATACACCATAATTCACATGATCTCTAAAAAAAATATACAATCCAACTCGCTTCCAGTCATGCATATTCTGTGTAACATGCAGGTTTACACAAGATTTTTTCAATAAAAAAATACTACTCAATTCTTCGTCAAGTAAAAAAAAATACTTTCCCACACTATAGCCAACTTTTTGATTTTCGTAATAATTAAGTAACTGGTATCTATTATGCTCTGCATACAAAATAATACTTGAGTTACTGTAATCTCTAGGTCCAGTTGCTTCAATTGAATTTTTATATGTTAAATATTTCTTTCTAAAACGAATAAAAAATGTTGAGTATCTTCTTAAAATTGCACTACCATGGTATAAATACAAACAGTTAATAAATTCTACTTTTTTATAGCTATTGAGCTTATTAACCCATGGCATTGATATAACATCCTCAACTATATTAATTTTGTTAAATAATGATAGTAGGAATAAATATGGCAATGACGATATAGTAAATCCAGGTGTATCAATATATATGTTACATCTATATAGCCTTAATATTAGAATCTTAT
>CAYZUJ010000235.1:0-1550 GCA_964481375.1 uncultured Neisseria sp. | reverse complement strand
AGAGATTTTTTATAGTATAGCGCAAAATAACTTAGATACTCTTTACTAATATAACTATCATGTACACTTAGCATTACTGAAAAAGCAACATCTTGGTATTGTGACACATTTATAGTAAATGGAATATTTGTTCTTTCATAACCAGTAGAAGATTTTATGCTTTTTAAGCTATTTTTTATCACATGGAAGTGTATAAAATTAAATACAAAACTATATAGCTCCGCTTTAAATAACGATTTTATATATCCATATGGTAGATGCTTATATTTTTGCAGTGTAAGCTTAGTATTAAATATTTTTAATAATTGATCTAGGTTTTTCTCTAATCTATTAAAATTAAACCTAAATGGAATAGTATTAAGAAACAAGCCAAATAACTTATCTCCTTCATCTTTTTCCAATCTATTATTTACTACTAAACCAACTGTAATATCAGTATTATTAGTAAAGTATGATAAAGTCTTTAGGTAACTTAGTAAAAATATACTATCAACACTAATCTTTAGTTCTTTAGCTATTTTATGTACTAAACTGACTTCCTCTGCACTTAAATCAAAAGATAAATTATACAGACTATTTTTAGATCTTTTTTTATCGAATTTCCAATCGGCAGCTGTAATATTTATATTATTTAAATATTGTTCCCAAAAAATTACGTTATCTTGATTTTGTATTGCATGTAATTCATTTCTAATAAACTCATTATATTGTAACTTAATAGTATGTAAGATTGTGTTATTATTTATATAAGCTTGTATAAACTCATTTATTAAGGATGCTACACTCCAACCATCTGCAATAGCATGATGGAATGAAAATATTAAATTAAAGCTATTTCCTAAATTATTAATTATTAATCTAAATAAACCAGGTTTATTAAAATCAAAATTATTTAATCTTTCATTATCAATTAATTTTTTTATCTTTTGATTTTTGTATAGTTGATAATTAACAATAATATTCTTATGTATAACAACACTCCAACCATTACCCTCATTAAGGACAAATCGTGCCCTAAGTAATTGATGTTTATTAACTAAATCTTTCCAGATAGCCAATAATCTGCTTTCATCATAACTAGCGTTAATCAAATAACTAAATACATCATGATAAGTACCATTATTATCTAAATTAGATTCTAAAAGCATTCCCATCTGTAAATAACTTGCAGGATAAATATCTTCTATCAAATCAAAATCGGATTCCGGTATTATATTTTTATAATCTGCTATATTTACCAAGCTAAAAGGTACATATAACCTACTTTCCTCATATTTATAGTCAATGCTTTGAATAATAGCTTGTAATAAATCAAATACATTTTTTAATTCAAATATATCTTTAACTTTAATTTGAGATTTGAATTCTTTATTTAATTTACTTACTAACCTTATTGCGAGAATACTATCTCCGCCAAGCTGGAAGAAATCATCATATATACCAACCTTATTTTTACTTAACCCTAGTACTTCTGCCCAAATATGACATATTCTACTTTCTAGTTCATTCCTGGGAGCTATATATTCAGCCCTACTAATAAGTTTGGGGAT
>CAYZUJ010000234.1:0-1567 GCA_964481375.1 uncultured Neisseria sp. | reverse complement strand
CTTGAACAAGAAAAACAAGATAAAGAACGCTCCGATGCCCGCCTCGGACAAATCGGCTCTGGCGGACGCTCCGAAAAAATTCGCACCTATAACTTTCCTCAAGACCGTGTTACAGACCACCGCATAGGTGAATCTTGGCATAACCTTCCGGCAATTATGGACGGAGATGTGGAACAAATTTTTAGTGCGCTTCGTACAGCTGAATTGAACAACGCGTTCAAGGCAGGTGCGGACGAGGATGAAGATGCCTAATCTATGCAATGCGTTGTTTTGGCCGCTGGCCGCGGAGCACGTCTCGCTCCCCTCACGGACACAACCCCAAAGCCTCTCCTAAACGTTGGCGACCATCCGCTTCTGACCCATATCCTCGATGCGCTCCCAAGAGAAATTTCGGAGATTATTCTTGTCATCGGTTATCGCGGAGAACAAATTCAAGAACGGATTGGAACTACCTGGAATGGCATTCCCGTACGCTACGTCACACAAACCCCGCTTGATGGAACCGCACATGCACTCCTCGCCGCGAAACCTCTCCTCTCCGGGGAGCGCTTCCTTGTCGTGAACGGAGACGATCTTTACGCGAAGGCGGATCTTGCACGCCTCATCTCTCACCCGCTCGCCATTCTCGTAAAACCGACAAGTGATTCTCTGCAAGCTTCCGCGGTCATTGATGCGAACGGATGCTTAGAAGCATTTGAAGGGCACGCACCAACGCACGAGACAAAACATCGTGTGTGCGGAGCCTATGTGCTCGATGAACGGTTTTTCCATTACCCTCTCTTTCCTCTTTCCGTCCGCAACAACATGGAGTACAGCCTCCCTCACACCCTCCTCTCGCTGGCAAAAGACACGTGCGTCAAAGCAGAACACGCAAGCTTCTGGATGCCCGTCGGGACACCCGAAGAGCTCGCGGAAGCGGAGATGTACTTAAAAAGCACGAGGAAGGAGGGGTAAGGTGGGTTCGTGCACTATCGACAAAGACGAAAATAAGGCATTAGGTAGCGCCTTATTTTTTGTTGTCTCGAGCCACAAGAGTATTCTGTATCTTTCGGCTCACTGGAAGCGGAACCGCCTCAGACGACTACGCGGACTCAAGGAGCGTAGTGACGGACACTACGGGCGGCAGCGCAGGCCTCTTCGTTCCGTAAGCAGTCGTCTCTCCCGTGGTTCCGATCATCGGGAACCGCTTATCTCTTTCCAAAATAGCAAAAACTTGGTGAAGTGAGAGAAATATGACGATTGTCGACGCTCTTCAATGGGCAAACGAAAAACTGAAAGCTTCCGGCCATGACCACGCACCACTCCTCGATGCTCAGGTACTTTTAGCGTACGCGCTCCAGATCCCAAAACATCGTCTACTCACCGGATTGAACGATGCACTCTCGACTGAAGCTCTGAACACCTTTCAAGAGCTCATCACGCGCCGCACTGTACACGAGCCGGTCGCCTATCTCATTGGAGAAAAAGAATTCTTAGGCCGCAGTTTTTCGGTGGCAAATTGTTTAATTCCGCGTCCTGAGACGGAAGAACTGGTTGGTTTGGTACTTGAGTACATACGTTCAAAGTT
>CAYZUJ010000233.1:0-1572 GCA_964481375.1 uncultured Neisseria sp. | reverse complement strand
ATATTTTGAAAATCAATAGTTATTATAATTCTGAACTCATTAAATCTGTTAAACTTTTATCTATGATAGCCTTGATAACATTATGTGTTACAAGCTACAATGAGTCATTATCTTTATCTAGGCATTTTTTTCATATGGTGGAGAAAGATCGACATAATGCCATTTTTGACTTAGAAAAACTAGTATTATCTCATACACAAAAAATTAGTTATTTAAAGTCAGAGTTAGAAAACAAAATTAATGATAAATTAACAGTAGGGTTAATAGAGCAATATTTTAGTAGCAATAAAATATTATTATTAGATAGTTTTGGAGTGGGATCTCTCATTATTTGTAATATACAAAATGAGATTCTCTATCCAAGCGTTGATAAGGTTACGAAGATGCCAAATACTAAATTACCTGAGCGTGATTATTTGAGGCAAATTACAGAGACGCCAGATCAAATTATTTTTGGTAATATCGTTATAGGTACGCTTAGTAACCTTCCATCTATCCCCATAGTGACTAGTTTAAAAAATAAATCTGGCAAACATATAGGTAATATTATCCTCAGTAGTAATTTAGACAAATTGTCTCAAAATTTCTATAAAGGATATATAAATACAATTACAATAGTAGGAAGTGATGCTATATCTTCTACTCAGAATAATCTTAATAAATTTGCTTTTTTCCGTTTTTTCTTGAAAAATATTATTAATTCGGAACAAAATTTTGAGGTTATAACGAAATATAACCCTCATATTGGGATAAAAATAAGCTACAATATTAGTTCCTTAAAATCAGAATTTTTCTATTCTATGCTAAGACATTTTATAGTTACTTTCGCCATATGCGTTACTATATTAGTGTTATATTACCGTTTCATATTACTACCTATAAGGCCTGCGTTAAAAATTCTAAATAATTTGCTCCCTATTGCTGACAGTAGAGGAAATTTATTTTGTCTGGTTGGGGGAGCTTTAGAAAAACAAGAAAAGCATCTTTTAGATCAGCAATTTAAGCTACAAGAGCAGAACAACAAATTATTATCTATGATATGTTCTGTTTCCACTGTAGGACATTACATAAGAAATAGGTTAGAATATCTTGTAGAAGAGGTAGATTCAGATGAGTTCAAACAATTAACACCCGAAGAAAAACGTATATTTGAAAAACTGAAATATTTAATATATAGCAGCGAATCAGAAATCAAGTCTGTAATATCTCATTGTATGAAGCTTTTTGTGTCGCTAGGCAGCAAAACAAAAATTGCTTATAATATAGTAGATTTATTACTAAAATCCGGAGTTTCTCAGCAAATAATTAAGCTAGATAATAATATAGAAATATATTGCAATTTATATAAGGATTTATTTCTAATATTAGTAGAAGAAATTACATATTTTGGTAAGTACGATATCACACTCACTAAAGTAATATTAAATACACAGACAGATATATTATCTTTTCATTTCAGACAGAATAATAACTCTCTAGTTACAGGATATAATGAACAATATACTATATGTAAATTATGGGCTTCATTTAACAATATAAATATTACCTTAGTCAATGAGAGAAAGCAGTTTA
>CAYZUJ010000232.1:255-1581 GCA_964481375.1 uncultured Neisseria sp. | reverse complement strand
TACTCATAGGTCCTTTAACTATCTCTATTTTTTCAATTTGACTAGCAGGAATTCTATCTAGGTCATAAGGATTAGCTACTTCACCACTTAATCTTCTTCCATCTAATAAAAATAGTGTTCCTTTTGCTCCTAATCCTCTAATTGATACTGACGATTTTGATACACTACTAGCACTTGGGAATGTTCCATATTGAACATTTAATCCTGATACATTATTTAATATATCTTTCAAAGATTCTGAACCCATTTTTTTTATATCAGCCTCTGTAATTACATCTACACTTGCAACAACACCATCTATATTTTTTTGCGTTTTTGTGGCAGTTGAAATAGTAACCTCATCTAAAACCGTTTCTTTTCCAAGCAATATAGTTGTACTAAGAACTATACTTAATGTAATAAAATTTTTCATTTTTTTCCTTATTTTAGTAAGCTTATTATAATAGTATCGCAAATGATAATCATAATCATTGATTAAAATCAATAAACTGCTACAAAATTTATTAATACTACTAGAATTAATAATCAAATCTTAATTTTCAAGGTATACGCTAAATTTGTAGCTGTATGACCTAAAAAATCTTCATGTTCTAAATCAGCACCATTTTCTACCAAATATTTTATACTATTTTGCTTATTAAATAAAATAGCATTAATTAATGGTGTTGAATTAATACTATCTTTTTCATCAATATTTAAGCCACAATTTTTTAAGCACTTAATAATTTTTACATTATCTAAGTAAACAGCATAATTCATTGCAGATAAATTAGGTGAGATTTCACTACTTATATTTAATGAAATTAATTCTTTGATTGTTTCTATTTTATTCTTATTTATTGCCCAATAAAGTGCATTTTTCCCATTAGAATCTCTAGCATTAATATCTAAAATACTAAGCTTAAACATTTCAACCAACATATCCCACTTTTCACTTTGAATTAAAGATGAAAAAATATTAGTAACAATAACTTTATTAAAATCTTTTTCTAAAAGAATATTATTAGACATTTTGCAATCCTTATTTTAATAATCAGTATCATAATATAAATTATTTTAACTTATGCTTAATAAATATCAAAAGCACTTACCTTGTTAAAGATTGATTAAAATAAATTATATATAATGACACAAGTTAAAAAAAGGAGAGGTATTGCGTTCGATAATTATTTGCTTTTTAATTAGCAATTTTGTATTTGCTAGTAATCTTGAAATTTTACAAAATGATAAAAAAGAGTTACGAAACCTAGAAAAAAAATCAATAGAAGCAAGTTATGAAGCTTTGAAAAATGATTGGATTTCTCCAATTACTATTAGTTCAGGTTT
>CAYZUJ010000232.1:0-245 GCA_964481375.1 uncultured Neisseria sp. | reverse complement strand
AATTGAAAATGATATACATATAATATATATAAGTAAAAGTGGTTCATTTGATAAAAGTGCTACGATTGGATTTACACAAAGTATCTATGAATCAGGTGGAATTGAACTAAAGATTCAATATGCAAAAGATAAATATAAAACAGATTTAATATCTTGGGAAAATGACAACTATCAAATATTGCAAACTATTTATGAAACTTTACTTGAAATATCAAAAATCAAATTAGAGATTGAACAAAGTGCAT
>CAYZUJ010000231.1:1317-1585 GCA_964481375.1 uncultured Neisseria sp. | reverse complement strand
TCTTATGTCTATCTCTGCTTCTGTATATAATCAAACTCTATATTTTTTAAGACAACATATATTTAGTTTTACTAAAAACGGTATAGATATATTAGATGTTCCAAAAATATCTTCTAAATTATTAGAAAATCAATTAAAATCTACCGAAGCATATTCCAATTGTATATTAGATTATAATATTAAACAAGCTTCTAGAGATATAGCTGTTGCGGCTATAACTGGATTCTATGGTTCATTAAAATCTTATAGATCAGATAAATCTAAATTT
>CAYZUJ010000231.1:0-1307 GCA_964481375.1 uncultured Neisseria sp. | reverse complement strand
AACGAACCTAAATTACCAAGATATAAAAAATCATTTGAATTAATGCCTTTAATTATTAATCATACTCGTTTAGTGAAACGAGGTTGTAAAGAAAATGAAATTAAATTACCTAAAAGTCATTTCAAATTCAAAACTAGAATTCCAAAATATCTAATCAGATGCGTTAGAATTGTTAGTGTTCATCATAAAGTAAAAATTGAAGTTATTTATGATAATAACAAAGATATTAAATTTAATTTAGATAAATCAATAATTGCTGGATTAGATATAGGAGTAAATAATTTAGCTTCATTAACTTTTAATAAAATTCATAAATCATACTTAATAAATGGGAGACCTTTAAAATCAATAAATCAATTCTTTAATAAAGAAAAATCAAAAATTCAATCTGAATTAAAAATAACCAATGATCGAGAATGGTCAAATAGGTTAGCCAACCTACAATTAAAAAGAAATAATAAAATTAATGATTATATGCATAAATCGAGCAAATTAATTATTGATTTATTATTAGAAAATAATGTAGGAAAAATAGTTATTGGTAAAAATAAAGATTGGAAAACTTCTAGTAAAATGAGTAAGAAAAATAATCAAAATTTTATTTCAATACCGCATGCTAAGTTTATTGATATGATAAAATATAAATGTGAGAATGTTGGAATAGAGGTTATTTTGACAGAAGAGTCTTATACTAGTAAAGTAGATCATTTATCAAATGAGAAATTAGGTAAGCATAAGAAATATAATGGAAAAAGAGTTAATAGAGGTTTATTTAAGTCTTTTTCTGGTAAGTTATTGAATGCCGATATAAATGGATCTATAGGTATATTACGTAAAATAAATGCAATATCCGATATTGATTTGATCAATTTAGGATATAGAGGCGACGTTGTTTCGCCAATTAAGTTAACTTGTAAATAATTACATTTTAACTAATAAATAAAAACTATATTATTTACTTAGTTTATAGTTTTTAATACAATTTATCAATAAACGAGATGAAATTTATAAATTAGGAAGATATGTAATTGATAAAATTAATTCTATATATGATTTAGATATAAAAAACAAGATAAAATTTGTAAAACCGGCGTCATCCAATTTTGAATTAGATTTAACGCGTAATTTAAATACCATAAATCATTTTTTATATGATATGAAATAGAAATTTAAAATACATATTTTCTTATATATTCGGAGATATAAAATGCGAAATAATTAGTTTATTAAAAAATCGCGCGCCATAAATCTAATTATTTTTTAAATATTTTAAAACTGGATAAATATCATGACAATTAAATTTGCTC
>CAYZUJ010000230.1:1216-1589 GCA_964481375.1 uncultured Neisseria sp. | reverse complement strand
ACATGGGATACCCCCTTAAATAATTTTAAATATATAAATTTCTACCCCAAATTATTACGCCTTCCTAATCATCAAGCAATGTTGATACCTACAAATACTTGTTTTTCATTTAATTTAAAATATAAAATTGCTTCTGATTTAGATCAAAAAATTAAAATTATTAAAACTGGGAACTACTTATTAACTAAAGATAAAGTTGTTTTATGTGAAAGTGGTGGTGTTTCTCAAAATGTATTGTCATTTAAAGATATTTTTAATAGATCAATTGAAATATATTTAATTTCAAGAAGTCAATACGGACTATTTTGGGGAATAATTAATTTTTTATAAACATAATTTTTGCCCCGAGCTTAAGCCGCAAAGTTTCCGGCGC
>CAYZUJ010000230.1:0-1206 GCA_964481375.1 uncultured Neisseria sp. | reverse complement strand
TAATTTTTTTAAATTTATTATTTGGCATTCATATAATAGGCTAAGGAAATATATTTATTAATATTTTGAAAATTTTATTAACTGGAAGTTCTGGATTTTTAGGAAAATATTTTTTGTTACATCTTGGTAAAGATACAATAACATTAAATAGAACTAATTCAAAAATTAATTGTGATTTATCTGTAGAAGTTCCTAAATTTAACACATCATTTGATGTTGTAATTCATAATGCAGGTAAAGCACATTTTATACCCAGATCATATGAAGATGAAAAGATTATATACCAAACTAACGTTATTGGTACACAAAATCTCCTAATTGGGTTGTCTAATATACTTCCAAAACATTTTGTTTATATAAGTTCGGTAAGTGTATATGGTCTAAATGAAGGATGCAATATAAATGAAGATACGCCCTTACTTGCTATAGATTCATATGGCAAAAGTAAAATTGAAGCTGAGAATATTGTTTTAAATTGGTGTCATGAGAATAATGTAATCTGTACAATTTTTAGATTACCTCTTGTTTTTGGAAATAATCCTCCTGGAAATTTAGGCTCAATGATTAAGGGAATTAAAAAGGGATATTATTTTAACATTGCTGGTGGTAATGCCAGGAAAAGTATGGTTTTGGCAAATGATATTGCTAGTTTTGTTTTAAAAGCTGCAAAAGTCGGAGGCACTTACAATTTAACTGATGGATACCATCCTTCATTTAAAGAACTTAGTTATAATTTAACAAATCAATTAAATAGATCTTATGTGCCAAACATGCCATATTTTATTGCAAAAGTATTAGCTCAACTTGGAACAATTTTTGGAGAATATTCTAAATTTGTTAAAAAATTATTAAAAATAAGTAAATCACCATTAATATAATTTTCATCAATCCCTTTTAAAGTTTTAAGTTTATTATTATTAAATTCATAACAGATTATTTGCAATTTTTATTTTTATTTTAATTCTTCCAATTTTTTTATTTATTGCGATTGCGATTCTAATTGAAGATGGATTTCCATTTGTCTTTACTCAAAAAAGAGTAGGCATAAATTATACCTATTTTAAAATGTATAAGTTTAGGAGCATGAAGAGAGATACTCCTAATGTTGCTACACATTTATTAACAAATCCTGACCAGTATTTACTTAAAACTGGAAAATTTATTAGAAAAACAAGTCTTGATGAATTACCTAATCTTATAAATATT
>CAYZUJ010000229.1:0-1589 GCA_964481375.1 uncultured Neisseria sp. | reverse complement strand
CAGATTCAAGCCGGATTACACGTGTCCGACCCTACTCAGGAACACTCTAGAAATTTATCCTATTTTCGCCGAAGGGGCTATTACCCGCTGTGGCCCAGCTTTCCAGCTGTGTTTGGCTAATAGAAATAACTTTCATGTTGAGGTCCTACAACCCCGCGCCTCGTAAGGCACGGTTTGGGCTCATCCCGTTTCGCTCGCCACTACTAAGGGAATCTCGTTTGATTTCTTTTCCTCGGTTACTTAGATGTTTCAGTTCACCGAGTGTCCTTGATATGCCTATTTTATTTAGCATACCATAATTCCGCATAACCGGAATTGGGTTCCCCCATTCGGAAATCTCCGGGTCAATGCTTGTAACAGCTCACCGAAGCTTATCGCAGCTATCCACGTCCTTCATCGGAGTTTGGAGTCGAGGCATCCACTTTATACTTTTAAGTAACTTACTTCACAATTCGAAAGAGAACCAATTACTTCAAACAGTAATCGGTAAAAGAAATTGCAATTATTCTTACTATCAGTTTTTTTGCCTTTTTTTCAAAGATCTAAATCAAATGCTTCAGGATTATATTGAGAGCGAGTTTCAAAGTCAACACTATTTTTAGAAAAATCCTCCTAAGGTATTTTTCAGCAAACTTTGAAGCGTTCCCAACGCATACATCAGGGAAAGAAAGAACACCAGGATACCGATTAATACGATAAATGTGTTCGTCCCACCCATCCCCAAAAACTTTTCTGCAAACCCTATTTCACCAACGAACTCCTTTATAGGTCTTCTATATTTTAAGATAAGAAGTGCCAAAGGAAACCCGATGATTACTACTAAGAATCTGTCCATAAAAATTTGAGGGACTTGTATTAAATGGTGGGCGATGGAAGATTTGAACTTCCGACCTCTACATTATCAGTGTAGCGCTCTAACCAACTGAGCTAATCGCCCCAACAAGCAGAAACAACTTTATTAGAAAGACTCGCGTGAGTCAATTAAAATTTGAAAATATACCAAACGGAAAGAACAATGAAAAATACGTTGGTAAATACACCAAACGGAATCCACTTCCCTCTCGCCGTAAAGTGAAACTTTTCGTGAAATTCAAAATACCTTGGAAAGATTTTTTCGCGTGCCAAAACGGCCCAAGTTTTTACACCATGAAAAACGTCGGGCATATTCCCACCCGCCGCTCCAAATAACATCGCCAAACTCCCCTCTCTCGTAAAGAACACCCACAGCACAAAACCCGTCGCTAAAATGTTATCGGTAAGGGCAAACCAAACCTCGCGGCCGTAAGCCGGCCGCGCGTCCCCCTCCTCCCTAAAAGACCCCGGATCGGTATGCGGCACCGCATCAAGTAAATGATGTGACGCCATTCCCGCAATAAAACTCGCCACAACCGTCCCAAAAGAAATCCCAAAGTAAGACTCAATCAACAACCCTATCGCCGCCCCAACCGTAATATGAGTAGAAGAAATCATGTTTCATTAGATATAAACTGCTGCTAGTATAAAGCCTTATTTACTTTTGGGAAACCATGAAGAAAAGGACAGTAGAAATTACAAATATAACTGAGAATCTAACTGGACTAGAGGCTGTT
>CAYZUJ010000228.1:0-1601 GCA_964481375.1 uncultured Neisseria sp. | reverse complement strand
GGACACACATCCAGGCGAACAGTATCGCCGAGAGCGACTGTTCCTTTCGGACGGACAGCAAGTCTATCGAGGATCACCAAAATCTCGTCGAGCGTGACGGAACTTCGTTTCATACAGTTCGCACAGAACGTAAGAATCTTCCCAGGCGGCGCACGGCAGTCTGCGCAGAGGAGGACGGGATCAGAGATCGTCCGGGGGCCGCACGCGGCGCAATCCGCGGGGCCGGGGTGCGAGGTGGGCACGGGAAAACTCCTGGAACGAGAATGGAGTCGATCACGAACTTTGAAAAATTGCGTGCAGAATATGGAAAGCATGTGCGCCCTCAACCGAAACCCTGCTGAGCAGGGCAAAGGCCGAGTGACGCACACGCAGGCCGTCATGCTTCCGCAATGATCTGCCCACGCCTCCAGCCGCGCTCGAGGGTCGGGTAGCGAGGCCGGTGATCCGGACCCCACGACATCGACTCCGCGTGCGGAAGGAAAAATGGCACTGGGGTTGCCGGCGCGCGAAGCGCACCGTAACCACAAGACAGTGCAGGGACATGACGGGACGGGACTTGGACGTTTGGCACAGTCTCTCCACCACCCCTCGGGCCACAGAGCGGTATGCTCTTTTTAATCCCTGGTTTCATTGGGTGGCTAGCGCCTTTCTCTGGCAGCACAGAGGTGGGAGCGCCTTTACACATTGCACACGAGCGCAAGTGCAGCATTTTTTTTCTAACTGTCTGCTATTTTCAAAGAACGACGACCCTTTCTTTGACGTATCCTATGATGCCTTTAACAGGTCTTGGTGAAGCACGCGGTATCACACGCGTGAGTGCCTTTGTCCGAGACAAGCCGAAAATGAGTGTAACAAAGTGAAGGTGCTTGAAACAAGAGGGGACGGGTTACAGGAATCAGGGAACGGGGATGGTGTTTACCTTTAGATAATGCACACTCCAAAAAAATACTTGCCGACTCCGTCCCCCTCGTACTCCCTACCCCCCTACCCACTCGTGCCGCTCACATCCTCTTTTGACAATCCCCCTATTTTATGGCCTACTTAAGAGGTATCCATCTCGCTCCTTCACAGGATCATCTGGCTGCAAGAGAAGTTTACGGGGGAAGGAAACGCTCTTCTTAGCTAAGTTGAGCGATTTTGTTCCTCTAGACTCTCGTGCTGCAAGCTGATCCCGTGATGCACCGTGAGGTGAACACAGAGATCCCCCGGCGGCCACTTCGGCCGGTACGGACGCACAACGTCCCCGCGTTCAACCGCGGGGCAGCGAGGTGAACCATGCGTTTCCTTTTCCTGCTGCCCCTGGCTCTCCTGGCCACGGGCTGCAACGCGCCGGATGACACCGGCGCCAACGACACCACCGTCATCGACGACGGCGGCACCAACGATCCGATCGTCGATCCCGGCTTCTCCGCCACGATCGTGGCCGAACGACCCGCGTTCATGCCCGTGTTCCAGCTCCAGCCGGCCGATGATGATCAGGCCCCGAAGACCCCGATGTCGTGCGGCGGCAACAACGTCTGCACCGCCGAGCTCGATGAGCCAGGCAACTGGCGCCTCTGGGGCACGGCCGACGGCTGGATGATCACCTACAACAAGGTGGT
>CAYZUJ010000227.1:985-1602 GCA_964481375.1 uncultured Neisseria sp. | reverse complement strand
AAACTGCAATCATTGAAAGCAAGTGAAGCTATTATTCCTAAAGGCCATAAAAAAAGCCATAACATTATGATCTCGAGCGCTACTAATAATTTTGCACGAGGATTATTGTTCACTGATTCCAAGGTCAAAAAATATAAGAGTAAACTTCCCATACCCCATATAAAGGTACTTATGGCACCGATTATCAAATTCTCTTGCACAGGAAGATGATTACCCGTTAAGTAAACAGCAGTAATATTACTCATGCATAGGACAACAGTTAAATACGTGAGAAGCACAAGGGTGCTCCTCCAATAAAGCTGAAATTTTGTCATATTATTTACCCGGAAAGCGCCTTTATAAAAGCTTTAATTACATTAAACCTTATAAAGATATAAGGCAGGGCAAACGGAATCATTTTCCAAAAAGATATTTTGACTTGACTAATCACTCCCGGCAAATCATAGCTGTAATCATTAAAAGCAAGCGAAGCAATTAATGCTAATGGATATAAAAAAAGAAAAAATACTATAATTTCTAATATCACTAATAGTTTTGACTGAGTACCTTTTTTTACCCGATCTAACCTCAAAATACCCACTATTACGCTTCCCATAACCCATATAAAGAGACTGATT
>CAYZUJ010000227.1:0-975 GCA_964481375.1 uncultured Neisseria sp. | reverse complement strand
GCAGTAATATTACTCATGCATAGGACAACATTTAAATGAAAAAGGAATATAACTGCACTTATCCAATAAAACTGCAATTTTGTCATATTATTTACTATTAAAGTGCCTTTATGAACGCTTTGATTATATTAAAGCTGGTAAAGGCATAAGCAATGACAAACGGAATCGCTCCCCAGAAATATTTTTTTACTTGTTCAATCACTCCCTGGAAATCTAAACTGCAATCATTAAAAGCAAGTGAAGCAATTACTCCTAAAGGCCATACAAAAAGCCACAACATTATAATCTCAAATACCACTAATAGTTTTGACTGAGTGCCATTTTTTACCGATTCCAATGTCAAAATATATAAGAATAAACTTCCCATAACCCATATAAAGGTACTTACCCCGATGATTATCAAATTCTCTTTCATAGAAAGATTCTTCCCGGTTAAGTAAACAGCGGTAATATTACTTATACATATTACTACTGTTAAATATGTGATAAACATCATAGTGTTTATCACATAAAGGTGAGATTTTGTCATATTATTTACTATCAGTGTGGTTGATGATCTAATCCTGCCCCTAATAGAGAACTATCCGTCGTAAATGAAGGAAGCGGGTCTAAAGTGGGAACAGGTGCTATAGGAGGAATTATTGGATTATCTAATACAGGTACTGGTACGAAGTTATGCGTTGTACTGCCTACAGAAGAATTAGAGAGAGAGGGCAAACTAGAAATAGATGGCTCAACTGAAGAAGAAGGGAGTGGAGTTAAGCTAGAAATCGTGGACTCGGTGCCTGTAGATAAAGGTGATGATGTGGGTATTTTCGACTCAAACATATCACTAGTAAGAGGCGTCGTTGTAGGAATTATTGGCTCAGTAATTTTATTATCAGAAATACTTGGAAGATTAAGCTTAGTTGGATCTGTTTCGTCACAATTCTTTATAGCAGTATTAATCATGCCCGCTCCACAAGCTGCTATTCC
>CAYZUJ010000226.1:0-1602 GCA_964481375.1 uncultured Neisseria sp. | reverse complement strand
ACACTGGAAGAAATTGACGCTGCAATAGCATTGATGCGCACGCGCCAAATTCCAGTCGCAGTCTTACAATGCAAGACAGAATACCCAACTGCAGCCCATGATATTGGTTTGCCATGGCTCGCCACCTTGCGAACACGTTATCAATGTCCTGTGGGCCTATCTGACCATTCTGGAACTATTTATCCTGCACTTGGTGCAGTTGCTTTGGGTGCAACTATTATTGAAGCGCACATTACGTTTGACCGTCGAATGTTTGGGCCTGATGCCAAGTCATCGTTGACAGTTGACGAATTTGCAGAATTGGTTCGCGGTGTGCGTTTTTTGGAGCAGGCACGCAGTCAGGGCCCTGATAAGACTATCGATGAAAGCAAAAAAGAGCTTAGGCGCATGTTTGGTAAAGCGATAGCAATTAACCGAAACATGGAGGAGGGTGAGATATTGCGTTTTGAAGATCTCGAAAGCAAGAAGCCTGCTGATGGTGGTTTACCCGTAGCTAAAATATCTGAGGTTATTGGTTGTAAGCTTAATAAAGCAAAAAAGCAGTGGGATTTCTTGATGCAGGACGATATTAAATAGATTGTCTTCTTTAAGATTTATATGCGTTAAAAAACTGTATTAAAAAATGATTGCATACAAATAATGAGACTTTAATGAAAAAAATTTGTGTCGTTGTAGCAAGTCGCGCCAACTATGGCCGTGTTAAGTATCTCATGAGGGCTATTCAGGCTCATCCAAACCTTCAATTGCAGTTAATTGTAGGTGCCTCCACCTTGCTTGAGCGCTTTGGTAATGCCATCAAAGTTATTAAGGCGGATGGATTTGCTCCCATGCGATCAATTCACTATGTTGTTGAAGGTGAAACATTGCTGACTCAAGCTAAGTCTACTGGACTTGGGATCGTAGAATTATCCTCTGCTTTTGATGACCTAAAGCCGGACATGGTGGTTACGGTTGCCGATAGATTTGAAACGATGGCAACCGCTATTGCCTCAACATATTTGAATATTCCTCTAGTTCATTTGCAGGGCGGCGAGGTCAGTGGCAACATTGATGACCGGGTGAGGCACGCTATTACCAAGTTGGCAGATATTCACTTTGTTGCCTCTGAATTATCAGCGCAGCGAGTTATATCAATGGGTGAAGACCCACGTTTCGTCTTTAACTATGGCTGCCCTTCAATGGATGTTTTAGCGAATGAAGACCTGTCTATTTCTAATGACCTAATGAAGCCCTACCTAGGCGTTGGGCGCCCACTCAATTGGTCCAAGCCCTACATTCTAATGATTCAACATCCAGTGACTACTACTTATGGCCAAGGTTTTGAGCAGGTGAGCCAAACATTACTGGCACTAAAAGCTATTCCGGACATTCAGAAAGTCGTCATGTGGCCTAATGTGGACGCTGGCAGTGATGATGTTTCTAAGGGAATAAGACATTTTCGCGAATTGAATATGCAGGAACAGATTTACTATTACAAGAACTTTTCACCCGAAGATTACGCGCGTGTATTAAATAACGCTGCTTGTTGCGTTGGCAATTCATCGTCTTTCATTCGAGAGGCTGCTTACCTTGGCGTACCATCAGTGATTGTTGGTGATCGAC
>CAYZUJ010000225.1:0-1606 GCA_964481375.1 uncultured Neisseria sp. | reverse complement strand
CTCAAACAGATAGTTGACTTTATAACTGGTTTGAGAGATTATGCGGCATTACAAAAAACTGAGGTATAAAAAATTGAACAGTACTCACGACCTTCAACAGACTATAAAAAATCATCTAATGTATATAATAAAACGACAGTGGAGCGACGAGCATGACTTTGCTGTTAAAATGCAGAATCTTGACGGCTTTTTTAGCTCATTCCCAAAACCGCAACAACTTGATGTAATTTTTTCAGTAATTGTGCCAGATATTGTGAATAATAATCCAGAAATTATGAATATAATGCATAGTGAAAGGCTATCAGTTAATAGCAAGACAACCTTGGTAAAATATCTATTGATAAATAATATACAATTAATTGAGCAATTGATTAATCACAAGTCAGAAGTGATCCTGCCCTAGTTTTTCGGACAAGTAGCTTAAATTACTTATTGGAGAACAAACATGTCAAAGGTTACACATTACACCTCGGAATTTAGAAGAGAAGCTGTTAAACTGGCACAAACATCAGATAGGCCCACCAGCAAAATTGCGGCGGAGCTGGGTATTAAGGCAAACACTTTATACAACTGGATTAGCAGAGCCATGAAAGATAAAACCACCACAAACACACTGAATACAGCGCCAAAATCCAAGCAGAATTACCACGATCTTGAGCGCGAAAATAAACAGCTTAAAAAAGAACTAAAACGCGCCGAGATGGAGCGCGAAATATTAAAAAAAGCCGCGGCGTACTTTGCAAGCCAAGAGTTGTAAAGTGCGCGTTTATTAGAGATCATTCTCTGCATTATCCGGTGCGCATGCTATGCGATTGTTTAGAAATTCCCAAGAGTATTTATTATTCTTGGCTAAATACGCCATTTAGTAAGCGTCAGCAGCAAACAAAGGAATTAGACGACATGATCAAAATAATATTTGATGAGCATAAATGCCGCTATGGTTCAACTCGTATCGCAATTGAGCTTAAAGCACGTGGTATACCATGCACTAGAGGCAAAGTTTCGGAGAGAATGAGGTTTTTACACTTAGTACCAAAGGCTAGACGTAAATTTAAAGTAACTACTGACTCCAACCACAAAAATCCTGTTGCTAAAAACATTTTGCAGCAGGATTTTACAGCTACTAGACCAAATCAGAAATATCTGACAGACATAACTTATATTCAGACTCAAGAAGGATGGTTATATCTGTGTGTATTTATTGATTTATATTCACGTTCAATTATCGGATGGTCAATGAGTGACAGGTTAAAGTCATCCTTAGTTGAAGATGCATTAAGGATGGCACTATTTAGGCGCAGGTTCCCTGAAGGCGTAATCGTCCACTCAGATCGCGGCGTACAGTATTGTTCCAATACCTATCAGCAGTTGCTAGCTGCTAATGGCTTAATATGCAGCATGAGTTCTGTTGGTTGTTGTTACGACAACGCTGCCATGGAATCTTTCTTCCATACACTTAAGGTTGAATTAGTGCATGATGAAAGGTACGAAACTAGAGAAATTGCTAAGACTTCTATTGTCGAATACATTGAATGCTATTACAATCGCAAACGTAGACACTCTGCAATTAACTATATGATCCCAGCAGAGTTTGAGAAAGTGGGAT
>CAYZUJ010000224.1:0-1607 GCA_964481375.1 uncultured Neisseria sp. | reverse complement strand
AGTGATATTAGTAACAAAATAAAGAAAATTTGTTATTAACTATTACTTAACAAATTAAGTTTTAGTTTTTAATTTAGTAAAATTCTTATTATTAAAATTCCAATAAAGATGATTTGCGGTATAGTATAATTATAATAAAAATAGTTGGGGGGAAATGTAGTGCAAATTTTTAAGGTTACTGATAAAAAAATTTATATTCCATTTGTCATCTCTAAAATTCATGCTGGATTCCCCTCACCTGCCGAAAGTTATGAGGAATGCCGATTAGATATAAACGATATAGTTGTAACTCACCCTGATACTACATTTTATGTCAAAGTAAAAGGTGAATCTATGATTGAGGCAAATATTAGCGATAGTGATATTTTAGTAGTAGATAAATCCGTAGAAGCTAAACATAACAGTATAGTTATAGCTATTATTGACAATCAGTTTACAGTTAAAACTCTCTATTGTAAAGATGAAATTATAAAACTTATACCTGCTAATCCTAATTTCCCAGAAATATGCTTTAAAGATGAAGAAGAATTGAATATTTGGGGAGTAGTTAAGTATATTATTCATAAAGCTGAAGGTGGTCTATGATTGCCTTAGTGGATTGCAATAACTTTTATGCTTCCTGTGAAAGGGTTTTTAACCCTGCTTTAATTAATAAGCCAATTGTAATATTATCAAATAACGATGGTTGTATTATATCAAGATCTGCTGAGGCTAAAGCTTTGGGTATTAAAATGGGCATTCCCCTATTTGAAGTAAGAGACTTACTAAAGAAACATAAAGTACATGTTTTTAGTTCAAATTACGCATTATATGCTGATATGTCAAAAAGAGTCATGTCTTTATTAAAAGAGTTTGGCCAGAAACAAGAAATTTACTCTATTGATGAATCTTTTTTAGATATTAGCAATCAAACAAATCTTACTCAACATGGGCTTAATATAAAAAACTCTATAAATCAATGGCTGAGTTTACCAGTTTGTGTTGGTATTGCTCATACAAAAGTTTTATCAAAATTTGCTAACTTTCTAGCTAAAAAATATAAAGGATTTAATGGGGTTGTTAATTTAAGGGAGTTAGGAGAAACACGAACTGACAATGCTATGCAACTCATAGCAGTAGATGAGATTTGGGGTATTGGACGTAAAATAGGTGCTAAACTTAAAAGTATGGGAATAAAAACTGTATTTGATTTAAAAGTAGCTAATCCTAAACATCTTAGAAGTATATTTAATATAAATATTGAAAAAATAATTTGTGAGTTAAATGGACTTCCATGTATAGATTTTGAAGAACTACCCAAAAAAAATCAGCAAGTAGTTTCTTCCGTTAGTTTTGCTAAAGGAGTTACAGATTTTTATGCCCTTCTTAGTTCACTAATCCATCATGTAGAAAAAGCTTGTAAGAAAATAAGAAAACAAAATCTCTATGCTAGGCAATTAACTATATTCATTAATACTAATAGATTTAAAGATACTATGTATTGGTACTCAAAAACTATAATACTTCCTCAAGCCTTGGATAGCTTTCGATTGATGACTGAATATTTAGAGTCAGCCTTAAAAGAAATATATGTTCCTACAGCTATTTATAAGAAAAGTGGAATCATA
>CAYZUJ010000223.1:1345-1622 GCA_964481375.1 uncultured Neisseria sp. | reverse complement strand
GTAGAGAGCCCCTTTACAGAGACTCCCTCTCACACCACCGTACAAGCGATGTCGCATACGGCGGTTTTGCTGTTATGTTTACCAAAAGCTAATGAGAGACTAAAGAGTCCCAACTTGCTGAACCATTCAAGATTCATCGCCCTGTGTACAATATGATTTAAAGACTTACGCCACCATCCTACTGATGAACATGCTATAGACCAAGCATCTTGTTGGTTTATTTTCATAGCAGTTAACATAGTTTTGATGGAGTACTTACGTTTACGCTGTTTTATTC
>CAYZUJ010000223.1:0-1335 GCA_964481375.1 uncultured Neisseria sp. | reverse complement strand
TGAAACATCGAATCTTTCTTCGTATCCAAGCGTCAAGACCCTTCATCAAATTTGCGCTTTTAGTATCCTTAAAGTAATGATACCATCCACGTATTACTTGATTGAGTTCTTTGATTAAGACAGCCAGACTCACAGCTCTATTCCTCTTAGTCAATTTTCGGATTTTATCCTTAATTTTCTTTAAAGAGGCTTTTGATACAGTGATATCTGCGTTGTTTAATATCCTGAATCCTAGGAATTGTCTATGTTTTACCTTATTAACAGCACTTTTGTCTGTATTGACGGTAAGTTTGAGTCTCTCTTTTAAGAACTTAGTAATACCATCCATTACTCTTTTGCCTGCCATCTCAGAATTGACGTAAATATTACAGTCGTCTGCATAGCGGCTAAAACTATGACCGCGTCGTTCCAGTTCTTTATCAAGAGTGTCGAGTAAGATATTGCTCAGCAACGGCGATAGAGGACCTCCTTGTGGAGTACCTTCTTGACCCTTGGCTGAATATACCCCGTCTTGCATTAAACCAGCAGTAAGGAAACGTCTGATCAGTCGTAATAGAGATTTATCCTTTATTGTCTTGGCTATTTTTGACATTAATATGTCATGATTCACCTTGTCAAAGAATTGTTCTAAGTCAATGTCTACCACCCATATCTTTCCTTCCTCTACGTATCCGCTAGATGCCTTTATAGCCATATTTGCAGATCGTTTAGGTCTAAATCCAAAGCTGGAGTTAGAGAATGTAGGATCATAGATCTTGGTTAGAACTTGAGCTATAGCTTGTTGCACGATTCGATCAATTACCACGGGAATACCCAGTTGACGCAAGCCACCATTTGCTTTTGGTATCTTAACGCCACGAACGGGGGAGGGTCTATAGGTTTGATTGATTAATGCCGAGCTTATCTCTTCTAAGATAATATCTAGACTTTCAGCTACTTCCGTCACTGTCATGTTATCGACACCGGGCGCCCCTTTATTACGTTTAACCGCTTTAAAGGCCAGAACAAGATTTGCTTTAGAAGCAATCTCATTCATTAGATTTGTTAGACAGTAGGAGTTATGTGATGTTGATAATGTTAATTGTGCCTCGCAATCAGGAGCGCAGGATCCGCCGTGACCCCTTGATTCGTGGAGACCAAGAATGTTCGTATAATTTATAGCGTTCATTATTGTTCGTTTCTACAATATTATAATTTACCAAAAGACATATTCCTCTGTCTAATAGCAGCAATTCAGACCTTCCTTATATTTGGTGCCATAATATAAGTACTACGTCCTCTGCTGACTTCTTATACTCTATCCACTAACATCACTGTCAATATAGCTGCATACGC
>CAYZUJ010000222.1:1425-1626 GCA_964481375.1 uncultured Neisseria sp. | reverse complement strand
TGCGCAAAGTACTTAGGGATATTATAAATTTCGCTATAATTTAAGCGGCTACTTACCTTATCATAACTATAAATCATACCAGTCTCATTTCTTACAGGTTTCAGCTTTTTATCTCGGCGAAAACTATAAAATAATTCAAAACTATTAGCAACAGCATAAGATAGATTACCAACATAATGATGATTTTCTAAATTACCAATA
>CAYZUJ010000222.1:0-1415 GCA_964481375.1 uncultured Neisseria sp. | reverse complement strand
GTAACAGTTGGAGTAAGGTTATACGCTATATCAAATCTAATTTGTTTTCTTTTATTTTTATCTGGTTCAAATTCTTCATGCGCAAAGTACTTAGGGATATTATAAATTTCGCTATAATTTAAGCGGCTACTTATCTTATTATAACTATAAATCATACCAGTCTCATTCCTTACAGGCTTTAGCTTATTGTCTCGGCGAAAACTATAAAATAATTCAAAACTATTAGCAAAAGCATAGGACAGATTACCAACATAATGATGATTTTCTAAATTACCAATATCAACATTTTTAACTTTATTAGTAACATTATTTTTTTCAATAAGTTGGCCTAAGAAAAGCTGATAATATGAACTACCATACTGCATTGCCATATTTCCACCATATGTAAATCTAGTTCCATATTCATGAAAATCTACACCACCATATCTATTAGCTAGGAATAAATTAGCATCTGAAAGCTCGAGCTTATTTTGGTCAACCAGTCCAAATTTACTAAAACGTTCTTCATATCTTCGGCCTACAGTCAGCATAGCCGTTGGTTCAAATTTCAGGCTAGCATCTTCATTTATGGATTTTACCAGTGGATACCTTATTCTATTAGTTATTTCTGGAATATTTCGATACCATATTTTTGCTTTCTCTGGTAGATTAACATTTCCTAAACTATCTACCCAATATAAATCCCCTCTATTTGACAAAGAAGTATCAATAATATGCCCGGTATCTGTGATAAAAAAATTAGTTAAAGCTAAATTAATTGACGTTCTAAATAACTGAAATTCCGAGAGCTCTCTGTACGCAATTGTTTTACTACTGACATTCAATAATGTTGTTTCATCTTCATTCAAACTTAATACGTTCTTGGTTTGTATACTAGGAAATACCAATGGTTCCCGTCTTTTAGTGCTACTTGATCTCATATCTTGGAAATAAAAACTCTCAAGATTTACGTAATTACTGTGATCAACTTCTCTTACGTAAAAACTTGAAGTTAAGTATGAATCAAAAATATTATGATAATTAACTAGATAGGCCTTATCAGAAGTTCTCTTGAGATCAAAGCCATAATTTAATTGGTTAAAGTTAAAATCACCTTTGGCAAATATATGGTATCGCCCCGGCCTATTTTTCACTATATCGGCATTTTTAGTTTTGCTAATTGGTGGATCACCAAAACTACCAAGTATTTGATAATCTCCTGATTCTAGTTTATGCCTAAATTCTGTCTCAAATATCGTGTAATTTTTAGAAAGCCGTGGACTTATAGTCGCATCCATATTTGATTTAGGTCTGAAGTAAAATGGCACAAGAAAATCGTTGTTTTTAATCTTTGGAGCTAACACTCCAGATTGCCCATCAGCTTGTGGCACTGGGTGCGAAAAATATGGTAGAACAATTACTGGGACTCCATATAC
>CAYZUJ010000221.1:0-1644 GCA_964481375.1 uncultured Neisseria sp. | reverse complement strand
TGGAAAAAAGGAGGTAAAGTATTTTCTTTAGATCAGTATTACGGATATGGAACCGGCTTGTACCCAGATTCGGTTGGAACAAATGATTTAGGAAATCCAATTAGAAATACAATTGCAAATGGAGGAGGAGTAATTTTAAATGGAGTAATGGTAGATCCTAATAATCCAAATAATTATATTCAAAATACAATTAGACTTGATAAATCTATGTCTAGTCAAGTTCTAGAGACAGATCCACCTGCAGCAGCATTTGTATATGATGCAAGTTATGTAAAGTTAAGAGAGGTTAGTATATCATATAAACTGCCAAATAATTTATTTAATAATACATTTATTCAAGGCATAACAGTTGGAGCAGTAGGTAATAATTTATGGATAATGCATAAAAATCTTCCTTATGCCGATCCAGAAGCTGGTTTATCATCTGGAAATGTTCAAGGTTATCAATCTGGTCCTATGCCAACTACAAGAAACATCTCATTTAATGTAAAAGTAAATTTCTAAATTAATTTTGATTATGAAAAAATATATAATACAATTTTCTGTTGCCTTATTATCACTTACTTCTTGTATGAGTGATAATATTAATGATGATCCAAATTCAGCATATACAACAGTTCCAGAAACTTTAGTTTCTTATGCTCAAAAAGAGTTGAGTGATTATATGAACACTCCAAATGTTAATACTAATAATTTTAGATTAACAATGCAATATTGGCAAGAGTCTACATATGTAGATGAAAGTAACTATGATTTTATAAATAGAAACGTTTCAAATAATATATGGTCAAATAATTATGTTAATGTTTTAATGAATTTAAATCAAGCTAAGAATATTATTAATAATTATGTACCTACTGCTAGTGAAGTTGCAACTTGGAATAAAAAGAAAGCAAATCAATTAGCAATAATTGATATCATGATGGTATATGTATATCAAAACATGGTTGATACATTTGGGAATATTCCATATTCTGAATCTTTGCAAGTAGGTGAGCATTCATTGCCAAAATATGACGATGCGTCACAAGTATATATTAACCTAATTGAAAGGCTTAAGGTAGATATCAGTAGTTTGAATACAGCAAATTCTTTTGGTAGTGGAGATTATTATTATCAAGGTAATGTATCAAAATGGAGAAAATTTGGAAATTCATTATTGCTGAAATTAGGTATTGCAATAGCTGACTCAAATTCAGCATTAGCTCAAAGTACTGTTAATTCTGCTATTCTTGGCGGAGTGATGACATCAAGTGCTGATGATTGTAAACTTAATTATTTGGCAACATCTCCAAATTACAATCCATTATATCAAAATCTTGCAGCAAGTGGGAGAGATGATTTTTTTGCAGGGAAAACTTTAGTAGATTACATGTTATCTAAATCTGACTCTAGAATAAGTAGTTATTTTGGAAGTGTTGACGGTGAGTATGTTGGTGGTGAAATTGGTCAGCCAGGAGAATTTGAAGAGTTTTCTTCTATTGGTGATTTTGCATATACTCCAGATACTCCTGGGGTTATTATGAATCATACTGAAGTTGCTTTTTATTTGGCAGAAGCTGCAGCAAGATGGGATTCAGCTAATGCTGAAGTTAAGTATAATGAGGCAGTTAAAGCTTCATTTAAAGAATGGGGAGTAGAAAA
>CAYZUJ010000220.1:1387-1648 GCA_964481375.1 uncultured Neisseria sp. | reverse complement strand
TGAAAAAGCCTATGAAAAATTTTATAGTTCTATTGTCAAAAAAGAATACTTATCTGATTATCACCCATCAGTAATTGAAATTGATGATTATTATAAAATTAATAATGTTTGTGGACATTTTGGAGATATTGATTATAAACCATATGATGGATTAGATGAAAATAAAGCCTATACCCAATGTTTAATGAGTATTAAGAAAATTCCAATCTTTAATTATTTTGATGTCTATAGAAAATATACAAATGAACCATATATAAATCA
>CAYZUJ010000220.1:0-1377 GCA_964481375.1 uncultured Neisseria sp. | reverse complement strand
AATATGTTAACCCAAAACCGGGTTTCACAAGGCACTGCATTTCTACCCCTAGATGTAAAAAATGAAGGGGTAACAACTAAAAAATCATTATCATTTCCATTATTATTCAATAATGCCCCATTCCCAAAAGCATTATTACTACTTCCACTAACATTGCTTAATAAAGAATATGAACCAATTGAAGAATTATCACAATATATTATTGAAGTCTTATCATATACTCCAAGAACCGCAATAATATTTCCTCAAAAATATACAAAAACATTTGGATATATTTTGAAACAAGTTGATATTAAATTTAAAATTTTATATGTGAGAAAGCCATTAAATATTGAAGAAGTTAATTTTGAAAAACCTGTTCAAGAATTATTTAATAATAATGAGGTTACAATCCAAATGAAAAAAGCAATCTCAAATATCACCACTGGATTATTAGAAAAGAAAATTAATAGAAGGCGAATTATCAAAAAATATTTATTGATTACAATGAGGCTAAAATGTATCAAGATTTATATTCTGGTAAAATGTTATGTATTGCAGAAGAAGAATTTGATGAAGATTCATTATTTGTTGTTAAAATTAAAGAAGAAAAAGTTTTAGAAAATGGTTTTCTTCCAGTTAAAGAAATGATTTATTTAAACCAAAGATTAAAATTATTAAATCAATATGACAAATTAAAAAAATTAGGATTAAGAGTAAGAGGAATTAAAACAGATTGTATATTTTATGCTGAAACAAAATAAAGAAATTCAAGCCATATTATTAACTCAAATTTTCCTATGTCATCCAATATCGGTGAATACAAATTAGAAACAAAAAAGTATTTACCAACATCATCTATTACAGTTGAACTTAATGATTTATGCAATGTTCCAAATATTGATGATAAAATAATTCTTCAAAATTTTGACACTGTTAATATTAAAACTTTTGAGAATGAATATGATACTAAAACTATTAATGAATATTTGAAGACACATCAGAAAGTATTAATTAAGGGATTATATCCTGGTGTTGGTAAATCAACCTTAGCCAAAAATTATGATAATAATGCATTATTCGTTTGTCCATATAATACACTATGTCAGCAATTAAGAATTGATAATTATAACGCAATTACCTATTCAAAATTATTTGGTTTAGTTGGTTCTGATGAAGAGATGAAAAATCTAAAAAAATTTAATATTGATGAATATAATACAATTGTATTTGATGAGATATTTTTATATGAGCCAAAAAGATTAAAAAGAATTGCCGAAATTATGAATAGATATCCAGAAAAACATTTTATAGCAAAGGTGATTGTGACCAAAGAAGCCCACCCGGATTTAATAACTCAGATTATTTAACAAATTGTATGAATATATTATTTAATGA
>CAYZUJ010000219.1:1341-1654 GCA_964481375.1 uncultured Neisseria sp. | reverse complement strand
CAAAATCATTTAATAAATTTGTATCGATTTTAGCTAGTTTATACTTTACCCTATAATTAACCTGCTCATTATTAATTTCTTGTTCAAATAGTATATCGTTTATTAAATCAATATTATTACCATGCAATACCATAGCCTTGGAATTACCTAATTTAAGGATATTGTCTTTTAAATTAGTTTGGATAAATGCTACATTTAATAAATCTTTGTTTGATACAGTTATTATGTCAGGTATGGTTAGATAATTATGTTTTACACCATCATATTTTAATATCTTTATAAACCTTTTTGATTGATAAATAATATCTTCAAA
>CAYZUJ010000219.1:994-1331 GCA_964481375.1 uncultured Neisseria sp. | reverse complement strand
TAAGGGATAACATTTGTATTGACACAAGCACCATATAAAAAATCTATTCCCTCTTTGATTGTTATCGGATAACTTAAACAAAATTTATCTTGTCCTGTATACTTATTAAGTAAAATAGCGTATATACATTGTCCGTACAAGTAGGGACTGATAGCATGCTTAATATTTAATAAGCTTAATTTAAATAATATTTCTTTATCAAAACTAAACCTTATTTCACTTATACCTACCAGCTCTTGAATTGATCTTTCTTTTTCAGATATATTATTTAATGACTTCTTTTGTTCATTTCTAGACTTTAAAAAGCTTAAATCTATAGGTTCGATGTCTGATAAAA
>CAYZUJ010000219.1:0-984 GCA_964481375.1 uncultured Neisseria sp. | reverse complement strand
CTTGAATTAAAGCTGAATAACCAAAAAAAACAGGATCTTTCTTTAGATTATTTAGAGTAAATTCTTTATTTAGTTCATTATAACTTGTTAATTTATAGGATAGATTCTCTATGTTTAATAATTGTACCTTTATTGGAACAGAACTTTTATAATGTTTATTATTATAATAGTTTGATAACTCGTCACAAAAAAAGTTAAACGATGAGCCATCTATAACAATGTGATGAAAAACAACTATTAGGATAAATGTATCTTCATTGCCTCTTCCCAAGACAAATCTATATAACGTATCCTTTTCAAGATTAAAAGGCTTTGTTATATATGATAAAACATTTTCCCTCGATAACTGATAATTGAAAAATTCTAAACCTTCTATTTGGTTATTTTTAACCCAATATAGCCTATCTTCATCACTTTCAATATGGCTATTCAATATTACATAATCTGCTATCATTCTCTTTACAGCATCGTCCAGTCTTTGTACGTCCAGTTTCCTATCAAATCTCTGACTAAACACTATATTGTAGTCGCTTCTACTCGGGTCTAACTTCCATTCATTATAAAACACTATACTATAAGGGGATACAAGGATTTTATGCATATTTTTTAAACTAGTTAATAATTTACAAATTCTTTAATAATTTAGTACATGGAAATATTTAAGATGAAGTTATATTCAACATAAAACTTCATCATATTATGTAATTATCTATTTATAAGTTATACTTTTCTTTGTTATCAATTAATAATTAATAAAAACTTAGGTAAAAAAATTAATATGTGTATTTTAGGTTACTTGTAAAATATAAAAAATCCCTTTTTAGAAGTATAAAATTTGTTTTTAATTTAAAAAACGTTGTAGAATCTAAATAGTTAGCTATATCATTAAAATTTAATGAGGATAAAAATAATGTTTACAGTACTAAGACAGGCTGCGGCTAAATTACATCAGTATTTTACCTTTTCATACGATAATTGTTCAAG
>CAYZUJ010000218.1:0-1660 GCA_964481375.1 uncultured Neisseria sp. | reverse complement strand
GAGAACAATTCCCGTATACATAATCCCAATAGGGAAAAATAAAGAGAAGGGTAAAGAAATAAAAAATATAGTAGGGGCTTTAGCTATTTTATACATATGAATATAAGCCCAAAATAAAATATTATTAATCATGCATCCACATGCTAGTTTTTTTACTGATAGATTTAGAATAAATATTTCTTGAGGTTGCTGTTGAAATATCTAAATCTGGATGCCATGGGAGATGAATTGCCGAAAAATCCCCCGCAACCCTTATTCCATCGAACAAATTCCCATCAAAAAAATTTTTATTCGCAACAAAAAAAGTAGTGTCAATTGCAGCATCATAAACTTCTAAATTCATTGAAGATTCTAATTTTCTAGTCCAAAACTTTTTTTCCCAGTCGATAATTTGATATTTTTTAAAAAATTTAAATGGATATTTAGATTTTTTTATAATTTGAATTGACCGCATAGAATGATTTATCGAAAGCGCCATGCCTGCTTTAAATACCTTAAATTCATCAGAGATTTGACAAAAAATTTCTAAAAAGTTTTGAGGTAAATTAGGGTTGAGCTGTAGATCAGGATCGGTGCACGCAAAACGACTAGGTAGTTTTTGATAAATTGCATCATAAAATAAAACTTTATGACCAAAATTAATTGGGCAATGAATAACTTTAATTTTTTTTACATTCTTTAATTGGACAAGGATATCTATTGTTGTAGGATCTGAAGAATTATTATCAATAATAATAGGTGAGATACTGTAATTAATTAACTGATTAACCATATTTTCAACATAAATTCCATTATTGAATGATATGATAAAAACAGGAATATGATTTTCATCATATCCAGACAGTGCATCCAGAAAAGTTTTTGAAAATGCCACCTTTCTAGCCATATATCTTCTCAAGAATCTTGGGATTTGCATATTTTTTAAAAAGTAAAATAAATAAAAATAAATACGTATCAATAAATTTTATGAATAAAAATACTGAATTACTCGCGAATCAATTAACAGTTATAGTGGTCACATTCAATAGTGCACATTGCATCCCAAAATTATTTAGCAGTCTAAGTGATATTGAAAATATTATTTTTGTAGATAATGCAAGTGATGATAATACTATTACAAGTATTCGATCCAATCTTCCTCACGCAACTGTAATAAAAAATGAAAAAAATATTGGCTTTGGAGCAGCAAATAATTTGGCTTTGAAATTAGTAACAACACCTTTTTCTTTTCTATTAAATCCTGATTGCATACCTCAAAAAAGCTTTTTTAATGAAATTTTAAATGCTGCCAAATTTTATTCTGAAGCAGCTATTATTGCGCCGCAAATAATTGATGCGTATGGTAACTTAGAAATAAACTATCGATGGCCTATTAAAAGTTGGCGATCAAAAGGTAATGAAGCAATCGGTCCTTGCTGCGTTGGATTTGTTTGTGGCGCAGCCATTTTACTTAACATGAAAATTATGAATGCCATTGGTTTTTTTGACGAAACATATTTTTTATACTATGAAGATGAAGATTTATGCCAGCGCGTATTTGAGAGAAAAAAACAGATAATTATTATTCCTAATATTTCAGTAATTCACTTATCAAGAGCATCTGTCAAAGGCTCCAATCCTTTAAAGTCAGAATTTATTCGAGGTTATCACCATGCTCAAA
>CAYZUJ010000217.1:0-1661 GCA_964481375.1 uncultured Neisseria sp. | reverse complement strand
CTTTGGGTAAACGAACGCAATCAAAACTCCTGTCGGTGGTGTAATCGAATCAGCCTTGATGCTCGTTGTGCCGACTGCGGCTCGACAAAGTTTCGGCAAGGCAGGCCAGGTGCTACAAGAACTTCTGCCGAAATCGGAAAGATGTTTCCGGGTGTCCAGATACTCACCTCAAGCGGCACTGAGCGACTTTTGACAGTCGATGAGAAGCCAAAGGTCGTTGTCGCCACTGTGGGTGCCGAGCCAATCGCTGCCGGAGGATACGCAGCCGTCGTCATCCTTGATGCTGACCAGCTATTGCGCCGTGACACACTTCGAGCAACTGAGGATGCAGTTCGCGCTTGGGCCAACGCAATTGCACTGCTATCGAGCAAGGGTCGCGCCTTATTGGTAGGGCTAACCGGAAAACTTTCCTCGGATTTTGCACTTTGGAATCAAGGTTCAATCGCCGCCCGCGAACTTGAATCGCGCGTTGAACTCGAACTGCCACCGGCGGTGCGAATCGCGACAATCACTTCAGATGCGTCAAGACTTGAGCAGTGTGTTGAAGCGCTAGCTGGGATCGATTCGCTGGAAGTTTTTGGCCCGTCGCTGCGAAACGGTGAGCTGCGTCTACTGATCAAGTTTGGCTATCGAGCTGGGGCAGAAGTCGCAGAAAAATTGCGAGTTTTGACCCTGTCGCAGACGGCTGGCGGCGCTGCGCTAAATCAGAAATCAGGGCGTGCGCAGCGCGCGCTGAAAATCAAGATTGATGACCCCGAAGTAATCTAGGTTCCTGAAGAACGGTTAATCTTGAAAATTATTTTTGCGGGCACTCCAAATAATGCAGCCACAACTCTTGAGGCTTTAATCAAAGCCGGACAGAACGTGGTCGGAGTTCTAACTCGTGAAGACGCACCTATCGGTCGCAAACGTGTCATGACGCCCTCGCCGGTAGCGAAAATTGCCGCAGATCACAACATTCCGGTCATCAAGGCAAATCGAATTTCGAGCGACACTAATCAGCAGATTGCCAACTTGGGTGTAGATTTAGGAATCGCCGTTGCCTACGGGGTCATCTTCAAGCGAGAGACACTTGATCTGCCGAATTCAGGTTGGATTAATTTGCACTACAGCCTTCTGCCTGAGTGGCGCGGAGCCGCACCAGTTCAGCACTCAATACTGAGTGGAAACCCTGAAACTGGGGTTTCAATTTTTGCCCTTGACGAAGGCATGGACACCGGCCCAATACTTTCTCAAGTTAAAACCATGATCGAACCTGGCGAGAATTCCGGCGAACTTTTAGCCAGATTGACTCACTTGGGCATCACCGGCCTTCTTGAATTGCTTCCGGCAATCGAATCGGGCGTTAATTCCGCAACACCGCAATCAAACGCTGGAGCGTCAGTGGCTGGAAAAATTTCACGTCTCGATGCACGCGTTGACTGGAGCCAAAAAGCACGTGCCGTTGAACTAGCTATTCGAGCTTTCAATCCAGAACCAATGGCTTGGACTCAATTCGATGAGGCAGTGATTCGAATCCACGAGGCCACCGCTCTTGGCGCGATCGCTTCTAAGTTGCCTTTTGGGGCTGCTGCCAAGCCTGGGCAAACCCTGCTCGATGGCAGTCGGGTTTATGTTCTTTGCGCAGAGAGCTCAGTGCTCGAGCTGAAGCTGATTCAACC
>CAYZUJ010000216.1:0-1661 GCA_964481375.1 uncultured Neisseria sp. | reverse complement strand
ACTATTTTTACTCAAATGACATCAGAATCCAAACTTATATGCTATCAATTTCATTAAAATGGCTTTTAAACTCTAGATTTCTTTCCCACTTATCTACAAATGTAGTTGCTAATGCATTAGCAAAGATATTTGTTGCACTTCTTGCCATATCAAGAAATCCATCAATGGGAAATAAAATTAAAACTGCAGCTTCTGGGATTCCTAAAGAAGCTAATGTTGAAGCAACAATCACTAAAGAAACACGTGGGACTCCAGAAATTCCTTTGGAAGTAATCATTAAAGTTATCAACATAATTATTTTTTGAGTTGAGCTTAAAGTATGTCCATATAATTGAATAATAAACATTGTAGCAAATGAACAGTTTAACATTGAGGCAATTAAATTAAATGAATAACCAAGAGGCATTACAAAACCAATAGTTTTTTCTTCAACGCCAAATTCTTTTAATTTATCTAAAACAATAGGAAAAACTGATTCTGAAGATGAAGTCGAAAAAGCAATTCCAATACAGCCGGCTAACATTTTAAGAAATAGGAAAACCCTTCTTCCTAAAATAATATATCCTAATACTAACATAATGGTCCAAAGAATAATTATACAAAGAATAAATTCAAATACATAAATTAGATAAGAATTAATTATTGTTAGTCCGCTATTAATTATTACTCCAGAAACAGCACAAAATACCGCAAGTGGAGCTAATTTCATTATGTATTCTGTAATTCTAAAAAATAAGAGGCTAATTTTATGAAATAAATTAAAAACAGATTCTGTTTTTTCTCCCAGTGATACACCTGCTATACCAAAAAATATAGCAAAAATCACTACTTGAATTATATGGTTGTGGACAAAACCCACAGCAACAGATTCTGGTACTAAATCTTCAACAAATTTTTTTAAAGATAGGTTACTTGATAAAATAGTATTTGAATTTTTAGGGATAAGGTTTGAATTAGAAGAAAGAAGAACTTGAGAAAGAGATTTTCCTGGTTCAAAATAATCCACAATTATCATACCTATAGATAAAGCAATAATTCCGCCAATTAGAAAAATAATCATGGATTTGTAAAACATTCTTCCTAAAGATTTAATATCAGATAGTTTTGCTATACCAGATACCAAAGTAGCAAAGACTAACGGAGCAATAATCATTTTTATTAAGCGCAAAAAAATATTTGAAATAATATTTAAATATCCGTATATTTGGTTTAAGGTTTCTTGATTGGTAATTTCCATTCTAATAAGTTGACCAAAAACTGTACCGATAATCAGTGCTATAAATACTTTTCGTCCCAAGTGTGATGAATTTCTTTGCATGGAAGTAACCTTAAAAAAAAATAATAAAATAGCTAGCATTGTATCTCAAATTTATTACTATAAAATAAAAATTTTATAAATAATTGATTTTACTAGATAAATATAATTACAGTTTTTAAAATCGCAATATAATACTTAATTAAAACTGTGAAGAAAAATATAATTATGCTAAAATGCCAAAGGATCATTAAAATATTTGACTTTTTATCAAGTTTAGCTTTTAAGGAGTTATTAAAAATCATGATGAAAAAAACACACATAATTATGTTGGCAGTTGTAAGTTTAAATATATTTGCTGATGATAATACAAATGATTATACCCAAAATAGACCAGCTATAGGTT
>CAYZUJ010000215.1:0-1732 GCA_964481375.1 uncultured Neisseria sp. | reverse complement strand
AGTAAGAAAATTTGGTGAGTCACTTAAGAACGGTATTAATTACTTTGGTGTGGAAAAAAAAGGATTTGGGGTTCCATTTAACAGCTGGTATGGAGAAACTGGATTCTCGAGGGGTGCTTATTTTGATTTGATATTAAATAAGCATGCTAAATTATTTAAAGATTTTAAAAGTTTTAATATATCTCTTTCAATGTATTCATCATAAAATCATGAGTATTTCTTTTGGTATTGTATTAATTATAGTTGAACGAGCAGAGCGTGAGTTCATTCCAAAGGTAATGACTCACCGACAATTTTCGAAGGTTATTGTTAAACTTCTAAATTTTATAGGATTAAAATTTATACTAATTGATAAATCATGTCAAAGCTATCAGCTTGAATATCTTTCACGGTTAAGGAATAAAGGGAACTATATAATTGTTGCTGAAGAAGAGGCTTGGGTGCCATTTGATGTTGATGATTTCCTATGCAGAAGACTTCCTAATGATGCTGCTGATGTAATAGATGAACTTTGGATTCCTCATAATGCACCAATAAAAAATTATATTCCGAAAGCATTTAAGACTTTTAATATTACACATCCAAGAACAGTAATAGCAGAAAAAAGTTATAAAGAAGCATTAATAATTGAAGGTAATAAAAATATCAAATTTGGTGTTGTATTATTTGTATCGTCTTTTGGATTATTATCTTCCGATGTTGATTTTCTAAATGCAATGGCAGTTGATGGAACAAATATCGATATTGAAAAGTATAAAAATATTTACAAGGATTTACAAATCAGATTTGAGCATTTTACAAAAATAATTAAATACTTTAATGATTGCGCTCATTCATTTCAGGTGAAAGTTCGACCTCATCCTGCAGAGATTGGATTATGGGAGCAATTTGTAAGTGATAAAAGAATTATGTTTGATTATGGTGATTATATCGAATCTATTGCTAAGTCAGACTTAATAGTACATTCAGGCTCAACAGTAGCATTTGACATTCCAGAAATGTATAAAAGTAAAGTGATATATGTTGCACCACAGAATTCACAATTTTATTTATTCCCTAAATATGAATCAGGTAAAGTAATTGAATCCGATCCAAGATCAACAGCTCTTGAAATATTCGAAATTTATGAAAAAATAGATAATGTTAGACAAATTAATAATAGTGAGAGTTCTAAGCAAGATTTTATTCCTGATTCTGAAATCCTTGCTAATCCAAGGAAGATAAGTCTTGTATGTCAATTAATTATAAATTCATTAATCAATATATCATCAATTGTATATTCAATTGTTCTGAATTTAATAAATAAAAATAATTCAAGGGAAAATAAAAAAATTAATGTTTTTTTTGAAACATGTATGCGTGTTACAAATCGTAAAGGAAATTACTATGCTTAGACAGAACATTCAGCAACTATATTTTCGTTTGATAGACTCTCTAGCATCCGAGGCTTCAGGAGAAGAAGATGGTGTAAGGCTTACATCTGATACTCTCAAACATTATATTATTTCAGAATTAACTAAAGTTAATTGCCTTGAAAATAAATATGATTTTATAGGAGATAAATATTTAGTATGCCCACGTGATATTTCTGAGAATATTGAAAGAGAGTTCTTCAATAGTTTTCCCATGCAGAAGTTAAAATTTAGAAAAATACTAGGTAAATTTAATTTAGATATTGCGTATCAATATATAACTGTATATTCAGGGGATAGTCATCGGCAATCTTTACTTT
>CAYZUJ010000214.1:0-1782 GCA_964481375.1 uncultured Neisseria sp. | reverse complement strand
GGGGAATCCAAGATAGAGGAACAAAGACTCTGTTCTTTATCTCTTTACCTAGGTAATTGAGGACGAAGTCATTCCAGGCCTGGTCTATCTTGTTCGGGCCACCCATGGAGAAGAGTCTTCTTTCAACCATTCCTCTGAACTTAGGGTCAAGATCAGGTTCAAGGGTTAGGTGGTTTCTGTGGTGCTTGGAAAGAACAAGATCTAGGACTGTCGCGCACTTATCTAGAAGTCTTAGCCCACAGGTGCAGCTGTTGTCTTCGAATAGTGAATGAAGGTTGTCTCTTTGATCATCAAAGAGTGCTTGCAGTCTGTTCTGTCTGGCTTGGATACCCCAGTGACCCACAACACTTGAGACATACTTGTGTTCGTTCTTTGTAGCCTGCAGTCTCTCAGGGATATCAATATCTGGTGTGCGGTAGCTGTAGTTCTTCTTTTCTTCGGACATGGTTAATGCCCCTTTCTTCAAGCTTTCGCTTGATCTATCGGGGCATAACTGCCCCATCTTTAGTTGCATAGACGGTTGTCTAGGCCTGTTCCTTTGTTACTTCTTTGGCACCTTGCCGATGGGCGGCAGGTTGCACTCTTCTTAAACTCAAACGAGTTTGAACAGTTGCTATTTAGTTTTATAAGTTGTTGTTAATCACTGTGCGCATAAATACTACTGTTTCTTTATGCTTTTGTTAAGTGCAGCATCGAGCTTTACTAGTTTGTCTACAGTTCTCTTTGCCTGAGCCAACAGAATGTCCGCTTCCGCAGTTTTACCTTCCGAAATGAGCTTGTAACGGAGCTTGGCTGATGCCTTGTATGTGCACAAGAACAACTCATATGACCTTCTTCTCTTGCCATTGGCAACGCGCCTAGCCTCATCGGCACTGTGTGCCCTTTTACTTTCAAGAGTTGGTATTGCAGGTTGCAGTGACTCTAGCTCCTCGACCGCTAATCGAAGTAGTAACCCGAAGTCTGCTGCAGTCAACTGAAATTTGACAGTGATGCTTTCCAGCTTTTCATTAATTGCTTGCTTTTGTTCCGCAATTGCATTGGCTTCAAAATTGGAGACTTTGTTGAATTTTACTGTTTCTGCAACAGAAGGGAATTTAGATTTCATGTTTTCCTTATTTGCGTATGGTCGATAGATGGATACTCTATGTGAATTCAAACTCTAATACTTATCGCGGAATTTGCGAGTGATTTTTAGTGCTCTATCGATGTTCTGTGCTTCTAGGTTTGTTTCAATGGCATATGAGACAAGCTTGCTCTTCTCATTTGGATCAGATTCAATCTCAACCTTGTTCTCGTAAGCATAGGCTTGCTCCTGCTTGCTCTGCTCTAGACGAATGTCGGAGAGAACCTGGTTGTTAAGTTCTGCTGCTTCTTGAACTCTGCCTAGTTTGTATTGAGAGTGACAAACCATGTTCTTGATCTTGATTACTAGATCATCGTGGAACTCTAGAGTTGCCTTAGGCATCTCGTCCCAGGTGTTGACTACACCTTCATAGTCTTCCTTTTGGAAGAGTGTGAAGATCTTTTCACATTCGCCTCTCAGGCGAAGTGAAATGTCTCCCGCTTCAGAGCTTGCCTGAATGATCTCAGTTGCGGATTGCAGAGCAAGAGCATATTCACCCTCTTGGCGTAGCTTCTGAACTTCTTCTAGAGCCTTGGTGCCATCATCTAACTGAGGATTCTTTAGACGGCTATCAACAGATTTAGCATCAAAACGTGCTTCTTCTGCTTCTTTGGTCTTGCCTAGAGCATCCAGTGCATCGGCTAGCCCTAGGTTGTTCT
>CAYZUJ010000213.1:0-1803 GCA_964481375.1 uncultured Neisseria sp. | reverse complement strand
GGCCGTCCCATTTGTCGCTCCACCACTCTTTTTGGTCGACAATTTTGTAGGGTTTTTCGGGCGCGTAATTCGAAATGATGCTCTTGCCGCTGAGCTCGCATTTTCTGTGGTAGAGGCTTCGCTCGTTGCGATGAGCCAGTCGGCGACGCATGCGCTCTTCGGGGCAAAGTGTCGGTGCGGGCACTCCCATTTTTGCGTAAAAGGCTTGGTCTTCGTCCGTGATGACGAAGTTTTTGCCGCTGACTTTGCAGATTTGGGTGATGGGGGTCATCAGTAAATGGTTTTTAGGTAGCAGGGTTCGCAGAAGATAATTTCGGGCCGATCGGGTGCGTAACTCGTTTGAATGGATTGAGTGCAATTCGCACAATTTCGCGTGTATTGCTTACGGGGATTTCGAATTTCCAAACGATCCACAAAACGTTGATTGGGTGAACGGCGCGGCAGTGCAAGATTGTGTTCTTTATAAAAGTTCAATTCTTGAGGAATGATCTTGTAGTTATCTCCACTTTTTTCGCAGGTGAGAATTTGTTTGCAAATATCTTCCGGAGCTTCTTGCACAGAGTCGGGCAAAGTGATTTGAGGACCTTGATACCCGGCCTTTTCTTTTTTATTTTTCCATCTTATAGAGCGCTGATTCGCTTCCTCTTCCGTGAGAGGGAGGTAGTCTTGAGCCACAGTTTCGTTGTAGGCATAAGGGCTCAGCCATGTGGGAAAGAACTCGCCCCATTCGCCGGTTTTTTTCATATGTTCGATGATCTGCGAGCGCAAACTTTCGTACTCTTCTTTTGTGTACTGCTTATTCAGAATGCAATATTGACCCTTATCCAAGCCAATGCAGCCAAAGCAATCTTTTGAATTGGTGAGCAGGTCGCAGTAAAAAAGATAACTATTTCCGACCCATGCATTGGTGCAAAATGCGGAGAATTTGAGGTCGACGCATCCGCTGTTTTCATAGCCCATTTCGCTTTTGTCGCCGCAGTAATCCCAATCCATGCAGTCTTTAGAATTGATAAAATGTGAGACGTAATTGCAGTTTTCACAATTGCTCACGTCGTAAACGTTTTCGCAATTTCTTGAAAATTTGATGTGGTCGCCCGTCACGTTTTCGGAACCTTTAATATCGAGTGCTCGACGGGGATTTTTTAAGAAAAATTCCTGCACTTGGGCTTTGATTTTTTGGAGTTCGCTGTAGGACCCCAAATCGAGCGTTTTGATGCGAGCCTCATATTCTTCTTTTGTGAGCTGTTCATTGAAAATGCAATATTCTTTGTTGCGCAAATTGATGCATCCGAAACAGTTTTTGCAGCCGATGCAGTCGCGGCAGAACGTGCAGTCCATGCAGTTTTCCAGATTCATTCCAAATACGCAGTGATAGCAATTTTTGGAATCCACACATTCGTAGCAGAGTTGGCAGTTGAAAATGTAGAGGGTATCGACGCAATTTTGATTATCGAAAATAAAGTAGCCATAGTAACAATCTTGGTTGCGATCGGCCGTCACGGTGAGATAGCAATTTCGACTCCAGCCCGCATAGCTGGTGTAGTCGCAATTCTCATTCCCCAGGCCATTGATAGCGATGCGAGGCACAACTTTTTGAAGTTCAGCAAATTGTTCGAAGAAGGGCCGGTTGAAGTCAAAATCGCGACCGTAATCTCTCGCATTCCATTCATCGCTGCGATAAAAATCTTGATTGTAAATCGCGAAAGGGCTGTCGGTATCGTACAAAGAAATGACGGGTTTTCCGGTTTTGTCGCATTTACGGTGATAGAGCGAGTGGTCATTTCGAAAACTCATGCGTCGACG
>CAYZUJ010000212.1:1161-1861 GCA_964481375.1 uncultured Neisseria sp. | reverse complement strand
TAATATTAGAACCAACATGTTTGGATATCACATCATTAAAAGAACTACTAATAGTACTTAAAATAAACCAAAAAACTCCTATAAAATATATTTGCAATTTCCTGTCCATATTGTTATTTATATAATCATTATATTTAGTGCTTGAGCAAAAAATGATCAGATCTTCTGACATTTAAGTGGTATTATTAACACTAAGTAGAAGTGAAAAATCAAAATTACTACTTATTATTTTACGCAATTCTACAGATTATGATTTAGAATGCAACTAAACTTAACCAAAAATGTTAAATTAAAAATATGTATCAATTTACAAAAAAACTTTTCTTGGTAAGTAGAAATTTGCTCAACGAAACATCACTTTATCCCAAAAAACTCTTTAATTTGTTGCAGATCCAGATCATTTAAATTATTTTTTAAAGAATAAATATCATAGCCTTTATTAACATCATAAAAACTTTGTATCGGGAGATAATTCAAACAATCACTTAGTGATATGACTTCACCTAAAATAATTGATTTTCTATAAAATTTTTCGATTTCATTATTATAAATATTTTTGGACATTAAAGCTTTAATAAAGTTTTCATTTGAAAACTGCACATCGTGTTGATTAAAATAGTTTAATATTAAATCTGTAGAGAAATTATAATTAATATTTTTTATTTTACAATTTAATCCAAGTGCAAAAACAAAACCCCTT
>CAYZUJ010000212.1:271-1151 GCA_964481375.1 uncultured Neisseria sp. | reverse complement strand
ACCAAAAATCATTATTAATATTATCGTTATTAGATCTTATTACAGGTGAAGTATAGTAACTTTTTAAAAAATTATTTAATTCATCAATTAATATATTTATATTAAGAATATTATTTTTCGCTAATAATATTCTTGTGTAATATTCTGTAAAACCCTCAGACCACCAATAATTAAGAGCTTCTTCTGAATTTCTAATTTTAATTCCAAGCCAATTATGTAAATGTTCGTGAGCTATTAATAGCTTTAACTGAGTTAAACTTATATTTTTAGTAAAATTTAGTAATAAACTATTATTAAAGGTGCTGCCAAATATTGAAGCTTGTTTTTCATTGTTATCAGGATTTTCGATTATACTTACTAAATAATTTTTATAGCCATAATCATTAAAAAAGTTTCTTTGAGATGCAATTATTCTTACAGCATTATCAATCATGATTTCGTCTGTAAAATCAAATTTTCCATAAATAGAAAAATTAACAACCTTATTCTCAATAAATTTTTTATATATACGGGGTTTTCCTGCAATATAAATTGAATGCAATAATTGTTCTTCTGAAACAACAAACTCTTGTGCATTACCATCGCCGAAGGAAGAATAAATTTGCCAATTATTTGGTAAATCATTCCATTTTATTTTTACCTTCAGTCGGTCGGAATCTAAAATATTACCGGGCAGAACAAAAACATTGTGTCCCAAAACATGTAATAAATCATTATCAAATATTGAGCTTTGTTCCTCAAAATTTTGCTTATCACCCGGCAAATGTATTTCATAAGCTATTTCAAGTTCTTTTAATGGCTTAATTAAATATATTGTTAATTGATTGGAATGCGTTTGATCAAGCTCAAAACTTTTATGTTGAGATAAAATTTTAATATT
>CAYZUJ010000212.1:0-261 GCA_964481375.1 uncultured Neisseria sp. | reverse complement strand
TTGCCGATAATTATTATTGGCCCATTTATATGGCAATTCCATTATTTGTTTGTCTTTAAAATTTCCATGGAATTTAGCATTAACTAGTAATGTTTTGTGAAGGGTATTTATATTAATCTGATACGTTATAGAATGATAATGATTATTCTTATTTAATTGAACAAAAAATATCATTATTGAGGTAATAATGATAAAAACTAGAAAAAACTTCTTTTGCATACTCAAATCACAAATGCTATCTGCGGTAATATTATAATCATA
>CAYZUJ010000211.1:493-1863 GCA_964481375.1 uncultured Neisseria sp. | reverse complement strand
CTGTAGTATTATAATTTGTTGGGTAAATATTACTTTTTTTCTCTACACTTTTGCTATAATTAAGTTTCATAGATTTCACTCTTTCATTAATAAAATTTTGTTAAAACTTAAGGAAATTAATAGCAGTAATATATCAGAAAAAATATAAAAAACCAATAGTGAATTTTCACTAGCAAAATTTGATTAGATAATAAGTTATAATAGAGTTTAATAAAAAATATCAGAAATGATGTTAAATGTGAGATAATTACGCCTTTAGTTGCTTTGATTAATAAAAAGATTGGTAACTGAAGGGGAGTATAGCAAGGTTTAATGGATTACCCCTTTTACTTGGCTATTCTTGACGTATTTATTTTAATAGAGGAAATTGGAAAATGTCAATGTCTAATAAATCTGAAATTATAAAAAAATTTCAAAGAAGTGAACAAGATACAGGTTCAAGTGAAGTACAAATAGCACTTTTAACTGATAGAATTAATGATTTAACAGAACATTTTAAGGTTCATGTGAAAGATCATCATTCAAGGCGTGGTTTATTGAGGCTAGTTTCTCAACGCAGGCGTCTATTAGACTATATTAAGCGAACAGATATTTCTAAATATACAGGTTTAATTAAAGAGTTAAACTTGAGGAAATAAAGATTAAGTGGTGGTATATTTTTACCACCACTTTTCTACATTTAGATAAAAACACTTAAAAATAAAAAGGATAAAATGTGTTTAAAAAAATTACAAAATCATTTAATTATGGTAAGCATACGGTTATTTTAGAAACCGGTATGATGGCACGCCAAGCCACAAGCAGCGTTTTAGTAAATGTTGATGAAACAATGGTTTTAGTGACAGTAGTAGCAAACAAAGAGGTAAAAGAAGGGCAGAGCTTTTTTCCTCTAACTGTTGATTATTTCGAGAAAAATTATGCGGTAGGAAAAATTCCTGGAGGGTATTTTAAGCGGGAAACTAAACCGGCAGATCATGAAGTATTGATATCACGTCTTATTGACAGACCAGTTAGACCATTATTCCCTGAAGGTTTTTATAATGAAATTCATTTAGTTGCGCAAGTTATTTCCTTGAATCCAGAAGTATCGCCTGATATACCAGCTTTGATTGGTGCATCAGCTGCATTATGTTTGTCTGGGGTGCCTTTTAAAGGACCAATAGGTGCTGCGCGTGTTGGTTATATTAATGATCAGTTTGTATTAAATCCAACTAATCAGGAACTTTTATCTTCACAATTAGATTTGGTAGTTGCTGGTACAAAGCAGGCAATATTAATGGTAGAGAGTGAAGCGAAAGAGTTAGCAGAAGATATCATGTTAAATGCGATTATGTTTGGGCATGAACAATTACAAATGATAATTAAAGCAA
>CAYZUJ010000211.1:0-483 GCA_964481375.1 uncultured Neisseria sp. | reverse complement strand
AGTGAAGTAAACCCAATAGTTTGGGACTGGCAAGAAGAAAATAAAGATGAAGTTTTATTAACAAAAATAAAAGTTATAGCAGAAACTGAATTAAATCAAGCCTATAATTTAAGACAGAAACAAGCTCGTTCTAGTAAAATAGAAGAGATTAGAGAGAAAGTAATTTCAAGTTTAGTAACTGATGAAAATAAAGAAGATGTTTTATACGTTAATCGTATAAATTCATATTTTCACTATTTAGAGTCTATAATTGTACGAGGTAAGATATTAAGGGGTGAGCCAAGAATTGATGGGCGAGATACAAAAACAGTTAGACCTATTAATATTCAAACTAATTTATTGCCTAGGACTCATGGGTCGGCATTATTCACTCGTGGAGAGACGCAAGCATTAGCAATTGTGACTCTTGGAACAAAAATGGATGAACAAACCATTGATGCAATTTCTGGAACTTATTCAGAAAGATTTATGTTACATTATAAT
>CAYZUJ010000210.1:0-1866 GCA_964481375.1 uncultured Neisseria sp. | reverse complement strand
AGTAGCAATTAAAGATAGTATAAAGATATTACCTAAAGCATTGGCTGTTAATATCCCTATTAAAGTAAGTGACAATTAATGTAACTTACTTTCGCCTAGATTATTAATTAAAGAATCTATAGCCACATTATTTAAAATAAAAATTCAAGTAACAAAATTGTTACTAGTATTTTTATTTAAGGAAATTTAAAATTATGCTTTATAGAGATTTTTTTATAAATTAAATTAAAATAATATAGAGAAATCTTTTTAAGATTATAAGCTAAATGTTTTTATTAAAAAATAAAAAATATTATATATTATATTTACTAACGAAAAAATAAATTTTATGATAAAAAAATTAAAAATTAATTGTATTTCTAACGAAACCCCATCTATTTTTGAAAGAAGAGAGCACGTATTATTAGGAATAAGCCCTTTTAATGGGTATTTTACAGAAGATAACATAACTACTTTAATTGAATGGGGGCTCAAAGAATTTTCTGAAATTAATGTGTTCATTCCTGATACACTACCTTTATATAATTTTCTTGCATTGGGTTATTCTAAAGAAAAGGCTATTTATAAAGTAAAGAGGCAGGCAAACTATTTAAGAAATAAAGTCCTTAGATCATTTTTAAATTTAGGATATGATAAAAAGAAATCTGAAAATTTAATTATAAACATGGAGTTTTTAGAAAATAACCCTAATTATATTAAAATAAGAGATTATTGCTATACTTTATACGACAATAATGTTATATTTCGCAATAAATGCTTACAGTGTACGGAATGGATTTTACAAGGTTACTCGCAACAACTTAACCATAATAATACAAGTGATTCAAAATTAGCTGTTAATTATCTTTTAAAAGAAATGCCATTATTTTTAAATACTCCAATTATATTAGATGTCCCCTCTTCTATATTTGTTTATCATCAAACCCCAAATTTATTATTGGATTTATTTAGTAATAAACTTGAATTAGGGTCAGATTTGAATCAAGGATTTATGCAATTAAACTTTTAGATATATTTTTTTAAAGGTATTTAATGTGTTAGATGAAAAATTATTTTATTCAATAATCAATTTAGTTAGTGCAAGCATTTACTGGAAAGATAAAAGTGGTAAATATTTAGGATGCAATAAATATTTACTAGAAATGGCAGGGTTAACCGAATTAGATGAAATTATTGGAAAGACAGATTATGACCTTCCTTGGAAAGCATTTGCAGATAAATTAAAAGAAATTGATGAATTTGTTTTAGAGAATGGAAACTATTATGGTGAAGAGTCACCTACTATTTCAGGTAATATTCGGAAAACTTATTTAACAACTAAAACTCAACTTGTTCATAATAGTGCAATTTTAGGTATTGTAGGAGTTTCTATAGATACTACTGCAGAAAAACAAGCTCAATATTTAAGTCGTGAAAATGAAAAGCATCGAATAGAGGCTCAACAGCAACAACATTTCAGGGAAGTAGTAGGTCAAGTAAGCCATGATATTAAATCACCTATAGCTAGTTTACAAATGCTTACTAAACAATGCTCTCATCTTCTTCCAGAAAATGATCGTAATTCTTATAACAAGGCTATTACCCAAATTACAGATATTGCTAATAATATGATGAATTATTTCAAACCTAAAAATAAATGGGAAGATATTTTAAAATTAGAAAATAATACCTCTTTGTTAGTTTCAACAGAATTATTGGAAGTTTTAGCTGAAAAGAAATATGAATATATTAAAAAACCTATATTGTTTACACATAATTTTAGTCAAGTTGCTAATTTTGCTTTTATTAGTTTAAATGCATGTACATTTGAACGAATGATATCAAATATTATTAATAATGCAGTTGATGCTTTAGAAAATAATGTAG
>CAYZUJ010000209.1:971-1882 GCA_964481375.1 uncultured Neisseria sp. | reverse complement strand
TTATGTAACCGCCAAGATAAGTTCCGACAATAGTTGCAAACACCCCAAATGTTCCAGATACAAAACCAATTTCACTTTTTGTAAATCCTAACTTAAGGTAAAAGGGCATAGCTACTACACCCAGCATTGCATCTCCGAGTTTAAAGAAAATAATCGCCAGTAATATTACAATTGCTCCTTCCCTTTTAAAAAAATCAATAAATGGGTCAAGAGTCATTACTTTCCAAGAATGTAGGGAGAAAGCATTAAATTTATCACGAATTATGGCAGGTTCACTTAATGTTAAAATGTAGCAGATCACAGCACAATATGAAATGGATATAATAAAAAATACTTGTGCCCAGCCGTATAACTCGGAAAAATAAAATGCACCGGAAGAAATTATTATTAACCCTATTCTATAGCCAAATATAGTATTAGCAGCCCCAATAGCCTGCATTTCCTTTTCTAGAATATCTATTCTAAAAGCATCAAAAATAATATCAAATGTAGCAGAAAGCATCCCCAGAGCAATAACCAAAACATATAATTCAGCTAGTGAGTTTTTTGGATCAAATTTACTCATTAAAAATAAAATAAGGGCTAAGGCCCCTGCACAGAGAATCATCCAACTTTTTCTATGGCCAATTTTTCCTAATATCGGGATCGTTATCTGATCAATAATAGGAGCCCACAAGAATTTTAATGAATAAAATACTTTAGATATTGAAAAGGTAGTTATTACTGCAAGAGCAATTTGTTCTTCTGTTAACCACGCTGAAATAACTCTATATAATATACCCAGCGGCATGGCGCTAAAAATTGCTAAAATAAAGATTTGCAAATGCCGATAATCTGTAAAGATTTTTAATACACTCATATTGGAGTAAATCTTCTGTAAAATTTTTAAAAAACGCCTAATTTAAGCTACA
>CAYZUJ010000209.1:0-961 GCA_964481375.1 uncultured Neisseria sp. | reverse complement strand
ACACCTGATTACAGAGTACTAGCTTTGTATATGTCAATATAGCTCAACAGTCAATTTAAAAATTATTTTTTAGCTAAACAAAACTAGTTTGCAACTGTCCAGATATTTCTAGGAATTTTTTTTGGGTATTGTTTTTTAAATCTAGAGCTATTAATAGTACTCTGATATCCTTAACATGCTAAAATAATCATAATCAACAATAGTACACTATAGATTTAACGTTAAATGATACAGAATAAACATATAATTAGACTATCATTTATTGGGTTATTTTTAAATATAATAGCAAATATAGTACTATATAGATACTTCATGATAGAAGAAGTGGTTATTAAACAAATTTCTAATCAGAACGCTAGAATCGCTGAAATATACAAACATAAAATATGGGCTCACAATAAAAGTGCTATAGTTAAGCTAAAAAACCAGGACTTTGAATCATTAATGACCGATCCGGATTTTATTCAATTTGCTCAAAAGTCGTCTCAATTTTTTGAAGAATTGAAGAGTAATATATCTTTATACGATAAGAACGGAAGAAAATTTATCGAAAGCGAATCTAACGAATTTTTAAATGTTAAATTAAATGAGAGTGCTTATTTATATAATAAATTTATTCTACTTATGGATAAATACTTCTTATCTTCATATTTTGCTAAAAACCCGTTAATGGAAGCTATGAGGGGGAAAACCAGAAATATGCTAATTTCAAGAGCAATTCTTACTGATCAGGACGGCCTAGAGTATGAAACATCTTTTATAATTACTTATATTCCTATTATTGATTCTGAAAACGGAGAATTTAGCGTAGACGGTATTGTCGAAATTACAACTAATGTAACAGATCAATGGAACAATATTGCTTACCTTGAAAAGAGGATATTCATAACTTTTATTGTGATATTCTTAGTGTTTTTTATTATTGTTATGTATAACACAAACTATGCTCAAAAAATTATTA
>CAYZUJ010000208.1:704-1890 GCA_964481375.1 uncultured Neisseria sp. | reverse complement strand
ATACATACTCCTCCTATCAACTCATATAAGCCTATAGTCTGTCCAAAAAACACAAATGCTCCTACCGTTGTAAAAAAAGGATCGCTCATTTCAATTATTTGCACTTTACTAGCTTCAGTATTATTAAGTGCTTTAGAGGTAAAATAGAATCCTCCTATAGTTGGCACTACTGCTAAAAATACTAAATGTAAAAACCCGGCGTTAGGTAAACTAAGTTTTATGTTAGTTATGCCAGTCGGTATCAATAAAAATACCGTGCCAAAACCTATTAACCACCATAAAAACCCAATATTTGTTTCAATTTTAAATTTACGGCAAAAAACTAAAAATATTGAATAACCGATACCTCCTATTGCTGCATACACTATGCCCGTTATATTATGGTAATCCGGTAGCTTATTAACGATCAAAACGGCACCCGAAATTATAGCTAAAACACCAATAATTTTTTTTAATGTAATTTCTTCATTTAGTAAAAAATAGCCAAGAAAAATAGTAATAATACCGGAACCATAAACAATAAACGATACTAGAGCTAGCGGACTCATGCTAAAAGCTTTAGTTTCAAAAAAATAAAGTATAAATATTCCCCAAAATGCAAGAAAAGCGATTTGGTATTTTTTGCTATACAATTCATATATCTGATTTCTATTTTTTTTATTAATTAAGCAAATTAATGATATTATTATAAAAGCAATCAGGCTTTTAAAGACTGCTATTTGGTAAAAATCTAACATTGAAAATCCATTATAACTAATTATTCCAATGCTAGAGTTAGCAATAGCGGCATACAATGCGTATAACATCTTATTACCTGATAATAACGTTACTAGATTCTGAAGTACGATAGTTTATGGTTTTTCTTATGTCTTCTAATACAAGTACTCTTTCTAACCATCTATCTTTACCGTTATACTCAGCTTTTAATGGCTTGCGTCCATTAGCTAAACGATGATTGTTAATAATGATAATCTGTCCTTGAACGAGGGAAACCTCAATTTTAGAACGCTGAATTGCTTGACAGATATAGTCGTATGCTATTTTCGCTTCCTGGCTGAGCTTAGATGACAAAATAATCTCAGGATCAATTCTCAAATAAGGGTTTTCACATGTTCCGTATAATATTGCAATCTTTTTAACTTGATTAAATTCTTTGTCGAATAATTCTAAAATTCTCACAAAATTA
>CAYZUJ010000208.1:0-694 GCA_964481375.1 uncultured Neisseria sp. | reverse complement strand
TTGGTGTGAGATTCATCGGGAATAATTTCAAATTGTACTTTAAATAATTCCCTCTTTATATGATTCGGTATTGCAGTAAGATTAACAGGAAAAAGAGTAGTAGCCGTATTTGTCAAATTACGCATACACATAAGTGAAATAAAATCAGCAGCAGCTATATGGAAAGGATCTTCTGTATGAAAAGTGAGGCCGGCAACTGATCCAAATCCTTGTTGATAATATTCAAAACCTTTAATTGGTAGAACATCAGCCACCATAGATCCATTTTGTTGAGTTCTCCAGCTATATAGATAACCTAAAGTACTGGTGATAATAAAGTTAATAAACTGAAAAAGTTTAGTATATTCTCCTTTTGGAACATTCCAGTGTATCGGTGTATCCTCTAAAAGTTCATCTTTTAATGGTAAATTATTGATTAAAATATAGTCATAGGGTTTGTGTTTTAAAGATTTTATAAAAGTTCTAAGATTTAGTGGTAATTTTTCAGTAAAACTATGATATTCGCTCAGAAATTCCTGAGAATTCACATTATCAAATTTTTTTAGGGCTTCTTCTGCTAACTTACTAATACAGCATATTTCTTCTAGGTTTAAATTATAGCAGTTATAATTTACCGGACGTTTTAAATTATCATTTACGGCAATATCTTTATCTATTCTCATAATACTTTTACCTACCATATTCAAATTTGGTC
>CAYZUJ010000207.1:0-1895 GCA_964481375.1 uncultured Neisseria sp. | reverse complement strand
GAGGTAATTTGTTTACCAAGATTGCTCATATGTCCTGACGCTTTGTTAGTTTGTCCACCTTTATATCGTCCGACTTCTGCTATGTAACCGCCTGGAGAGCATGACTTCTTTCCGTTTTCGGATAAGATCTGTCTCATAATCTCATCCTTTCCTATTCTACCAGAAAGTCCTTGCCATGCCCAGAAGTCTCCTTTTCTTCCGTATTTTTCGTACAGTATTCTATGTGCTTCTGCGTGCTCTTCTACTGTTAGTTCTATTATGTTAGTTGGATCATCAGTTCCTCCAGCATGTTTAGGAACTATATGGTGTTTATGTTTCATGCTTTCTCCAAGAAATAAATTATAGCCCACTCCGAAGAATGGACTATGTTTACTACTTAGTTGACTTAGCAGTCTTCTTTGCTACAGGCTTCTTAGCTTTCGCCATAGTAGGCATCTCTAAACCGAACTGCTTGAGCACCTCAGGTAGATTACCTTTAGAGGCTGTAACAGTTGTAGTTACATTAGGCGATCTAAAAGTAACTGTCACAGCATCATCAGATTGAGTAACGATAGGCTGAACAGTCTTCGCTTCTTCGATCTGTGCTTCGATTGCTTCGCTTAGTAGTTCGAAATCTTTACGCATCTTTGCAATTGAAACACCAAATTGCTTGTCGAACATACTGAACATCTCATCGAAACTCTTTGTTTCTGTTTTGAATAAATTAAACATTAATACTCCATTAGTTTATAGTCTGTAAACCTGCACCATGCAGGAATTAGCTATTTTCATGACAATTAGATTCTTTTACCCGAGTAACAAACTCTACGATATTATCAAGGGTTTCGTTATCCGTTGCATCTTTAATAAGAAGTGCTGCTCCTGGTACAAAGAATAGATCTTGATAGTCTTTAAGTATATCATCCATGAGCTACATCCTCACGGTGATTAATAATGTAAGCCCAATGTTCAAGTCCACTAAAGTCCCACTTCTTATCATACAAAGAATCTTGATACTTATGACCGTGATCCTCAAATCTCTGTTTAAGATTTGTCTTCTCAGATGGCACATAACGCCATGATGGATTACTGATGTCAGGATGCACTCTATGTCTTATACTCATTAGATATTCTCCATGTAAAGTTTCTTGAATACTCTCTGTTTGTTTATTACTTTCTGCCTGTAGTTAGCAGCACCACCAGAGTAACGGTGAAGGTTCATATTGAAATCGATTAAGATATCAGTACCTACTTCAATGTTCTTCTCTATGTCGTGTGCTTGGGTCACGCATTGCTTACGGTCAAACTTTTGACAATGCATCGGTGTCAATACCTGCATCAAACCTCGTGCCCCAGAAGGGTTCTTGGCTTTAGGATTGAAACCTGACTCTACTGCGATGATAGCAAATACTAGAGTAGGATCGATACTTTTACGTTTAGAAACTTCCATTACCGTGTCAACTATACTAGAAGCCACAGAAACTTTATAAGTCTCTTCAATAAACTTACCGATTCTAATCTTTGCTAATTTATCTTCAGCCATAACTGAGGATGAAAGTAATAATGAGAGTAAAATTGCTGCTAGTTTAGTCATAGGTACTCCCTATTTTAGCCTAGCCATCAGTTCCCTTAACAATTGAACTTCATTTGCTACGTTGGGTGACCAATCATAATCATCACTAGTTTCCCAGTGAGAAATACACTCTAATACAACTCGAGTTTGGTCGATGACTTGCCGTTTAATTGATAGCTCTTCAGAGAACTTCTCTGATTTACTATCTACACTCTTGAGTCCTTCAATCATCGCTTCACGAATAAATACATCAAACAACATGTTACGCTGTTCTTCAGAAAACTCAAGGTTGATAATGGCAGATCCATCTTTTTGTTCCTCGACTGATGTAACCATCATAGTG
>CAYZUJ010000206.1:0-1911 GCA_964481375.1 uncultured Neisseria sp. | reverse complement strand
CTTTCAAAGTCAAATTCAGCATTGTGACACTATATCAGTAGTGACTGAGAAATTTGTTACTGAAGAAAATGAATTTTCGCATCATGGTAAAATATTATACGCATCACTAAAGGCATCAGGTGTTGATTATAACATCTACTTATATTCACCAACTGGCAAAGAAGCTGATATCCAATTCTTCTCGGAAGAGGGGCAAAGTATAAAAAGTTCATTGCTTAAAACTCCGGTTGATGTTGTAAGAGTTTCTTCCCATTATGGCTATAGAAAGAAGCACCCTATACTGGGGTATGGTCGTATGCATAAAGGGGTAGATTTTTCTGCATCAAATGGTACTCCTATATATGCAGCAGGTGATGGGGTGGTAAAATTTGCTGGCTGGAAGAATGGATATGGTAAATTCGTAATTGTAAAGCATATGGTCATGCTTCCAAATTTGCTGCAGGGCTAAAAGAGGGAGCTAAAGTTAAGCAAGGTGATGTCATAGCATATGTTGGTAGTACTGGACATGCTACAGGTCCACACTTGCATTATGAGATCAGAGTTAATGATAAGCAAGTGAATCCGCTTGAGTTTAAATCTACGCCATCAATTAAATTAGCTGGCGCTAAATTGTCCAAGTTTAATTCCTTCAAGCAGCAGATGCATGGTCTTGGTAAACTCTTTTAGTATTGATGAGTCTTAAAAATATTATAGTTACTGCGATTGCGATACTAGTTTTGGTTTGTCTTGACCAGGCTTCTAAGGAATTTTTAGTTCATTATTTAAAAACTCAACCTGGATATATGGTTGAGGTTTGGCCATTTCTCGATATTATTTATACCTGGAACTACGGTATTAGTTTTGGATTATTTCGCGAGTATTTTCAGTATAGTAATTACATATTTTTGGTGCTTAATAGCGCGATCATTGTTTATATTATATATTTATTGTGGACCACTAAAGAGTTCATCGCCAAAATAGGTATAATTTTAATAATAGGCGGGGCGCTAGGAAACCTAGCTGACAGGATATATAGAGGCGCAGTATTTGATTTTATACATGTCAATTATGGCTGGTTCTCTTTTCCGGCATTCAATCTAGCAGACGCTTTTATCACCATAGGAGCGTGTTTTTTCTTTTATAGTTACCTATTTATTAGTAAGGAAAGTTCTTGATAAAAAAACTCTCTAGAAAGCTTGTTTCTAGAGAGTTAGAAAATATTTAGGGATTAGTAACAGAATTACACTTCTATATCTACACCGTGTTGATCTCCTGCCAGTGGAACTACATCAAAATGATCATCAAAAGAAGTTATAGTGCAAGGATCCATAGGCCCTTGAAGATTTATACCATGTCCATTAGTAATAACGATTGGTCCATTAAGGCCTTGTGAAAGTGTTACAGAATAACCAGGATGAATAGCGATTGCCCCCCCTGTTCCTACAGTAATTTGTCCACCTATTGTTGTGTGTTTAGCCATAATTATTTCTCCAAATTTTACTTATGTACTACTTGCACCATGCTTTAGTACGTAAAAAAATGATACATAACGCTAAATATTTGTCAATAATGATGTGATGCTGGTTTTAGGGAGTTTATTATCAATGAAACATCTGGAATAATGCAGCATTTTTATAAAGTGTATGAAAAAGCGCTAAACATGCACTAAGTTTTGGTACCTCCGGCCGGACTTGAACCGGCACACCTTTGCAGGCAACAGATTTTGAGTCTGTCGTGTCTACCATTCCACCACAGAGGCATTATTTCAGGGCATAGGAATATCATAGAAAAAGCAGTTTTGTCAAATTTATTGTGTTGTATAGGTTGGCTTTAGGTTTTATTCCGCGGTAGTCATCCTGAACTTGATTCAGGATCCACCTTAAAGCGGTCACAACCTCAAGGTAGTTTTGTGATCCCGGGTCAAGCCCGGGA
>CAYZUJ010000205.1:0-1917 GCA_964481375.1 uncultured Neisseria sp. | reverse complement strand
CATTAGAAAATTTATTATAGAATATAATCAGCGAGTGCACCAGAGTATCAGTATGACACCAAAAGAAAAATGGGAACATGATGGATTTTTGCCACGTATGCCAGATTCAATTGATCAATTGGATTTATTGCTTCTAACAGTTGCTAAATCTAGAATGATTCAACGAGACGGTATTAAATTTCAGGGGCTACATTATATTGATCCAATACTAGCTGACTATATTGGTGAGCCTGTAGTTATTCGTTACGACCCATCTGATATTACTAGTATTAGAATATTTTATAAAAATAGATACTTATGTCAACCAATTTGCCAAGCGTTAGATGAACAATTAGTGAGCTTAAAAGATATTCAAGCCGCAAGAAATACTCGTAGGAGAACTCTAAATAAGGAAATTAATCAACGCTTATCTTTGGTAGATGCTGTTTTAGGTATAAAAACAAATTCTATTACAGAAAATAAACTAGAACAAGTAACTAAAAAAACGCATTTAAAATTGTATGAAAATGATGAATGACTTTATTATTACCAAAGAATACAAAAGGTTTGCAGAATTTTGTAAGGCTTGCATAAAAGAGAAATACATGGGACTTTGTTATGGACCGGCTGGTGTAGGTAAAAGTATGTCAGCGATTCAATTTGCAAAGTGGGGTAAAATTGAACCAGAAGTTGATAGAGCAGATAATCAGCCAGATGGCGTATATGGTATAGATCCAATTTCTGATATTGTACAATTGAATACAGTAATTTACGTACCAGAGGTGATCAGTTCAATCAAAACTATTCAACAACAAATATCATCACTATTATATAGATTTAATGAGCTTAAAGAAAAAGAATTACGCATTGAGTGTAATGACTCTATAGTAAGATTCTCCCCTAGTAAAAATTATGTTGAGTTATTAATTATTGATGAAACAGATAGACTGCAACTACGATGGTTAGAGCATATTCGTGATATCTATGATAGATTATCTAGTAAAAAAGATCCTTCAGAGAGAATGGCTGTTATATTTATTGGTATGCCGGGTATTGAGAAGCGTTTAATACGATTTCCACAGCTCTATTCAAGAATTGGTTTTGTTCATGCATTTAAACCATTAACACATGAGGAAGTTGCATTTATTATCCAGCACCATTGTCAGACATTAGATATTGAAGTAAAATTAATTGATTTTATGGATTATGAAGCAATTGCTGCAGTTACACGTATTACGCAGGGTAATTTCCGTTTAATTAATCGCTTATTAAAGCAAGCTCTTAGAATAATGAAAGTTAATCAACTGTCTTTCATTTCAAAAGAAATAATCGAAGCCTCTAGGGAATGTCTAGTCATAGGTAATGTATATTAGGATGCCAAATAATTCTGCTGAAAAGGTGCCATTTATTGTTTCCGGTTACACTTTATATAAAATACATATAAATGCTTTTATATTAAAAGAGCTGTATTTATTTAATAAAAAAAGCTACACAATAGTGTAGCTCAAATAAACGATTTTTAATTACAATATTATTGTAATTTAATTTCAACATCAACTCCAGCAGGTAAATCAAGCTTCATTAATGCATCAATTGTTCTATCAGATGGCTCAACAATCTCCATTATGCGTAAATGAGTTCTAATTTCTAACTGTTCACGTGAAGTTTTGTTTACATGCGGAGACCGAAGAATATCAAAACGCTCTTTTTTAGTAGGTAAGGGAATAGGTCCCTTTACCATAGCACCTGTTCTTTTTGCAGTTTCGACAATTTCTTCTGCAGATTTGTCGATTAGAACGTGATCATATCCTTTTAGGCGGATACGGATATTCTGCTTTTGAGTTTGTTTAGGATTTTGCATGATTCCATAATTCCTTAAAAGTTATGCTAGAATTTTAGCAACAACGCCAGCGCCAACAGTTCTACCACCCTCACGAA
>CAYZUJ010000204.1:0-1923 GCA_964481375.1 uncultured Neisseria sp. | reverse complement strand
TATAATAAGCTAGAATGGCATAATGTATTAAAAAAAACTTTCAATTTAGAGCTTAACTATTTAACAATATATGAAAATAAAAAAATAAAAGGAGCGATAGCTTTTTGCCAAGTTTCTAGCTTTGTGAAAGGAAAGCGCTTAATATCTTTACCTTTGTCTCACCAAGTTCCTTTATTAACTATTGAAAAAAAATATTTACATTTGGCATTAAATAAAATAAACGAATTATCCAGTAAGTTTAATTATATAGAATTAAAAGGAGTTGAATCATTTAGTAAGGATAGGTTAAATAGTACCTCATTCTATCGTTCGGAAAACCTCTCTAATTGTATAGAGTTAAATAAATTTGCTTCATATAATAATTATTTATCTAGTTTAAGTTCAAATGTTAGAAGAAAGGTTAATAAAGCAACTAGTATTTTTGAAATAATTACAGATAAAAATCTAGAAACATTTGAGCACTTAGCTAGATTAATTTCCTATTCTAAGCTAAAACATGGGGCGCCAGTTTATCCAGAAGAATTTTTAATAAATATTTACAATTTAGTCCCAAAAGATAATTATGATATTTATCTAGGTAAATATAATAATGAGTTTATAAGCGCTATAATAATTTTCAAGTTTAACGGACATCATATATATTATACTGGTGGATCAATTCAAGACCACGAAAGCTCAAAATACTATTGTAACTATTTATTATTTAATAAAGCTATAGAAAATGCATTTAATCAAGGAGCTAGAATATTTGATTTTGGCACTTCACCAAAAAATCATCATAGCTTGATTGAATTTAAAAAAAAATGGCAGCCTGTTACTAATATTCATCAGACATTGTTTATCAGTAATCATTATATTAATCCAGTCGCTAGAGAAGGCATTCTTGCTTCTATGGTGGCATACACCTTAAAGTCTCTGCCAGTTAAAACTAGTAAATATTTAAGTAAAAGATTATTATTAGAAGCATTATGAACTTTTTTTATAAGAGCCTAAAGCTAGTTTTTTATTATGTTGAGAATAAAATTAACGATTTTTATATTAAAATTTCAGGACTAAAAGCACCTACGGTAAATATCCCAAGTTATGAAGTAGATTCTTTAAGGATTTTCCAGGCCAGCACTATTGTAGAAAAAGAATACATATTAAAAACAGCAAAATCATTATTTAATGAGGATGACCCTAAGCTTATTAACTTAGTTTATAAATCACCTGCTTCATTTATTCTGAGTGAAAATGGAAAGCCATGTGGCTATGCTGTATATAGAGTAGTATACCCTTTTTATATTAAAAAAATTTGGTTATATTCGGTTGGAATTGATTCTAAACATCAAGGCAAAGGGTATGGCTTTATTTTAACTGAGCATAGTTTAAAAATTATGGCTAATTTTTATCGTGTAAAAAATTTTTTTCTTATAGTAAATACTTCTAATAAAGCAGTTAACCTCTATAAAAAAATTTTTTTTAAAGAGTACATAAAAATATTCTCTAGTAAAATTCTAATGAAAAAAGTAATTTCTTTGCAAGATTTTAGTAATGAATATAATAGGTGACCTTGATACAAATACTAACGTAAAAGGAACAAAATATTTTCTCTTAATACAAACAGGGTGCTAGATTTATGGATTTTTTAATCACCAACAATTTTATAACATAATAATTTGGCGAGTAAGATAATGGTACTGTAAATACAGCAGTATAAGTTACTTGGATTTAGAGGAAATTGATGTTGAGGTAAAAAGAAAATAGGCATATGTTTACAAGGATTCATAGATCCATAGTTTAATAATTTTATTCTTCTTTAACGAGCAAAACAAGCGAGTAGCCATTTATTAACAAGGAAATCAATAATTTATTTTGTATAAGTTGTATTTTAATTTGAGAAAACCCTGCATAAGATTTCAAATTAATTCAAAGCCAAAGACC
>CAYZUJ010000203.1:743-1926 GCA_964481375.1 uncultured Neisseria sp. | reverse complement strand
GTCCCTTTGGGGCATCGTCGGCAAATTTGATTATGGCGACGGCGCCCAATCCGCGAACCGAAAACAAATAGCCGTCAAGGACAGTTGTGGAAGGCTCGACTAGGCGATAACTTGTCGCGACTTTCCTTCCAGGTCGCCCATAGACTGAAAAAGATCTACTGACGTCCGGCGCGCCCCTGAAGAAATCTACCTCGGCGCGTTTCCAGCACTGTTTGCTCGGTTTCCCAATGATAATTACTGGGTACGCAATCCACATGTCAGGAGCCTAGTCAAAACTGCAAAAAGTGCGAACAACTGGCGCAGGGCGTTCGCCAAGGTTGAGGTCACTTGACAAAGACAAGAATCTTGTCACCGCCAAGTTGTGAATAATTGGCAATTACGATTGTTCGCCGGCCTAAACGCCGCGCCAAACCCAGTTCTGTTGATTGTGTAACTGTTTGAGGTAGAGATTCAAACGAGTCGCGAATCGTGGGTTAACAACCACACTGAGGCATACGTCCATCTCTTCGTCAGTCGCCAGGCGATCCAAAACTTCTATTGAAGTTGAAGTATTTTTGGCGACCCCCGCCCTGTCCGATGTGACCTTGCTTACCGATAGCTGTTCAATCAGTTTTTCTGGTATTCTTGGATTTTGAGCAACCCAATGGGTTAGTGATTTGTCTTGTGTAGGTATCTGTTGGAGCACATGGGCGGGCGTTGAGGGATTGCACGCTAGTCGGAAGTTCACCAAGTCGGCGTCAACGTTATTGGCAATGCCAAACAGTCCTTCAAGGACTGTAGCGGGAACATTTTGGTTACCTGCTAAATCCGAGTGACAATCCGGATCTTTCGCCAGGGTTTCTAGAATGTGGGTTGGTGTCTGGACATTCGCACTAACCCCTTTCCTTACGAAAACGTCCTGCGAAAGGCGCTGCAATTCAGAAATTGGCGTAATTGAGTTTGAGGAAGAGGCATATCTCAACTCTTCGGAATCGCTCTCGAGACATTTCACGAGGAACTTGGTTGGCGCAGCCGGATTTTTTGCCAGCCGTTTCAGAGTCTCAAGATCTTTCGTTTGTGCGATTTTGTTGCCCATTTCGGCGACGATGCTCGGATTTCCAGCCAGGTGCCAAAGGACCGAATCCAAAACGCTTGAGTCATTAGCCAATGCCCAAAGTTTCGATTGCAAAGGTTCCGGAAGCAC
>CAYZUJ010000203.1:0-733 GCA_964481375.1 uncultured Neisseria sp. | reverse complement strand
CGACAGGAGTGCTTGGGTTTAGGGCAACGCAATATCGGACACCATCGTCTTCGTCGTGAAATAGTCTCGAGAGTGTTGATTCGGGCGCGTTAGCATTTGCCGCGACAGCCTCTCGAATCAATTCATTCTCCGACGATGCAAACCTCACTAAGAGGTCGCTGGTAATCGTTTGGTTTTTTAACGAGTTTGAAATAAGCCAATTGGTGTCGTCGTCGTCGAACTTTTTCAGATTAAACCTGTACTCAATCCCTGTTTCGGGATTCGGTACAGACGAGATAACTCGAACCTTGTATCCACAAGCGGAGCAAAAGCGGTCCTCGGATGCGAGCCTGAGACCGCACGCACTACAAAAATTCGGAGTGTCGGACATGTTAACTAGTTATTTGTTAATGGACAAGATTTTTCCGCTGTCCGAGTTCGGACGCGAGCCCAACTGCGAGCTTCGCAGCAGAGTGAAGCATGTCGCTTACGTCGACAAGCTTCAGGTTGTCGACGTTAGCGACGTGTTTCACGTACCACCAATCGCTGTCTCGGCCGATGCCAAAAAATGAAAAGTTCGCCGAGACTGCACGCTCCGCTGAAACTTTTTTGGCTTCTGCGAATGGGGCAGACACTTGGAAATAGCCTTTAGAAATTTGAACAAATACCATAAGTTTTTGGCCGTGATCGAGGGGCAAGAGCACCCAGATATCCTCGCCGCGATCGTCCGCAGCAAAATTTGCAAGAAGGAGTT
>CAYZUJ010000202.1:0-1942 GCA_964481375.1 uncultured Neisseria sp. | reverse complement strand
TTTTTATAAATAATTTTACATCATAAATTATATTAGTCAATGTTTTATATTCCATTTTACTTATTCCTATAACAGCAAATTATTTAAATAAAAGATTTTTATAATTATGCACAATAATTATTTATTATCTATATTAAATCTTTTATAAGTACTAGCTTATAATAAAATTATTATTTTAATTTATTCTGGTATATGACCATTATTATATACCAAATTTTGTCATATAAAATTAATTATATTTATTAACGCTTAAGGCTATGTCGTAAAATTAAAATAAAACTCTAGTAACATGTAAATTTTGTTAAAATAGTTTCCTTAAAAATAACCTTGAGTAAAAGGGCTATATGGATTTTAGTAGCAGATAATTTTCTAAAACAGTAATTATTACCGCAGTTCTTTGGTTTTTATCTTATGTTTTAAGTTATCGTTAGTTAACCAAAAAAACTATGGTTTATCAAACACTTAGAAAAGATGGCTACTTTGCAACAAAACCAATTTCACCCAATGATTTGACTTAAGTATATTTTAAAAATTTTTTCAATATTCCTAATTCAAAAAATGAAAAGTAAATTTATAATGAATAAATTAGCAAACCCTAATATATTTTCTTCATATGTTTATAATGAATAAATTAGCAAACCCTAATATATTTTCTTCATATGTATATAGTGGTCGCAGATGGCCACAAAAAAGATGGGCAAATGTTATTGTTTTGTTGAATTATTTGGGTAGATCAAATAAAGATCTTGTAATTAAAAATCCGGAACTAAAAAGTTTTTTTTCTTATAGATTATCATCTTCTGAAATAGCAATGTTAAGAAATATTATGAATAGTGACCATACTAATGCCGGTATTAGCATTAGATTCGTAAATGATGAAATATTAGAATGTGAATTTATTAAAACTCAAATTGGAGTAAAAAAAGTTATTGATGCTTTTTTAAGTGATACAACTCCAGAATATTTTAAACATAAAGATTTAAATGATATAAAAAACGAATACGAAAAATTACAATATTTTAATACACATATAACCATGGAACAAGGTAGTTTGTTATATAATGTATTTAATATATGTGAATTAGAACTAAAAAAACACAAGAATCTATCAAAATTATTTAGAATTACTTATTATCATGTTAATATACAAAATCAATTAATTAACACACCAGAATATATCAATATATTAAAATTGTATAATATTAATTCTTTTAAAGAAGATAATTTAGAAGAAATAAGGGATCAGATTACTCAAATTATGTTTAAATATATTGTAACCGCAGTAAACGAAATTTTTCCAAACATAAAAACATTTTTTATATATGATAAATAAACAAAATAATTTTATTGCCAAATTAATAGTCATGTGGTAAAATTTGATAATGTATTTTCATTAAGTTAAAGTTATAATAAATTACTTAATTTAATTATAACATTTCAAATAAAAAATAACATTTAATTTAATAAAAAACCTCTTTTTTTTAACTAAAAACTGTGTATAATCCTGCATTATTATTTTTTTAGAAATTTATATTAAAAACTAAAATTATGGAAAATTTAAATAAAGCAACTTTTATTGACCTTTATCAATATATGCTAGCTTCGCGAGAATCTGATTTAATTGAATCTGAATTAGTCAATAGCGGAGAAGCAAACTTTCTAGCTTCTAGTAAAGGACACGAAGGTAGCGTAATTTTAGCACCATTACTGCAAAAATCTGATTGGCTACATTGCCACTATCGTGATAAAGCTTTAATGCTAGCACGTGGTATAACAAATGAAATGTTTTTTTACAGTGCTTTAGCAAAAGCAGAATCTCATTCTAGTGGCCGGCAAATGGTCTCTCATATGAGTGCCCCAGAACTTAATATAATGAGCATTGTAGGTCCTGTAGGTAATAATGCTCTTCAAGCTGCGGGCGTAGCTCATGCAATAAAAGAAC
>CAYZUJ010000201.1:532-1952 GCA_964481375.1 uncultured Neisseria sp. | reverse complement strand
TATGTATAAAAATCCAATATTTAGTTGTCTTACCCACTTGTGGTGGCAGAGGGCCTCTTCCAAGTTGGTCACCCTCAGCTGTATAGTAGCGAGCTTCTACAGATTTAAATTTTACTTCAGTAGCTAACGGTATGCCGGTGCGGCTGCCTTCCTGGCTAAAGTTTTCGGCGGTATTTTCGCTGTTACCTGCCTGCAATACCGGATAAATTTCAAGCGTTGGATTTTCTGTTTTTGTTATACCAAATGTTGGAAGTAAATATAGGTTGATAGTAAATCTGTCGCTGTTTTGTGGGTTGCCACTGCTAAGACTCGTTCTGGAACTACTGTCAAAGTACAAGCTGTTGGCTTCAGTTTTGGCACCATTTTCAATAGCTGTTTTTTTCCAATCTATTACTCCGTTTAAGTTGGATTTTAAATGCAGAGTAAGGTTGCTGAGTGGAAAATTACTTTTATTTTGCCAGATAATTTCAACCGGTAATATTTGGCCGGGTTCAGCAAAGGCAGAGCGGTTTATGATTTGGGCGCTGGAAATTATCTGCGGTGACTGTACTTCAAGTTTGTATGTTGTAGCGGATTGAGCGATAGGGGAGTTGTTTGCGGTAATAAGCGGTGTAATAGTGTAGGTATATGTGCCTGATTTATTTGGTGCGATAATTTTTCCGGTAATTACTTTGGTGGTGCCCGCAGGTAACGAAATATTGGACAGGTCATTTTCTGCGATAGCATTTTCGCCCAGAGTATGTCTGAGAGATATGTTATGTATTGTGCGGTTGCTGGTGTTTTGAAGGGTGTATGTAAACGGTATCGCGGCGTTAGCAAAAGCTGTTGGCGAGGCTTCAAACGTATCAGTCAAAACACTGCTAAATATACTGGAGATCAGTGAAGATAGTTTTTGTTCCCGCCCCTTTTTATTTTCTGGTCTATAAGAAAGGTTTGCAATAAAATGAACTTCTGTTTTTGGTTCTGTCCAAAATTGACCGTGTATATCTACTTGCCCAGAAGCGCCGGCCGCAATTTCTTTTAATGAAGAAAATGTTGATTCATTTGAAAATATATCTGCAGATGTTTGAGTACGATCAACAATAAATCCTTTAGGCAGGCGTAGACCTAACGACACATCTTTTAAATTTTGTTTGCTATGATTGGTGTAATCCACGGTTAGGCGCACTTGCTCGCCGCTTTTTATTCTATCCATTCCCAAGGATATGGATATGTCTATGAGGGCTGTTAATGTCGGTTTCCAAAAAAATAAAAAAGTGCTGCTTCCCATCATGATAAGAGCCAATCCAAGCAGCGCCAAGTCAAAAATAAATAATTTTTTTGCATGCTGGTAGACGCCGTGATATCGTTTGTGATAATGATTTTTAAGAAAAATATACATAGTATTATGCTGAAACAACTACATGTATTATATATCGGA
>CAYZUJ010000201.1:0-521 GCA_964481375.1 uncultured Neisseria sp. | reverse complement strand
TAGAAAAAACCTCCGTTTAGACGGAGGTTTTTTCTGAAGAATTTTCTTCGGCAGTTTCTTTTTTCACCGCTGAGTCCTTGGTAATAACTGTTTTGGGGTTGGGGGAGTACAACGGATTTTTGATCCGCCAGTTTCCTATAAATTGGCCGATGCCTTTGTTTTCAAGTTTATTTTTAATGGTAGTATGTCGTTGAGACCATTTAACCAGGCTCTCAAAGTTTAATTTGTATCTACCTGCCACTACAATATAAGTCACTTCTTTGGCAGTGATTGCACGACGAATAGTTTGTGAGTTAACTCCAAATAATTTTGCCGCTTCTGAAATGGAGACCCGGATGATTTCTTTGGGTTTTTCAGGTGTAAAATTTTCGTCCATAAATTAATTTTTGTATAGACTAATCTAGACAAATATAGCATAAATTAAGTAATTTGTCAATAGTAACCTGGAAGATAGACTATTTTTGTCGCGTACAAATACATTTTTTGTATACACTAGTGTATACAAAAAATGTATTTGTACG
>CAYZUJ010000200.1:797-1956 GCA_964481375.1 uncultured Neisseria sp. | reverse complement strand
TAGCTACAAGGTAGCCATCAATGGCAACCACCCCTTGGTCGACAAGATCCTCAAGGCAGAAAATGAGGAGACTCAAGTGAAGCTCGCCAAGCAAGCCTTTGATTTGGCCCTTCTTTCCCAAGGCTTGCTCACCGGCAAAGACCTGACTGCCTTCGTGAAACGCAGTGTAGAGCTGATTTGATGACCTTTGAGGTTTCTAAAACCCCGAAGGTCTTTAACCACCTCTGAGGTTTCTAAAACCTCGAAGGTATTTTCTTCTCAGAAACGTCAATCCTTCCAAAATTGCACTCAATCCCCTGCAAATTGTAGGGGATTTTTTTGTTTGTTCTTTGAAATGTTGAATTCAGGAAGGCTACTTGGTACTATCTGTTTATAAATCAAAGAATTCACTTTAAATTATTATATTTTAATAAAAAATGTAAAAAAATGAATTGAATTATAATTAGGTATGATTTTATAAAATTAATTTATGCATTTTTATTTGCTAATTTGGCGGGAAACAAATAGGTTTAGTTCATGTTCACCACGAGGAGAATTTTTTAACCATCTTTTTCACTAAAAAAATAAGCCATGAAAAATTTAAACTTTTTAGTTCTCGGAATTCTGATCACTTTTTTTTCTTCTTGTTCTATAGTCGAAAAGGAAAGTGAATCAATAGAAGATGATTTAACGCTGACTTTAAAATCAGAAAATCTGGGTGTTTTAAAATTTGAAAACAAAACCTATGTTTTCAACAAAAATTCCCAGGGCACGATCTCGAAATTTTTGGATGAGTCAAAAACCGGAGAGTTTAATTTTGTCGAATCCTCATTGAATTTGAAGGAGGGCTCTTTTGAGAATTTGCGTGTGGTGGATGATTCTTTTCAAACTACCAATAGTGTTACAGGCGAATTTATTGAGGTGTTCAATTTGTCTCAAGATAAAGATGGTCTTCTCAATTTTGACATTAAGACTAGTACTGGTGTAACACTAGAAGGATTTAATTACCTAGTCCCCAATGCAAAAACTGCCACAGCCTCAAACGCAAGGACTCAAACTTGCTGGATTTGTATTGGTATTATCTTTCAAAAAGTATTAGAGTCAGTTTTGGACGAACTGGGTGATAATATTGACAGTAATTGTGCCAAAGCAATTGTCGCCTGTGGAGAAGGTGGAGTTG
>CAYZUJ010000200.1:0-787 GCA_964481375.1 uncultured Neisseria sp. | reverse complement strand
GACTCATGCGAAGTAGAATGCAAGTGATCGTTGACAAAAAGAACTGGATGATTGTAAGTGGGGTACTTTTACTCTTCACTTCTCTATTTGTGATCTTGTATTTTGATTTAACTCTTCCTTACAGTAAATCTCGATTTGAAAGCTCGGGGACTTTCTTCTTAAAATTCTTTTTAGCTCCCATGGTAATTGCCCCAATTTTTGAGGAAATTCTATTTAGAGGCTTTTTAAGTAAAAGTAAAGTCGTACGGGGCTTGTTTTTAATATTGGGTGTAGGTGCTTTGTTTTTTTTCAATTTCCATTGGATTCTTGTCATCCTGATTTTACTGACCTATGCAGTGTATCTAATTTATCATTACACAACCATTGAGAGCGTACTTAATGTATCAATTTTGCTAAGTGCCATTGTATTTGGTTCCGTTCACTATTCAGCAGAGGAACTAAATTTTTTGCACACCCTTCCTTTTTTCTTCGTTCAATTTATCGGAGGATTGATTTTAAGCTGGGTTATTTATACGAAGAACTTCTTTGCAGGAGTGATTAGCCACGCAGTTTGGAATTTGATTATAGTTGGGATTTCCCTATATGGGTTGCAATTTGTAGATACATCTACATCGAAGACTGCCTATGGGGAATCTAGTATGGTTTATAAAAAAGTTCCCATATTTTATTCCTCTGTTTCTTCCTACAAAATCGAGGAGCAGGAATTAGTTGCCAAAAACATGACTGTATTTGATGTGATAAAATTCATGGATGAAAGGTATTTGGACACCTTTAATATCACAACGCC
>CAYZUJ010000199.1:0-1975 GCA_964481375.1 uncultured Neisseria sp. | reverse complement strand
CTAGTGTCTGAAATTCCATCTTTATAGGCCACTCGAACCAGCAAAACACTCGACTTAGAACCATGTCCTAAAATTCCATTAATTCGATCAATTACTTTTTCTGGAACAGCAAGATTTACTTCGACCGCTGAATTCAGGACGGGTAACTGGATATCCATGCTCTTCGCGGAGTCCAACAAGTAATGTGGATCTACTGGAATGCAGTGCCCACCGACTCCAGGGCCGGGAGTAAACTTCATAAATCCAAAGGGCTTTGTCGCAGCAGCGTTTATGACTTCAATTAAATCTACTCCCAGAGCAGAGGCATACGGTGTTAATTCGTTGACAAATGAGATATTAACTAATCGAAATGCATTTTCAATTAATTTTGAAAACTCTGCCGCTTCTGGTGATGAAACAAGGGTAACTTCAGGACCCATACTCCGATAGAAATCAGCGACTCTACTTACTTGTTCAAAATCATCGCCTCCAAGAACTCGCGGCGTATTGGAATGATTATATTCAACATTCTTTGGATCAACACGTTCTGGGGCTGCAACATATCCCGCAACATCACCTAAATCTCCACGTGCACTCCTAATTTCTTTTTGAATCACGGAGCGAAGTGTCCCTGGATATGAAGTGGACTCGTTTACAACAACACAAGTTGGCTTCAAATTTGTTGAAATGAACCTAGCCGCGGATTCGACAAAGGATAAATCTGGTTTGTGATCAGTTGTAATTGGTGTGGGTACACAGATTATGCAAATATCAACATCGGATAGTGCCTCAACATTATCTACTGGGAGAAATCGCCCTTGTGAAATGCTTTCCGCCAAACGTGAATCTGAAACATCATCGATATGACTCTTACCATTGTTCAAGTTTTCAATTAATCGAGCGTTCTTGTCAAAACCAACTACATTCCATCCGCATTCGACAGCAGTTAAAGCTAAAGGTAATCCGACATAGCCCAAGCCGATTACGCCGACCGTCTTATCCATACTCGAATCTTAGCCCAAGAACCTATAGCCATCGTTTAGCCCAATTACCTAACATATATAGGCTCCAAATCTCTGTCTCAGACTTTTCGCCAGCATTAAATGAATCTAACCTTTGTTTCACAACATTCATATCTAGCAAGTTACTCAAGTTAGAATTTGACTTTGAAAGCGTCGAATTCAAATGACCATTCAACTGCCCTCTTAGCCACTCATCACGAGGAATTCCAAAGCCGCGCTTTGGCCGGTCGACAATATTCTTTGGTAATTTTTGTCGAGCTAGTTGTTTGAGTAGATACTTCGGATCTGTGGGTTTTACGCGTAGTTCATCTCGCAATGAGAGTCCAAAGGAAAACACTCCACTATCGAGAAAGGGTGATCGGACCTCTAGGCCGAATGCCATGGATGCCATATCAACCTTGGGTAACAAATCTCCTGGTAAATAGCTCGTTACATCCCAAAGGTTTGCTGAAAACTCTAACCCTCTGTTCGCAACTAAGGAGTTTTTCAAGTTAGAACCAAACCATTTATGCAGTTCTCTATTTGACTTACCGTCCATTAGAAGATCGATTTCTGATTGAGGTATCCAACTCATCATGCTTTGATACAAGGCGACGGGATCTGGATTCTCGTTAAGAATCCCCTTAGCTCTAATCAATCGCTTTGGCAGAAGATTTGAATTAGGTAAAACTTTAAGTAGCTTTAATAAGTTACTTAATGCCAGAACCATGCGCCAAACTCACTAATCGATAGCGCTCATAACCACCAAAAGCCTCATCTCCACCATCTCCACCAAGTACAACTACTTTCTCTTTACTCGTAAATTCGCTCAATAGGTAAGTTGCCACAAAACTTGAATCAGCAAAAGGTTCATCTAATTGATCAACTATCCCTGACATAACATCTAAAACACCCTTATCGATGGTCAGAGGGTGGTGGTTAGTATTTAAGTGCTTTGAAACATCAAGTGAGTACTCAGACTCATCAAACTCTTT
>CAYZUJ010000198.1:0-2003 GCA_964481375.1 uncultured Neisseria sp. | reverse complement strand
TTTTTCTAAATCCTCCCAAGAAGTATTACATGGATTAGAAGTTATAACTAACATAGGAAGTTTGGAAGTAAGTATATTAGTAGGTTCGTAATTTATATTATAGTAGTCAGGTAATTGAAAATTAATATTATTGCCTAGAATAGCTACATGAGAGATATCATAAGCTTTCTTGTTAAAATATTTCAAAAGCTCTCTAACATTATTAGAAACCAATTTTTTTAAACTTAATTTATTTGTTTTACTTTTAAATTTTATTGATGAAGTAACAATACCATGTGATGCTAAATAATGAGCTAATTCATTAATATTTAATGAATCCAACTTATTATCTTCAGCTAATATTACTACTAAATTATAATTAGTACTCCCGGGAATATGCCGTGGATAAGTAGTTTTAATCTCCAAATTTTGATCATTCTGGATTAAATCATCTATAACTGGGTATGAACCTAGTAAATACGAAGTGTTATACTTGTCCATTTTCCCCTCCGCCGTTAGGATAATTTTAAATATAATGGTGAAAAATAGCAGGATTCTTAAAGTCATCCGTTTAAATTATCCAGTAATTTATTTCCTAAACAAAGATATAGGTTCTGTAAGTTTTGCGCCGAGTTATTTATAAAACGGGGTATGTGAGAAAATCTATATAAGATTAAATTTGATTCTAAATTTTTCTTAAAAAGAAATTCTGATAATTTTAGCCCTAATTCTAAAGTAATTTGTATACAAATTTTTTTAATTTCAGCAGGTAAACTATATTCTTTTTTTTTCATTTCCGTTTACTTCACATGCAAATACTATATCTCCCAGCACATGCCCTATTATAGGTGAACCTATAATATATTCTATTAAACCAACGCAATTAAGGGGTAATTGCGCGCATTTTTGAAAAGCAATTTTTTCAGTTAAATTTGTTAATGCAATAAATTCTCCCTTTTGTGATAACCCTTCTAATTCCATTTTATCCCTTGAGATGGTCAGTTGAGGAGTCGTCAGTCCTTTATCGCTACCCATTTTGTATATGAAAGGTAAGTTAAACATATCTCCAGAAAGGATAGGATGATTAAAAGGGTTAAACACTTTAGTATGATATTTTTGCATTATAAACATTATGTAAGCAGTCCATTCAGAGCATACATATTCTCTATCAGATGGAGCATAATCTTCAAAATCTTTGAGGTTTAAATAATATATTTCATTATATATTCCTGTTACATTATTAAAATTAATAGTTATATCTTGGTACTGCCAAATTGTACTTTCGTGGATACTATCTACCACTTTGACTTTTTTAAGCTCGTTAAAAGAAAGCGCTAAAACATTCCTTGTTGTCCCCAAAAGATAATTTAAAAAATCCTGATAGTTAATTTTTCTTTTAGAGTCAATTATTGATTATATAATAGGTTTAACTTTTTCAATCTTTGGTTATCTTCCGTTTAATTGTTATGTTAGATTTCGATCAATCTATTAACTAATATTATGAGACTTTTATGACAAATAAGCCTAGACATCAATGATTTTTTGTCAATTTTGAAAATTTTAGATAATTGAGCATATAGCTCTGATTGACTTTTACAGAAAATAGATTTATGGCTGCCTCTTTTACTAACAAAACACCCTAGAAACGGATAAAAGTAATCACGCCAAATAAGTCATTTGGTGGTAGAGATGATAATATCACTACAACTTTTTAAATTTAAGTAAAACCATTAATCAAGTGATAGTTACTGAAAAAGTTGATTATAGATATGATCAAATATCTTTAAAAATTAAATATGAGTTGCCTAAGGAAATTGCAGAAGAATGTATTAATTTAACAAAACAATTTGGCTTAAAAACTGCTGGTATAGATCTGATAAAATTAGATAATAATTTTTATTTACTGGAAGTTAATCCTTCTCCTGGTTATTGTACCTTTGAATATAATTTTGAAATTTCAAAAAAACTTGCTGATTAACGAACATTAGAAATACCCTCGACGAACATTAGAAATACCTACAAAA
>CAYZUJ010000197.1:0-2004 GCA_964481375.1 uncultured Neisseria sp. | reverse complement strand
ATGATTCACTGATTACAGAGCACGGCAAAGTACTGCTGTGCTTGTATCAGTGTGAGTGAGTTATAAACTAAAAATTTATTACATTGAATAATGATTAATTATTTATAGCAATTCTCGTATTCACGATAAATGCCGTCAGTCATTTCATATGCTGAGCCAGCATATGTGGCACCGTTTCCTAAATCATATTTTGGAACACAGGACCAATTTTTTTCATCAAAAATAGTGCAATCAATTTCTGGTTTTTTGTAAATTGCAGAGTAGTTATATATTGCTTTTTCAGTTTGAATTTTCTTTTCAAAATCAAAGTAAGAGTAAACTTTTTTAAGAATAGTTTGATTTTTTTTATCAACTAAAAATTCTAATCGGGCCACCTTTATCTTTTCACAATTTGCATCACAGGATAAATAACTATTCTTACCTTCACAATAATATGATTCAACAATAATTGAATTATTAGAGCCTGGTGTGCTATCAGATTTGTTGCATGCATAAAGCATGAATAATACGAAGAATGATATACAAAATGAACTAATTTTGTTTAATTTTTTATCTAAACATGAATAAAAAAATATTTTCATTTTAAATTTTCTAAAATATTTTATGAATATTTGGTGTTGATGATATCTCAGTAATAAATAATCTTTTTTAGAAATATTAAAAAATTAAATATTAATTTAGAATTTCTTTTCAGTTACCTTGCTACATTTTCCATTAGCAGTAATTAATAGACCTCTACCTTTAGCGGAATAGCTTATAAAACCTGTTTGTCTATTTATTGTGACGGATACATCATAACTACTAACTACTGAAGTTTTTTCATGCGCATAGTATTCGTTTTCGTCAATTCTAAATCCATCATCCGTGAAGCTATGGAGTCGAGGAATAGTGCTTCCGTCTACGGTAATAGAATGGATAATATGTTTTTCATTCTCCAAAGAAAAAAGTTGTTTTTCAATTGTAACGGTCGCTAAATCATTAAAGTCATCAGATCCAGATTTATAAATGTTTTCACCCTTTAATGTGCAACCCAAGAATTGTTTTGAAATTGTTGTAAACGTAGGTTCAGAATTTTTTTGATTAGAAGTGGAATCCATTTTTGATTGCGAATCATTTTCTCTGCCGCAACCTACAATTATTAATAAAAATACAGCCATTAGATAAGTTAATTTGTATTTCATAATTTAAATAGTAATAATCTATTTTTTAAAAATAACAATTGTGCCAGCTGCTAAATCACCTAAACGTCTTCTTTTCGATGAGTAAATAAAGAAAATGTCAATAAATCCTAAAAGTAGTAAAACTACATTTCTGACAAATGATTGAAACAAGCCACTTGGAATTCTAGAGTTATAGTCAACAACTGATATTTTTAATATTTTTTTACCAATTGATTGTCCGTTAGGTAAGGCATCTGAAAATAGAAAATAAAGAATACAAGGAAATACCCATAAATTTGAAAATTGATCTGAGTCAGTTGGTATCAATCCAAATAAAAATGCAAAAATTAATCCAATCGGAATCAAAGCAATTTGATCAATGAGATGTGCAACTGCACGATCAAGTGGAGATGGATATCTCTCAATCTTATCGTTTTCAATTTTTAAATTATTTTCTTCAGCTTTTATAAGATTTAATTCTATTTCTTCAGTGATACCTCTTTTTTGAATTTCAATTTCAATTAATCTTTTAGCTTCATCAGTAAGAGTGCCTGAGTTTTTACGTTCAATTAAAGATAAATCATCAAGTTCAGCAAAAAGTTCTTTTAAATGATTTGAATATTCGTTAGTCATAATATTAATTAATAGTTTTATTTAATAAATTATCGTTTTATTCGATTGCTCATAATGTGTCGTATGTCTTTTATTTTCTATTAGTGCTGTACATCATCAATAGATTCATATTTCAATCACTCCAGAGATAGTTGTTTAATTTGAAATAATTCATATCCCTTGATTACTGTACAAACATCCAGTATTCTAAGTGCATGTCTGATTTATCCCT
>CAYZUJ010000196.1:304-2017 GCA_964481375.1 uncultured Neisseria sp. | reverse complement strand
AACGGTAGGCGCCCAAAAGCCTTGGGACATCGAGGAGACCAAGTTCGGCAAGATCGCGACCGTCGGTGTGGTAGATGAAATGAAAAAGTCCTACCTCGACTACGCCATGTCGGTCATTGTCTCTCGCGCTTTGCCAGACGCTCGCGATGGACTCAAGCCTGTCCACCGCCGTATCCTCTTTGGCATGAAAGAGCTCGCACTCTTGCCCCCAGCCAAATATAAGAAATGTGCCCGTATCGTTGGAGAAGTGTTGGGTAAGTACCACCCCCACGGTGACACTGCTGTCTACGACGCTCTCGCCCGTCTCGCCCAAGATTTCTCTATGCGTTATATGCTCGTCGATGGCCAAGGTAACTTTGGCTCGGTCGATGGTGACTCACCAGCTGCCATGCGTTACACCGAAGCTCGCCTCGCCAAGATCACGGGCGAGATCCTGGCCGATCTCGACAAAGACACCGTGGATTGGATCTACAACTTTGACGGCACTTTCCAGGAGCCTACTGTCATGCCAGCCAAATTGCCCAACCTGCTCCTCATGGGATCCGACGGTATTGCCGTGGGTATGGCTACCAAGATCCCCACCCACAACATTGGCGAGATCATCGATGCCGTCATCACCTTGATCAAAAAAGGTGACTCTCCTCGTGAAACCGAAATCAAAGATGACATCGGTATTGAGTCTCGCCCCTACAAAGAACTAACCGGCGACTTCACCTCCGAAGCTACTGTGGATGATTTGTTAGAAAGTGTCCAAGGACCAGATTTCCCCACCGGCGGTGTCATCTACGACGCCGAAGCCATTAGAGAAGTCTATGCAACCGGTAAGGGTCGGGTAGTCACTCGTGCAGTGGCCGAGATCGAAGAAACCAAATCCGGCAAATTCCAAATTGTGGTGACCGAGATCCCATACCAGGTAAACAAAGCCAAGCTCATCCAGCGTATCGCTGATCTGGTCCGTGATAAAAAGCTCGACGGTATCTCTGACCTGCGCGACGAATCCGACCGCGAGGGTATGCGGATCGTGATCGAACTCAAGAAAGCTTCTAAACCCAAGTCGGTCCTCAACAATCTCTACAAACACACCGAGCTCCAAAACAGCTTCCCCGCCAACATGGTAGCACTTGATGAGGCTGGTACCCCTCACCTCATGAACTTAAAAACGATTCTCGGTCGTGATCGTCCGCCGCTCCCAGTTCGAGCTAAAGGAAAACCGGGCTCGTATCCACATTTTAGAAGGGTATATTAAAGCCCTCGATCATCTAGACGAAGTCATCAAAACCATCCGTGCCAGCAAGGACACCGAAGAAGCCAAGGCTCAGTTGATCAAGAAGTTCGGCTTCTCTGAGATCCAAGCCGTCGCGATCCTCGACATGCAACTGCGCCGCCTCTCGGCTCTCGAACGCAAAAAGATCGAAGACGAGTACAACGCCCTCATGGTCCGCATCAACGAGCTATTGGCACTCCTCAAAGATCCCAAAGCCATTCTTTCGACCATCACCAAAGAGCTCAAAGAGCTCAAAGAGATCTACGGCGATCCCCGCAAAACCAAAGTCATCAAAGGCAAATTGGGCGAATTTTCAGAAGAAGATCTAGTTGCCGCCGAAGACAATTTGGTCGCGATCACCCGTGACGGCTACGTCAAACGCATGCCTCTCTCCACCTACCGTACCCAGCGCCGCGGTGGCAAAGGGGTGGTAGGCATGACCACCAAAG
>CAYZUJ010000196.1:0-294 GCA_964481375.1 uncultured Neisseria sp. | reverse complement strand
TCCTAGCCGTCAACAAAGACTTACTCAAAGACAAAGGTCACTTTATTACCATGGCTACGAGCAACGGCATGATCAAAAAGACGCCACTGTCTGAGTACGAGAGTATTAGGCAGAGTGGCAAGATCGGCATCTCGCTCCGCGATGGTGACCAGCTCATCAAAGTCGAGATTAGCCACGGCCAGAATTACTTGATATTAGTTACCAAAGGTGGCAAATCCATCAAGTTCAAAGAGACCGACGTGACTGCAACCGGTCGCGACACCATGGGCGTAAAAGGTATATATATATATATAT
>CAYZUJ010000195.1:0-2026 GCA_964481375.1 uncultured Neisseria sp. | reverse complement strand
AAATTCATTATCATCGTCAATTTCTTCGATTTCATCAGGTGAAAAATATTCACAGTTTATCAGTAAATCACTTAATTTTGTAAGATCATGTGTTTTGATTAAATTTTTGTCTATGTAGGTGTAATAAAGTCCCTTAAGTAAACATTCATAGGAAATCAACAAATCACAAAGTGATGATATAGCCCAAGAAGCATCATAATCCTAAAAAAGGCAATAGGATTCCAAAAACCCAATTTTCCGGTCAGCTAATTTCTTATTAACTAATAAATTTTTCAGCAATTTTCAGCGCAATTATATTAGCAATGGTAAAAATTGATCATTACTGTTGCATTTTGGTAAAAAATTACGAAAAGCAGTAAATAAGATGGCTTTAAATTTTTGTTCAAACGTCCATTGCTCCGCATTATAATTAAGCCTTTTAAAAAAAGCAGATATTTTATTTAAAGTATCAGTAACTACTGATGATTTACTGTGAGTACTAGTAACAGTAAGTTTAGTTTGACCAGCGTGTGTAGTTTGTTTAGCAACAGCATGTAATAGTAATGGTCTACTTGTAACCGCCTCTAAATGACTGTTGGGATTTGCCAATCGTGTAAAAATTGTCCACCAGTTATAAACTAAGGCTATCATTTTGGCCATAAACCCACATCTTTTTAAATCATTTGTTGTATAACCACACCAGCCCCATTGATTTTTAAGTTCATCAAAATTATTTTCGCAATCAGCTCTATCTCGATAGTGTTGTGCAATAGTTAAAATTTCATCATCAAGATTAGTCACTAAAACCTGATATTCATAAGCTCTAATATCAGCACTTATCTCTGCGAAATTAAACTCTAACTGGTTAGATTTTGTCTTTTTAATAATGCCAATGTTATCTTTAGGTAATAGTCGTCTTAATATAACTACTTTTCTTGCTTGACCCCATGTAGATAATTGAACTTCAGAGTTAATTCCTTGCCATCCTTTGCCAGCATCAATCCAGTCATGTTTTTGCATCATTTGGCTTATAAGCATTTTTACATATTTAGTAATTTTTAATTTAAAAAGATATTTTATTTTTCGTTCTTCCGCAGCCGTCATTATATTATCAGTCCCATAGCTAGAATCACCTCTAATAAATGCAGGCCTTCTATCTAGTGGTAATGCATCTATGATTTCCCATAATTTTGGCGCTGAATATATACTTGCACTAGATTTCCCATCTTCAACTTCTACGTCTAAAATCATTCTAATATTGGAGATATAATAGGTATGATAATTATGTGATGGTCTACCTGGCTTTTTGGGATTGTAACCAATTTCGGCACCTTCTTGTGCGCCATATAGCACCTTTACGGTTGAGTCAATATCCATTATCCAGGGGAGTGATAACAGTGGATAATAGCTGTTTCTAAGATGTTTCTCTAAACATGTATTACCAGCTTGCTCATCAACTCTTAGTAAGGTTCTACGCGCCGTATCTTCACTTACTATTTTATTCATACCCAATAATGGCGCATTAACACCATCACATCTTAATGCCATTATATGAGCATAGCGAGTATGTCCGGATAATATTGATAATAACAAAGTACCTAGTACGTCTCGTTTATTTGCAGTACGATTGCTCATAGGGGTCAGTGGAAAATCTTCAACAAAATTATCAAATAAATTTGTTGTTTTTAAAAACTCTATAAAAAATGGCATTTGGCCTAATGGCGTTACTGCAGCTTGCGGATCCCATTCAACATGAACTTTACCATAGAACGTATCAAGCGTAACAAAAGTGCTATTAATTTTGCATAGTGAGTTACCTGAAACATGCTCACCATTTTGGTGAGTGGGGGTAATTAAGTTAGACATGAATTTCTTCCTCTAGATCATAAACTTGAGGAGAATATTTTAACAGATTTTAATCTCTACTGCTTTTTTTAGGATAATCCCTTGCGAAAACATAGGACCGTTATTATTCCGCGCATTTGAATTTTTAGCGAATGCTACAGCAAATGTATCTGCTGACAATGAGAGGGCCACCAAGATTATG
>CAYZUJ010000194.1:0-2035 GCA_964481375.1 uncultured Neisseria sp. | reverse complement strand
CTAACATTACATCAAATGATAATATTTTTTGTAGGTTATTAGTAACAGTAAGACAAACTCCATTAACAGCAATGCTATCACCAATTTTTATATCATCTAAAATAATATTTGCTTTTATTTGTAATTCTAAGAAACGTGGTAATTTTTTAATTAGAATTATAGTGCCGATTTCTTCTATTATACCTGTAAACATTCTATTCCTTTTTCGGGATTGCTACAATTTTGATATTGTCATTAATTGTAGTTACTGATGAAAATTCAAGATTTAAAGATTTTTCTATTGAAAAAAAACCTTTACCAGCAAATAAAGGATAAGCTTTTTTTCCACCAATTAGCATTGGACTCACATATAAAACTAGTTCATTGAATAGTTTAGCTTCTATAAAGCTAGTATGTATTTTAGAGCCACCTTCAACTAGAATTGATATGATTTTATTTTTAGCTAAAATAGTCAATAATTTTTTTAAATCAATATTAGTTTCTTCCATTTGAATAATTTGAATATTATTTTCTTGAAATTTTCTAATAGTAGTACTTGAAGCTTGATTTGTAGTGACTATTATTACGGATCTTTCCTTTTCTTCAAATACTTTGGCATTTAGAGGAGTTCTTAATTTACTATCTAAAATTATGCATATTGGAGAATTGCCGTGGGGTATTCTAGTAGTTAAACTAGGATTATCTGCTATTATAGTATTAATACCTACTAATATTGCAGCATGACTATTACGATAATTATGTGTATCAAGCCTAGAGCTATAGTTAGTTATCCATTTACTATGCTTTTTATAGGTAGCTAATTTTCCATCTAAACTCATACCAGCTTTAAGCGTAATATAAGGAGTTTGAGTTTTTAAAAAATGGAATAACATATTGTTTAAATTTATAGCTTCTTTTTCTAGCATTCCTATAACAACATCAATTCCAGCATCTTGTAACTCTTTAATCCCTTTACCATTAACTAATGGATTAGGGTCTAATAGAGAAACAACTACACGTTTTATATTCTTTTCAATAATTAATTTAGTGCAAGGAGGGGTTTTTCCGTAATGGCAACAAGGTTCTAAAGTAACATATAAAATGCTATCTTGGGTATTATTTCCTGCTGAATTTATTGCAACTACTTCTGCATGGTCATTTCCATAATCAATATGAGAGCCAAACCCTATAATTTTGTTATTTTTGACTAAAACAGCACCTACACATGGATTTAATCCAGTTTGACCTTTTGTGGCTGTAGCAAGAGTTATGGCTAACTGCATATATTTAATCTCTGACATTTATACTCCAGAAAACATTATTTTGAAGTTAATAAATATCGGGGTAATATATATTGTATAGGCATACGAATTGACAAAAATTATAGTATTATATAATAGTTTTTCTATAATATAATTTATAAAAATGCCAATAGTAATATTGTCAATTATTAGAAATAATTTTGTTAATCTTTCTCCCATCCAGACTATACTGTCGGTTCTAGACTTACACTAGATCCACCGTATTACAAATTGTAATACGGGTCACGGACTTAAAAGCATTGCACTTTATTACCGCCGGTTGGGAATTTCACCCGACCCCGAAAGATTTATTAGGCGCTATTATATCATTAATAAATAAAATAAATCATATATTTTAACAAGTATCCAATATTTGCCATGACTTATTAAATAACTATCAAGAAATGTAAATAGCCATATAATTATAAAAAACGACTTTGAATAGTTGATTTTTTAGATATAAGTTTAGGTATTATTCTTAAATTTTTATCTATAATCTTAATAATTTCTTCTGGTATTACTACAGAATAACCCATAGCGGTAGCTTTTTCTATAAGGTCTTTCTTTTTTCTGATTTTATATCAAATTTTTTAAACAGTTTTTTAACCTTTTTTCTGTTATATTTTCCAAAAAAATAGAATTATTTTTTAAAGAAATTTTATGGATAATCATAAATAAAGTTATTTCCTCGATTTTTGTTAAAAATATTTGCATATCATCTCCTTACTTAAGTTAATAAAAATTTTTAATAACAG
>CAYZUJ010000193.1:0-2052 GCA_964481375.1 uncultured Neisseria sp. | reverse complement strand
ATCAATTTCTTTTTTTATACTTAAGGTTTAACACATTCGATTTGAATATATTTTACATTATCTATCATTTTATGTTTCGTCACGAAAAAATCGTTTATTGAAGATTTTTTCGGTTTTATCATAATATTATTATCATTATAAATTTTTTCGACAATAGATATAATATCATCTACTAGAATGAGATCTCCAGATTTAATATTATAACTATGTATATTCTCTTTAGCACTTTTAATTCCAACATGATTAGATAATTGTTTTTTAATTGTGTTTTCATTATATCTATTTGTTTTAATATATTCTATAGTTTCATATTCTAAAATATCTTTTAATAAATCAGACATTTCTAATAATTCGTTCATTTCATTTTTAATGTTCATTTGATCATCTGCGTCAATTGTTTTAATTAATTTTTGATCTAAATCATAATATTGAGATGCAATTTTAGAAAATGATATTTTACGATTTAGTGCATTACTATATTGAACGTTTAATTGTGGTATTTCAAATGTATCTACATCTTTATCAGTAAGTTTTCTAATAGAATTTAAAATAATAGAATCATCTTTATCTACATTCTCAAAATCTATATTATTAGCAATCATCAAATAATCTATATTCATAGTATAAAATATAGACATAATACCTTCCATTGCGTATTCATTTATAATATAATTTCTTTCTTCTATTGGATCATGTATATTTGTAGAAATAATATATGGTTCCCAATTATTAAATGATCTAACATTTACATCTTTAACATCTACTTTTTTACTATCAACGAATAATTCATTAGCTAAATTTAATGTTTCTTCGCAATATACTAATTTTTTTGCAATTGCATTAATAACTTCTTCGTCTTTATCATAATCAATATTTTCATTAACGCTTTTCCAGATAAAGAAAATATCATTTTTAGGAAATAAATTTGTAGTTTTATCTCTTCTAAAACGGCCAATGATTTGAGGTAGATCAATAGAAATATCATATCTCATACTTTTACTAAACGAATCAGCTACAATTAAAGTAGTAACGTCTTTTCCATGAGAATAAAAATCTACACCTTCAAAACCAAACGATGATATAAAATTAATGCGTTTATTATATCCTGGTAATGGTACTCCATTTTCATCTACAACAATTTCGTGATCTAAATTCAATTGTTTAGATTTTAATTTTTGTCTAAAATAAGATACATTTTTATCATTATCGGCAAATACAATTTTAATATCATCTAATTTTAAATCCGATTTAGCCATTAATAATTTTTGAATAGTCGATGTTACACCAGTTTTAGAATTATAAAATACATAAATTTCATCATCTGTATTATCCAATTTATCTAAAATAAATGCGACAACTTTAGTTTGCAATTGAGATCCACAATAAAGATGTTTAATATCTGGACGTTTAAGGTTAGGCCAATTTAATTCAACATAATTTAATTGTTTTAACGGTTGTGGAAGATAGCATCTTTTTGTAGGCGTAGCGGTAAGATATGATACCGATTTAAAATTATAAGAATTTTTAATTAATGCATGAGATACACTAATTTTAAAATGACCAAGATAGCGAATCAATACTTGAACTTCATCTACTAATAATCTATATTCAGATGGATCAATAAAATTTAATAATCTAGGTAATGAATCGTAAGTTACAATAAATTTTTTAATTGGAATATGTGGATTATTAATATAATTATTAATATCTTCATCAGTCGTTTCTGAATAAATAGGACATAAATTTTTATGTTGTTTAGATTTATTATTAATTACATTAACAGAATGAACCGCTATAATATAAGGTTGATCATTATTAATAGCTAGAGTAGTACCTCCGCAACCAGTAGCTCCTTTATTTATATACGCGTTATGAGGAAGATCTTCCATAAAATCCGACAGATAATTTACATTTGATTTTACATTTATATAATTACCTTCATCTAAATCTTCATTAATTCTATCTATAAAAATATTATATAAATTTTCGGCGTTTTGTATAGTGTCTTTGTTCATCTTTAAGTCCTTTATTTTATATTTTTATTTAATGAAA
>CAYZUJ010000192.1:0-2058 GCA_964481375.1 uncultured Neisseria sp. | reverse complement strand
GAACGAGCCGCCTTGGGCAGCCAACTCCAGTATTGCTCGTACTGTAGAGCCCTGTGACGGCGATACCCGGTGAACAAGTCATCCCCGCCCGTACCCGAAAGCAAAACTTTAATGCCCTGATGGCGAGCTAGGCGGGCAATATAAAGCACATTAAAGGCAGCAGGATCGGCCAATGGTTCGTCGAGTTGATTGACCAGCGCTTCAAAATCGGTAGCAATCGAAGCGGAGTCTACTCTGACCACACTCAATGGGACCTTAAGGTGGGACGCGACCTGCTTGGCATAAGGCAGATCTTCTGCAACTGCCTCAAGCCCACTCCCTGCTGAATCGATCGTGAAGCAGTGAATATCGGGATTGATCTCCCGAGCGAACGCAACAATGCTGCTAGAGTCAAGCCCTCCTGAGAGGAAAGCCCCAACAGGTACGTCTGACACCATCTGACGGTGCACCGCCTTGCGCAGGTGATGCTCTGTTCCGCGAACCGCTTCATGTTCACTCATGCCCGAAACTAGCGTACGGAATGCGGGCAACTGGTACCAGGTAAACTTCTGCTCTATTTTTCCGTTGCTAACCCATAATGCCGATCCCGGATCAAGCTTGAAGACATCCGCAAACGGCGTGCCCTCGCCAGGGCAGTAAAGAAAGCTCATATAGCGATGAAGTGCCTCATGATTCAAGGAGCTTGCTGCAGGAAGCAACAACCTGAGCGCCTGGATCTCGCTTGAAAATGCAAACTGACCACTACTCTCACTGTAATACAAAGGCTTGACACCCAAGGCATCGCGCGCAAGCAGCATGCGCTTCTGTCGGTCATCCCATATCGCAAAAGCGAAGATGCCGTTCAGGGACGGCAACATGGCCTCACCATCTCTTAGATACATTTGTAGCAAAACCTCAGTGTCTGAATCACTACGGAATTGGCAACCTGAGGCCACGAGTCCTGCACGGAGCTCCCGAAAATTATATATTTCGCCATTGAACACTAGGACAACTTGCCCGTCATCACTTGCCATAGGCTGGTGCGCCATAGAGGAAGTATCAAGGATGGACAAGCGACGATGTCCCAGACGGACGCCCGATTTCGGACAAGTGAAAACCCCAAAATCATCAGGGCCCCGATGCGCTAATGCGGAAAGCGCCCTATCAATTTCAGTAAAGATATGCCCATCAAGGAAATTCGCCGATCCGATACCCGATTCCAGGCCAGGACTTGGCAGGGCCGGAACACATGAAACGCCAACAATGCCGCACATTATTTACAGACTTCTGTTTAGCTTCGCTCGGAAGACATTGAAGGGTGTCAACAGTTTTGATTCCAACCGACGCTGGCATTCGCTACTTTTTACTACATCTGTTCGGGTCAGCAAGAACCCCCAGTCATCGACCCAACTGGGATTGACTTGAGGGGCCAGGTCGACATTCCAGCTCATCGCCTTAGGAAAGTATTCCGAAAGCATCCTCGCGGCACGGAAATGCGACAGGACAATAGGTAAGTAATTTTCTACAACTAGCCCTGCACACTTGAATCCGCTAAGTAAGGTTGCATAGGTGTAAAAGGAAACATGAGGCGACAGGGACAGCGTAGATTGAGCCTGCCCGCTACCCATCGAATCTGAAAGCTTGGTAACAATCCTTCTGGCAAGCAGTCTGTACAGCAAGACAGTCATTTCATAACTTCCATATCCATTTGGAACCGTCGCAAACAAGTATCCATTCTGTTTCACCAGTGCGGCAATTTCCTTTAGGACAAAATCGCTTGGATCCACATGCTCAATTACCTCGCTTGCTATTACAAGATCGAATTGTCTGGCCTCTAGCGACTTCGGATTGGACACCTTCTCGATGCGCTGACCATGCCAGGATGCCGCCTCCAAGGATTCGACAGAAACGTCAAAAAGGGTGATGTCGATGTCTGGATGCATCTCGTTTATGTAGCGAGAAAAGGTATACCCTGTGCCGCCACCAAAATCCAGAACTGATCTTGGCCTAGTTTTTTCAATCAGTGCATCAATCAGCTTTCGCTTCTTTTCGAGCAAATAATGGTCATAGCCTCGCCCA
>CAYZUJ010000191.1:0-2080 GCA_964481375.1 uncultured Neisseria sp. | reverse complement strand
TTACATAAGGCATCTGGAGATAATCGGAAATAACGCTATTGCCCACCACATAAACCAAAAAGCAATAGGTCGCAAAAGATGTCATGGCAGGAACAGCGGCCAAGCCGTCCAAGCCATCAGTTAAATTCACCGCGTTAGCGGTACCAACCACCACAAATATGGTAAAAAAGCAATCGTTATTGCAGCTAAAGAACTTAATAATAATTGGGCAATGAAAAGAGATAATTTGTCAAATAAATTTACAACCGATATTGATGAATTATTAATAGTAGGAAATTAAATAAACAAATTTAAGTTATTATTAATCAATATGCACATCTCTATGTCCGGAACTATAGCAACACTTCGTTAGAATATTATTAATTTCAATTAAATTATAAGCTAAAATATGCACAAATGCGTTATTTGGAAAATTAATAAGGTTTTTATTTTATAAATATATAATATATATTAATATTTAATATATATTTAAATATCCAGAGCAATTGGTACTGTAGTAAATTAAAAACATATTAATATATTAAATATATTAATATATTATGATAAAATATATATTGCATATCTATATATATTAGAAAAGGATGGTTATATGAACACAAAAATAATTGCATTTATTAACCAAAAGGGTGGATGTGGCAAAACTACCCTATCAATAAATGCTGGAGTAACTCTAGCATTAAGACATAATAAAAAAGTTTGCATAATAGATGGGGATAATCAAGGTAGTGCAACAAAATGGGCAGGAAATGCACAAGAGCATGCAGAATTCCCTTGTACAGTGGTAAGTTTAGCAAAATCTAGTGGAATGGCTCACCGAGAAATAAAAAAATTACTAGGCATGTATGATTATATCATTATAGACTGCCCTCCGAACACAGAAGCTCAAATCAATGCTTCGGTTCTTCTTATTTCAAATTTAGCTATAATTCCTTTTAATCCAAGTCCCTTAGATTTGAGAGCAATTGAAGAAATTAAACCTTTACTTGAAGCAGCTTCTGTAAATAATGAAAATTTAAAAACATTAGCTCTCATAAATAGAACTGACAATAGAAATGTTTCTAATGCTGTTACAGAGCACTTTAAAAATAATAATACAATCTCTTTACTAAGTACACAAATAAAATCAAGAGCAATTTATTGTGAAACAGAGCTTTCTGGCAGTTCCGTTTATACCTCAAACGTTCCGCAAGCAAAGAATGAGATGGCATTATTAGTCGATGAAATCATCGATATTTTAAATTAAATATATATTAATATTTAATATATATTTAATGGTAATATATTAATAGGATTTATTTCATATGAAAAATTTAGATAATTTATTAAAAAAAACTGATAATAGTAAGCAACATGCAGAGAATTCGTTGGCTACAAAAATAAATCAATTTGATGTAGCTGACAAAATAATGCAACAATTAAATTCTCAACAAACACCTGCAGAAGAGAAAAAAGAAAAAATGGAATATGTAACTTATGCACTTCCCGAATCATTTACCAAAATAATATCAAATATTATAAAAAAATGCATGAGAGAAGAATTACCTATCAATAAATCAGAAATTGTAAGATTAGGCATTCAAATGGTCAATGAATTAACGATAGACCAATTAATAGAAAAACTTCAAAACGTAAAAGTTGAAAGGGGTAGACCAAAACTTAAATATTAATATATATTAATATTAAATATATATTGCTATTTATTTCATTAAAATTACATGAGCCTCGAAAAATATGTAAAACTGGTTTTATATATTTTTGAGGAGATAAGCAAAGCGCGTCAGTTGTTTTCATTGATTAGATTTTGTAAAATAGGGTAGGGGATTTAATTATCCCAGCTGCCTGATCCTATGGTGTTATATGATGAATTACAAGGAAGATTATCATATGTAGGGCTATTATGGATATCAGATAACCATTTAGAATCCGATCTAGTTACTTTTACTAACGAAAAACTATTCTCTCCATGAAATCCGTTATTAGAAAAAGATTGATTTTTTGAATGAAAATAAGAATACCTTCTATTAGAAACAATCCTAAGTTTTTTCATCCATTTTTTAACAATGTAGCCTTTGCCACATAT
>CAYZUJ010000190.1:0-2081 GCA_964481375.1 uncultured Neisseria sp. | reverse complement strand
AGGCAATTACAACCACCAATTAGTATCCGAAGTTAAAAAATATTAGCTAAAAGAATATAATGAGCCTATTTGTCAATACCAAATTTAATCATTTCATAGAAATAATTTTATAATTATGCAGCATCTTTTGATTTTACTGCATTTATATCTAGTTTACAATAAACTAAATAATCTTTATTCCGGTTCTCGTCAATACTATTTTCATAATATCTTGCCGGTTGTTTATATCCTATACTAGAGTGTAAGCGTTTATTATTATAGTATGAAATATAAGCTGATAACTCAATTTTTAATTCTAATAAACTTTCAGCTCCAGTTAAATGAACTGATTCATATTTAATTGTTCGCCATATGCGTTCAATCCAAATATTATCTGCCCAACGACCTTTACCATCCATACTTATTATGATTTCATGAGATGTTAGCATATTAATCCATTCATTACAAGTATATTGGACTCCTTGATCTGAATTAAATATCACAGGTGAACCATATTTTTTTATAGTCCGCTCTAGACATCTAATACAAAACTCTGCATCTAATGTATTGCTTATTTCATAGTCTAAAATCATTCGACTATAGATATCTACTATTGCCACTAAATACACATGTCCCTGTGGTAACTTAATATAACTAATGTCACTACACCAAGCTAGATTAGCTCTATAAATATTCATATTTTTAAGAACATACGGATATTTATAATGAACTGGGTTACTTTTGCTTGTATTCTTTTTAGGTAATATTCCACGTATACCAAATTTATGCATTAATCTACGCAATTTCTTATGGTTAACATGTATCCCATGATATTCAATTAAATCAGCCTGAATAGTACGCCATCCTTTATTATTTCGCTCTAGCCATATATCCAAAATTAAATTTTTTAAATCGACATCTTTATCTTTAACAGGCTTATAATATAAACCATTACGACTAACATTTAATAATGTACAACAACTTCTCTTACTTAATTTAGAGCTACTATATAGCAAATACTCACGACGTGCTTTTAACGGTATTTGCTGACAAACTTTTTTAAATAATCAACCTCCATCGTTAATTTGCCAATCTGTGAATATAGTTTCTGCTCAACTACTTCAGGAGCCTTAGATACCTTTATTCCAAATGCATTTGAAGCATTTGAAATTAACTCACTCTTCCATTTACTAACTAAACTACTGGCAACATTATATTCCGTAGCTATTTCACTTATAGTTCGATTACCTCTCATGGCCTCCAAAGCAATCTTAGCTTTAAACCCATTTTCATAATTTGTTTTTTTTACCATAATTGTTCTCCATAAAATAATTAAAATTTTACCTTAATTATTTCTATGCCGGTGGATCAAATTTCAGGTCTCATTATAAATTGGGCCGATGCTGGACAAGGATGGGGAGGAAAGGAATCTTCATTGTTGCTGCAGGGATGGAGTACTTATCGTAGGGTTATAATTTTAAGAGGACAAATATTAGCTAAGGATTTAGTTGTTACTGAAAATACAGCAATGGGTCAATTAGCATTTAAGTTTGGAAGTATAGTCGATAAAAAATTTACGTATGAATATGCAGTATTAGTTACCTCCTTGACTGATGAAATTATGCCAATTGCGCAACATTATCGAGATAGAGCTGATTGTGAAAATGTTTTTGATGAGTTAAAAAATCAATGGGGATGGGGTGGTTATACTACTCAAGATTTAGCTCGATGTAGAATAGTTGCCAGAACAGTTGGTCTTGTTTATAACTGGTGGAATTTATTCGTCAGACTTGCACAACCTGATAAACATTTGGAAGCAATAACGAGTCGTCCACTGTTATTGCATAGTATTGGGAAACAAAGTGCACATGGTGGACAAACATTTATTACCATAAGCACCACTCATGGAAAGACAGATAAAGTAAAAAAACTTTTAAATAGAATTGCTACATTTTTTAATGAGTTAAAGACATATACGGAGCAGTTGACTAAAGAGCAGATCTGGTATAAGATTTTATCTAAGGCTGTGGAAAAATATCTAGGTGGAAGGCAATTACAACCACCAATTAGTATCCGAAGTTAAAAAATATTAGCTAAAAGAA
>CAYZUJ010000189.1:0-2087 GCA_964481375.1 uncultured Neisseria sp. | reverse complement strand
GAAGGCAAACGTCTTTTTCGTCAACAGTACAGAGATATAATTTCAATTCCGGGCCCATAGCTCAGCCGGTTAGAGCACCTGCCTTTTAAGCAGGGTGTCGTGAGTTCAAGTCTCACTGGGCCCTCCAAATAAAATACTCCCTTCTTGGGAGTTTTTTATTTGGCATGTCCGCGAGACTTGAACGATAGTCGAAAACACCCAGTGGGTGTTTGAGTTTTCCAAGCTTGGCCGAGCAAATGCTTTGCGAGCAAATATAGACAAGTCTCATCGGAACTTTGGTGTTATGAATGAAAAGTGCCTGTGGCACTACGCAAGAGAACTTTTCAGGGTCAAACTTGTTTGACGCATGAAAGTTCTGAGCCCGCAGAATGTGGGCAAGTCTCACTGGGTCCTCCAAAATTGACATATAATTACACTTATGCTATAATGTTTTTATTATGGTATTAAGAACTGTTAACTGTTTAGATTTTAACGTTTTCAAAGCTGAACGACTTAGTTCTATATCAGACGAGCCTCTTACAGCAGACATTCTTGATGACAGTGTGATTTTAGATGCAGAAGACGGCTCAGTTGAACTGCAATGTCAAAGCTGTCCGGTGATGTGCACTATTACGCAAGTAGCCGGCAAAGCTATCGCCTTAATGCATGACACTGAGGCTTGTACTGCAGTTATAGATGAAGACGCCTAGTTCTAGTGTTCACATTTGCCCTCCAAATGTATTTTTTTAGATTCAATTTGTTCGCACCCATACCTCTTATATTTACTATAAAAGAGACTCTAGCTCTTTTTTGATATAATCGCCTTATGAAAGCCGAGCTGAACATCTGTGCAAACCTTCTAGAGCTCATTCAGGAAGGTACAAATGTCGCACCTACAGATATAGATAATCTAAAAATACACAAATCACAGATTTATGCTCTTGGCCCAGTGTATTCGTTTAATTATAAAAATAATCACTTTTATGCGGTGGAAGATTATTCTTTGGATGACAACCCGGAATATGTAGCGAATATTCTGCTAGATATTAACCCTCTGCTCAAAGGTAATATATTAGAGAACGCCTCTCAACAAGCAGATAGTGCTCAATATGCCGTAAGCCTAAACGATGTAGACTATTATCTTTGGAAAACTCCTTCCAATATAGTCGCAACAGCAACACATACGTCTCTCCAATGATAAATTCTCTCTCACGTAGGTCATATTTTATTATTGCGGTTTTTGCTGATCATCTTACAACCCGCCAAAAAAGTGGAGTAAGTGCGCCGTATTTATGGCGCTCAGCATAGGTAGTTATCAAACCCAGGCTTGTTTGACGCGTGATGATGCTAACCCGAAAAACAGACGAACCACTTCTGTGCTTCTAATTAATTCGTCAGTGATGCCTTCCTTTTTCATGCTTTGCTGGCTTTGCGAGTAGAATAGCGAGCAAGCTCAACGAAAAACCTCCTGCGACAATAAGCGTACGGTACTCATTCGCATCTTGCCAAACTGGTTGTTTTGATAAGTCAGAAAGAAAACTTACGCCTGTCGCACTCGGCAACATAATCCACAAAAAAACACCTAGAAATATGAGCAGTAGTGCATGTATTGCAAGCTGAGCTTTCGCGACACTATTTCGAAACATCAAGGCTGCAAATCCGATGGATAAGAAAATAACAATCAAGCGTATGTATGCTTCGCCCTCGCCCGGCAGGAATGATCCTGCTGTCATAACAACTGTTGGGTCAAGCGACTCAAGAAGCACAAGCCCTGCGCAGGCAGCCAAAAACATGATGCCTGCATTGGTTTTAAGCAGGAACAATAGCCCTAAGGGCAAAAGAACGAGTGCAGCGAGTGTTCCAAAGAGTGGTATCACCTACTCAGTGTAGCATAAGCACTAAAAAGCGAGTTCAGCTCCCAAGACGATACCGTACTCTTTAGCTTGGCCCGCATTCACTTCAAGCACATAGGTTGCTGTTTTATCTGCGCAAATAGATGTTTCATCGTACGGATTCGCGTGTTCGCGTATGAAAATAACTTTTTTCGACTCATCGAGCCATATGATATCCAGTGGAATTTTAGTGTTCTTCATCCAAAAACAACCAGC
>CAYZUJ010000188.1:0-2121 GCA_964481375.1 uncultured Neisseria sp. | reverse complement strand
AAGCACGAACAGCTTCAAGCAAATTAAATGTGCCAAGCACATTGGTCTGAATAAAATCGCCAGGACCATGAATCGAGCGATCAACGTGTGACTCGGCAGCAAAATTCACAACTGCACGAACTCCATGTTTTTTAAGTAATGAAAGCACCAACTCATAGTCACCGATATCACCCTCAACGAACACATGACGTGTATCAGTAGATAAAGATTGAAGAGTTGCCAAATTACCTGCGTAAGTTAACTTATCCAAATTAACCACACCTTCAGCAGCAGGATTGGCTAACCAATCCAAAACAAAATTACCGCCGATAAAACCTGCACCGCCAGTGAGTAGAATCATTATTTATTTAAAAAACTGAAAAGATATAGCTTAATAAAAAAGATGGCATTGAATTTAACAAAAAACAATCTAAGAAAAAATTTTTAAATCATTTTTTTTATAAATTTAAATGCTAAAAAACCAAAATAAAATATAAACATAGGAATAAAGGCAATTACTATTTCAAAGTAATTTTTAAATCTAGGCCTAATTTGATATTGAGAATCAATTACTTTCAATGGAACCATTTTGAACAACTTAAAGCTTTTCGAATTACAATGTAGCAACGCCTGCTCATAATCTCTTTTAAAGATTGAATTTTCTAACTGAGAAAGCAGATTAAAGAAAATAATGCTTTGATCATGCATTTGAGTTTCTTGACCACGCCTACCCTTGAAGGTAATTTCATAAGTATCTGAATTATTTTTTATCCTAAAATTTGTTCTGAAATCAAATGAATTAAAATAATTTTTCGATTTAAGTCTATTAAAATCAGACTGGCTAATAATTGAAAATCTATCAACATCCTGGTTATTACAATAATTTTCACTCACTACATAGCCACGCTCCACCTGAATTGTATAAACAATCTTATTGTAATTTTCAAGATAAAGTGGCACCCCAACGATTGCTGAAATAACGACAAGAAAAAATAACTCTTTCATTTTTATTTTTAATAAATTCATAAATTAACTCTTTTTAAAATTTTCAATAAATAATATTAATACAATTAGATTAAGAAATGGCCTTGCTATAGAACCCAATGTCAAACTTAATTCAACTATAGATTTCTCTCCAGAAAGATAAATACTCTGAACATAACCATGATAAGTATATAGTGGAATATGATCTAAAATTCCAGCAGAGATTATTGAAACTATTATTGACAATAAAATTTTTTCATTATTTTTATAAAGCATAGCAATCACTGGCAAATAAAGAAGAAGGCCGTAACCACCTGTGGTGATTGAATAGTTTGTAATTAATATGACAGAAAAAATAACTGAGTTATCAAAATTAATGCCAATTCTATAAATTAATAAAAATCCTTTGATAAGATACCAATATATCAATATTTTTAAAAAATACCCTATTAAATTTAATATGCTTACTTCATCTACCAAATTACTTAGATAACCAAAAGAATTGATAGAGCTAGCAAAAGGTAAAACCTCCCAAACGCCTAAAACTGCACTAGTATTTAAAAATCCAAATAGATTCTTAGGCATCAAATAAAATTCTTGATTAAGAATTAATCCTGTTGAAAAAAAAAGTATTGCTGAAAAAATTGGTGTTAAAAATAAGAATATTTTATTTTCATAATATTTTTTTTTATTCATTAACATAACAATGTAAAAAATAATGCAGTAGGGTTTCAAATTAATCATAATTGCTAAAGCAATTGATTTACTAATTTTTCCTGTCGAGAATGCATACCAACTTAAAGCCGGGATAATTAATGGAATTAAATTTCCTCTTTCAATTGCAAATAAAAAAGGTGTTGATAAGATGAATGTTGTGAATATTAATAACTGATTTTTAAAATCAAAAAGGTGCCTAAAGGCTATAAGTACACCAATAAATATACAGAAGATATAGATTAATAACAATGGAAATACTTGATAGTAACCAAGCTCTCTTATCATAAATCCATCATCTACTATTGAAATATCTTCTAAGAAGATAAAATTAAAAGCTTGTAAAAATATAAAGTTTAATGGTGGGTAAACTGATTTCCAAGATGTATAAATCTGATCTTGATTGGACCAATACAAAGTATTGTAAAAGTCCATAAATGTATC
>CAYZUJ010000187.1:1319-2149 GCA_964481375.1 uncultured Neisseria sp. | reverse complement strand
TAAATGTATAATTTTTTAATATTTCATTAATATCGTTGTTAGTGAGTGTCAATAAGTCGTATTTTAAAAAATTAGTATTTTTAGAATTATTTACTCTGCAAAAAACCTCATTGCAATCTAAATAATCTATCCCTACTATTGAATTTAACTTATTTTTAGTAATTATTTTTGAAAATATCCCTGGGCAAGAACCTAGTTCTAATGATGTAAAGTTGTCTTCCAGGTTTAAATCAATAATATTTTGTGCTTCTTTTACCCATTCAAATTTCTTATAAGTTTCCTCAGAATTATTAATAGATTTTTCATCGCCCCAGTGATTGTTCCAATCATTTAATTGAGTGAGCTTCATAATTGTTTAAATATTTTTTTTAGATAATACTTCGCAACTTTTAAATTAAAATAAATTATAGAAATTAACGGATTCCAACCTAAGTCTTCTATTTGTATTCTTAAATTGCCACATAATGCACTAATAGTATATTTATTAGTTTCTCCTAAATTTCTAAATTCACCCATTATATTATTTATATTTTTCAATCTAGCTCCATATTTCATTGATTTCATAATAAATAATGCATCAGCTGTTAACCAATATCTTTTATCATAATAGCCAACCTGATTATGTAATCTTTTTGCAATACAAGTTCCAACTGAATGGGCTGAGATATATCTCATTTGAAATGCAATGTATTTATTTTTCTTTCTGTTTGTATGAATTTTTCCATCTATAATAACGTTTCCTGATACTATATCATAGTCATTTATATATTTTTTAAAATTTTCAATTGCATCTTCATTAAGAATGTCATCTGCTCCAATTACTAAATAAT
>CAYZUJ010000187.1:0-1309 GCA_964481375.1 uncultured Neisseria sp. | reverse complement strand
TTGTTCTATTTAGTTTTGATAATATCCATTTGTCTTCAAGAGTTAATTTCTTTTATTGCTTGATTTAAGCCATCATATATTCCAAAATCTTCGCTAATGATTATTTGTGAATCTAAATTAGAATTTTTTACTAGATTTACAGTTTCATCTGTTGAGTTACAGTCTTTTATTAAAAATTTAAAATTTTTATCTGTTTGATTTTCTAAAGATAAAATTAAATCTTTTATATATTTTTCTGCATTTAATGTACATGTTATTATAGTGATTGACATAAGTTTTATTTTTTATACAATGTTAAGTGTTGAATAATTACCCTCTTAATATCAAAGTTATTCTCAGCAAATTTTCTTGCATTTAAACTCATTTCTTTACTTAATTCATTATTGTTGATTATCATAATTATTGACTCAGCTAATTTTTTTCCATTACGTGGTGGAACCAAATATCCGGTTTTACCTTCTATTATTGCATCTTTACATCCAGTTGTATTACATGTAACTATTGGCCTACCTATTGCTGCAGCTTCTATTAGAATTCTTGGTAATCCCTCACCATAATAAGATGGTAATGTTACAATGCTTGCGTTTTCAATTAGATTTTTTACATTTTCTACATAACCTAAATATTCAACATTTTTATTTTTCTTTATATTTTCAATTTCAAGATAACTTAATGAACTTGAATTTCCATTATCTTCATTTCCTGCTATTAAAAATTTAATATTATTATATTTTTTTTTAATAATATCTGCAGCTTCAATAAAATCTAATATTCCTTTTTCTTTCAATAATCTAGAAGCAAATAGTATACTTTTCTCAACTGGTAATTCAGTAAGTTTATAATCTTCTAGATTTATTCCAGACCCCTTTATTAATAAATAATTTCCACATTTATGATATATAAAATTTCTTACTATTTTTTTATCTTCATTATTTTGAAATATTAACTCAACTTTATTTCTGAATAATACAAAGTTTAATAAAATTATTATGATGATTTTACTAATATGTTTACTATTTTTTATTGAAAATAAGCTTCCTAATCCTGAGAAAGCAGCTACTAATTTAATTTTTCTTTTAAATATAATAGCTATTCCCGCTGTTGTGATTGGGTTTAATCCAACAGCATGAATTACATCTGGATTAACCTCATTAATTATTTTTTTTAATTTAATTACGTTTTTTAGCAAATTAATTGGATTATTTTGATTTCTTCTATCAAATTTAATATTTTTTGTAATTATTCCATTATTTTCAATTATTGATTTAAATTTTGTTATTTCTGTTGCTATATAAACCTCCCAACCATT
>CAYZUJ010000186.1:0-2188 GCA_964481375.1 uncultured Neisseria sp. | reverse complement strand
AAAGCGCTATCACGATGAGAGCTAGGATAGAAAGGCGTTTTGTGCGTCCAAGGCGTCCCATCATACATGTTGGGCAGCAAGCCACTTCTTTAACAAGGCCGTAGCACGGCAGTCATCCTCATTATACGCCAAAATCTTCTCTTTTAAGGCAGGATTCTTGTGGCGGATCCACTCCTCAACCCAAAGCACAGAATTCGCCCCTCCTGCATCTTCGGCGCGCCAAGAAAACCCGAGATAGGAGGCGATATCTTTCAACGAATAAAATGAAAGAGGGAACGTTACAGACTGGCGCACAATCGGAAACAGATCGACCATGTTTCGCTCAAACGCATCCTGAACAAGAGGCGGGCACCCGTATTTTGCCGAAAAACGTCGAACGACCTCTACCTCAAACCACCCGAAGTGATACATCGGCGCATCAATGAAGCGTTGCAGAAAATCGGTAAACGCATGCCAATTTTTTTCTTCGTCGGTCGGATACCCTGCCATGAATGGGTGGTAGGTCTCCTTTCCGTTTTCGACAACAAGAACGCCGAACAGATAATCAAAATCACGCAACGGATCGCTTTCAATATCGAAAAAGAGTTCGCAAGAGGCCACTTCTGGAAGCTCTGGAGCAGCGCGCAAAATATGCCGATGCTCAAATAACGCCACGGCCTGATCACGAAGCTGCATTAAGCGCGTTGGATGGATATCTGACACACGCCGCTCAAGCGCAGAAACCGATTGCCGTGCGAGCTCTGCGATCGTGGTGATTCCTGCTCGCTCGAGACGTGTGACTTCCTCTCCCCATACGCGATTGAGGAGCGTGATGTTATCCGATGCCTCTGCCGCGTTTGTACATGCTCCAAACCACGGAGACTGCTTGCAGCCGGAGGTCAAAAAATGCGCAGGCTTCTTTCCAGCAACAATCGCTTCGATATCCCCGAGTGCAAGTTTATACGTCGCTTCAAACGCTTCAATAGAATATGCATGCACTGCTGCATCTGGATCAATCACATACCCTTGCGTCGGTTTTACCCCTTGAATCTTCTGAAGGAGTTCTGCGTAAAAACAGCCTTGAAACTGATGATCCTCCCGCACGCCTCGGGTGCGCTTAATGTCTGCTGCAATGTAATACCAAGACCCGAACCGAGAGCGGCCTTCGACCTTCTCTAAAATATCCGGATGCCCCACCCAATGCCCATCGACGAGGACCCCATGATAAATCGTCTGCCGCCCGTCGCGCATGAATCCAAGCGTTTGCTCAAACGCGCGCTCAGGGTCTTCTTCGCTTACGTCTGCCAAATCTCGACGATCTAACACAAGCTCACGCGCATGCTCTTCCAAAAGACCTTCATCTAAAAGCGTTTCGCGGAGAGGATCAACGGGCTGAGGAGAAGACGCATGCGCATCAAAATATACCCAATTTGGGCATTTGATGAACCGGTAAAATGACTGCTCGCTAATAAGACGAGGCATGCCCACAGTATAGCGTTTCGAGAAGAGAGACGCGAGGGAGATTTGCAGAAAACCCCACCTTGGGGAACACTGTCGCGCGGAGGCTCCATGCCACGCACGGAAGAGCAGGAAGACGTCGTGTTTACAGACTTCATGGCCGGAGACGACCCAGAGCGTCTGCGGGCTATCGTAGAAACACGCACCGCTCCCCCAAGCACCGATGGGGCGTTCATGGAAGAAGATCTGAGGGCTATTCCCGTAGCCCCTTCCGAAAAGAAAGCGATACCTATCTCACTCACGATCCGCGTCAATGGATTTGAGAGGCGGGAGTCAGAGTTCCGGTGTGGTACGTTCCAGACGGTACTCCGGGAAATCCCTGAACCGCTCCGGAGACGTATCGAGACTCTTCTGAGGAGCTTCCCCACAGACGAACGCGTGGAGATCCAACTCGGTGCAGAAGCAAACGTTGCTTGGCACGATCTTGCGTGGTACCTCTTCCGCAGGGAGCGGTACGCATCAATGCGCGTGCAGAGAAGGCACCACGAGTGCACCTGCATCGACTGCGAGAGCAGTTTTCCGGCCTCGCAGCCCTGGTGCATAAACGCCAAATGCCCGGGCGCTGAAGCGTACCGGCGCATAACGGGAAAGACACCAGGAGCCACGGTCACAAACCGCGGACAAGCAGCGCCTACCACGACCGCGTCTGAAGGAGGCATGCGGCCTCCAAAAAAACGTCGGACCGACTAGC
>CAYZUJ010000185.1:1555-2196 GCA_964481375.1 uncultured Neisseria sp. | reverse complement strand
AGTTTACTAAGAAAACCAATCATCATTTCAGCCTATATTTATTTGAGGAGTGAGATTATATCAAAATTTATAATATTTTTTATTATTAAAAATCTAAAACGAAATGCTGAGATTGCTTATTTTAAAGGAGTTTAGCCATTAATAATGTATTTATTATTAGCTTGCTAAATGATTTTTAATACTTTCTAAATCAGTCTTTTTGATTGCAGTTACATAGCTAGCACAATCTATATCTTCAGGATTATTCCCAGAGAGAATATAAAGATTAGTAAAACCATCATTGTATAATTTTTGAGCTATATCACTACCTTTAAGATTACTGTTTTCATAACAATTATCAATGGCAATTTTTGTATTTTTATCATATTGGCTAATATTTTCTAAAAACTCTTCAGGGTTTAAATAAGTATCTACTTGCATACCTTGAAAGGTATAGCATAAAAGAGTATTAATAAAAGACTTATTGTCATCTATCACTATTAAATCTATTGCTTTTTTCTGAGATTGAGCAGTAGAGTCATCTTTAGAAACATGATATATATTTTCTAATACGTTTAACTGCGACATGTTTTTTGAATCATTTTTAAGAATTAATTTTAAGTAGTAAGGTATTTTATCCTGTGAAATAATTTCACCAGTTG
>CAYZUJ010000185.1:1107-1545 GCA_964481375.1 uncultured Neisseria sp. | reverse complement strand
ATTATCCATAAAGAGAAACGGGTCATAATATTTATCTATATCCAAATGTTTATAATGTTGCCTAACCAAACTGTCTACAAATTCTTTTGCATCATCTATCCAAACCATGTCTACTTTTTTAGAGCAAGGCAATACAATAGTAGTTAAATTTATAGGAACAGCAAAAGCAAGTGATTTAGGCAATACCTTTATATTATCTTTATTAGCGATATTTCTAATTTCCACATCATTATAATAACTAGTTACTAAAGTAGAACGCTTTAGTTGTGTTTGTTTTATTACATCTAATCCATTAACTGATTGCTTTAATAATTCATAATCACTTAATAAACATATTTTTTGTTTCTCTTTGTCAGATAAACTGTTAATATAATTAATTACTTTTTCACCTTGCTCAAAATGTTTTACTTTTATATCAGGAAAATTTTTATCAAAAAT
>CAYZUJ010000185.1:424-1097 GCA_964481375.1 uncultured Neisseria sp. | reverse complement strand
CTATATCATAACATTTTTGTAATACAGAAAATAAATGATCAATACCATGATATGGTAAATAATTTGATGAACCATTACTTATATTAATAAAATTAATTGCTTCTATACCATCTATAAAATGCTTAACCTGTATATTTGGAGATTCATTAATTATATTTGCTAACCTAGTGTTCCACGCTCCATGAATAGAATTATCATCATCTAAGATAACTATAATATCATCTTTAAATACTTTAATTTCTTGAGCCACCCAACTAGGTGATACAATTTTAGGAAACATTAATTTTACTTTAGTACCAATTCCTAAAGTAGATTCTACATCTAATTTACCATAATTAGCTTCTAAAGTATCTCTAACTTGAGTTAAGCCAATACCATGCCCCTTTTCTTTACCACTAGTTACTGCGATTTTATTATTAATTTTATCAAGTATTTCTTTGGGCATACCTTTGCCATTATCTTCTATCGAAACCTCTACCCATTCACTATTTACATGTAATTTTATAGTTACTTTGCCATCTTTTTTATTTTTAACAGCATCGACAGCATTATTTATAGTATTTGATATCATGCGTTTAAAACTACTCGGCTCGATTTTGATAAAAGTGAAATAAGAGCTTTCTTCAAAATCATATGCAAACTCTACTGCAATATTTTTATACTCATATCTTTT
>CAYZUJ010000185.1:0-414 GCA_964481375.1 uncultured Neisseria sp. | reverse complement strand
CCAAGGGCCGATGTCATTTACATATTTCTCTATGCTTGGCTCAATTTTAATAAAAGTGAAATAAGAGTTTTCCTCAAAATTATGTGCCAACTCTACTTCAATATTTTTATACTCATATATTTTTTCACTTAAAACTTGTAGTAAATTAGCAGATAATAATAAAGATTGCTTCTGTTCAATTTCTGGGTTAGGCTTTTCTTCATATGTATTTAACAGCTGATTAGTTATATCAGTTATACTCATAGCTACATTTCTTAGATTAACTCTATCGTTCTCAGGGATATTAGCAGCAGCTTGCACAATAGTTTGCAAGCTTGAAAGAGGCGACTGAATATCGTGAACTATTTGTCCTATGACTTTTTTAAACTTATTTTGTTCCTGTTTTTCAATTTGATGGGCTTGCTGTTCAGATTG
>CAYZUJ010000184.1:1732-2216 GCA_964481375.1 uncultured Neisseria sp. | reverse complement strand
TGAGAGCATTAGAGTAGATATCAATAGCATCAACTGCAAGGGTGTCATCAGCACCACAAAAAATATAATAATCTGATTCTGAAATTTTTATGGCTTTGTTAATAGCATCAAAAATTCCAAAATCAGGTTCAGATACGATATGAATATTAGAAACATTTGACAATTTAATTAGATTAATGGTCTGATCTGTAGAGCATGCATCATAAACTATCCAAATAAAATTTGGATTTGACTGCATTTCTAGGGATTTAATAAGTGCTGGAATATGATTTTCAGCATTAAATGTTGATGTAATAACAGTGAGCATGGATATGAAAATAATATTAGGAATAAATACAAAGGTAGGGGAAGCTTTGGCCCAACTGTATGAAAATAGGCAACAAGAATATTTTACCTCATTATGTAAAGCTAAAGAACTTCAAAATGAAAATATAGTAGTCATCAACTGTAAAGGAGAAGTTAGGATTCAAGAAAAAATGTACGA
>CAYZUJ010000184.1:0-1674 GCA_964481375.1 uncultured Neisseria sp. | reverse complement strand
TATTAAAAGAAATAGAGTTTATTCATAAAAAAAATAATATTCATTTAATACAGTTAAGTACAATTGGAGTATACGGTAACCTAAGAAATAATATTAAAAGAATCGTTGATATTAATACAATGCCTACTCCACAAACAAGTTACGAGATAACAAAATTAATAGGAGATCAAGTCATAAATAAAGCGAAAATTAAATCAACGATTCTAAGGTGTGGACCAATAATATTTCAAAATAATAATAACAATATTATTAGTAAGTTAATTAGAGTAGCCAAATATAAAGTTAACATAAAAATTAATACTTTGATTTATGCAACACACATCTTGGAGCTTATGGAGGCTATAGATATAATTGAAAAGAAAAAATTATATGGAACACAAATAGTAGTGAATTGTTACGATATAAGGGAAATTCAAGATTTAATAAATAAAAAATTTAGTTTAAATATAAATGTAGATTTAATAAACTTCTTAATAAAAATATTAAACAAAATTAGCTTTGAAATAGTACCTAAAAAAATTATTAATTATAATAATAAAACATTATATAAAAATTCAATTAATGATAATAAGTGTGTTTCTAGAGTGGTAAATGACTCAAGAAAATAATATAAAAATATTAAGAGCTATTGCTATAACTGCAGTAGTTTTATATCACATATCTGATGAAATATTTCCTAATGGATATATGGGAGTTGATATATTTTTTATAATTTCTGGCTATTTATTATTGCCAAAAATTGTAAATTTAAATCTCAAAAATGCTATCAATCTATATGTGAACAGATTAAAAAGAATATATCCTGGATTAATATCTGCAGGTATACTATTTGGATTAATTATTTATTTGATAACTGATATAAATAATAAAAATATAATAATTAAATCATTATTAGGTTTATCAAATATTTATTATTTTAAAAATACTAATTATTTCAGTGAAAGCTCACAAATACAACCATTCCTACATTTCTGGTCGTTATCTGTAGAATTACAATTTTATGCTTTACTACCTTTAATTGGATATCTATTTTATAAAAGTAAATATGCTCTATTAATTATTTTAATTTTAAGTTTTTTTTATTACATTACAAAGAACAGTGATGGAGCTGGATTTTATTTACTGCAAGCCAGAATATGGGAGTTTGCAATAGGTGGATATATAGCAATTTATTCAAATAAAAAATATAAATTAAAAAATGCGATAAATATTTTAATAATTTTATTTATTTTACTTATTTTATTTGGAGGTAGAAATAATTTAAATATATATATTCTTGTTTTTTTAACAATATTATTAATCAAAAGCCAAGACTTTTATACATTAAAATTTTTTCTTTTGGAAAATATAAGTAAGAATAGTTATTCAACATATTTAGTTCATGTTCCAACCATTTATATTTATAAAATATTTTTTGGAAATCAATTAAATTTTAAAAGTGGATTGACTTTATTTCTATTTATAAATATTATTGGTTTTATATTTTATAAATTATTCGAAAAGCCAAAAAATTTTAAAATATATACTATAAATATTGCTATTTCAATATTAGCTATTTCTTCATTAACATTATTAAGATTAGATAATGAAGTTTTAAAAAATATTAAAATGCCAGATTATATGAACTTTGGTCATAATAAATGTGATGATTACAATAAATTAAGTCAAGACTTT
>CAYZUJ010000183.1:0-2225 GCA_964481375.1 uncultured Neisseria sp. | reverse complement strand
ATGAATTTTATTCAATTTAAGGGCAAGGAACGGACTACTGCTAGAAAGAATGAGATGAGTAAAACCATTGTGACATAAAAAAATTTGAGCCTGAGTAAATCGCTCGATATTAGTCACTGGAGAATCCATTATACGGATTAATTCTTTTACTGAACTGTAGTCATACCAATCATATTCTATAACAGTTGAATTTTTCAAAAATAACTTATCTTGAAGATAATGAAGTAAAATCTTAGGATGATCATTGTTTAAGGAAAAGTAGTTATTAACTTTTGTATAGAAATTGATCTTTTCGTTCCAATCTCTAAAACCATTAGAAAAAAGAACGCCGTCTTTGTTATGAACTTTATTTGAAACATAGGGTGATAAAGGAAATAAAAATATTAATAAATAAATTAATAAGCTAGAAAATATTCCACTTAATTTAATTTTTTGTGAATAGTTAATATGATAAATATAAATTATTCCAATCAATAAAAAACAATAACTTGGGATAAAATATCTATGCTGTGCACCCGGTAGATAAATTGTTAAAAAAAATGTAAAAAACCCAAATATTAGATATCTGTTTGAATCAATATTTATGTATTTAAATAAAAACAAAAGTGCAGTAAATGGAAATAAAAAATAAAAAATTGGAGAATAAAAATTTCCTAGGCTTGAATAAAAATTTCTAAGGGAATAATCCGAAATAGTTAGAAAATTAACAAATAAAGAAAAATCCACTTGATTTGGCGGCCAAAATTTACTGACAACAATACTAGATGGATCTATTGAAAAGAAATTAGATTTCCATAAATTATTACCAGCGGGGAAGGTTGGATTTCCAGAATAAATAAAATTTCTAATTAGTGACGGAAATACAGGTATTGGAATTAACAGAAAGTTAAGATTTATTTTTCGATTTAATATTGATCTATAAAAGTCAAAAGCGACTAGTGGTAATACTAGAACAAGTGATTTAAGTGTGACAGCAACAAAAAGAGAAAAAACAACATAGTCAAAAAAATCAAGAATTTTTGAATTATTAAAATTAATCTTAACAAGTAAATGTAAACAATAAATACTCAAAAGAAGCACTGGAAAATCAGTATAAATATACTACTTTATTATATCAACGATGCATAATATAAATTATCATAAATCTTCTTTAATATTTCCCAAAGAGAAATAAAGGCCAATATATAAGAGCTGAGATTAAAAAATTTATAGAAGTAAACTATTGTGTAGTCGTAGTTAGACCAAACACCCAATGCAGCAGTAAATGCTAAACTATGAAGACTTTGGAATATTAAAGAACCAGGAAGCTCGGGTGATAATATTGAATTATTTTCAATAATACTTTGAAGCGGGAAATACAAATACGCATTAATATCATCCCACATAAATGATGTAATTGATGCTGAATATAGATATATTACAAGCAAAAGAAGTACTTTCGGATCGAAAATACAATCAGAATCAATACCATCTTTGAAATAATGCTCTAATAAAAATTGTCTGTTTTTAAAAATAAATGTCAATGCTACTATTAAAATAAAGTAATAATACTCAACAATAGGAATTGAATTATTTAAAAATGGAACACTAAATAAGAATGCAAAAGAAGAATAGCCAATAGCAACTAATGAAATTAATGAATTCTTTCTATTAAATTTTGAACATATAATATGTCCGCAAATTATTATTATTAAATAATATGAAATAGTAACTATTATAGCTATGAAGCTAGTAAAATAGCCAATTACTCCTATCAGGATTACAAATAAAGCAAATAGAGGTTTCTTAGACTTTAATTTAGTTAGAACATATATGAGAATTCCAAAGAAAATTAATGCGATAAAGAATTTAAATCCACTAGATTTTAATAATGAAATATATCCTTTAGCAGAGGACTGAAAAGCCATTACTGCAGAAATTATTGCAATAATAATTACAAGAAAATATTTATTTTTCATTTTTTTTCAATTGAATAATTTTTATTCTTTGCTTGATTTCTTGAATTATTTCACTATCCTTGTTTTGCATATTAAGATACAACGCTAAGGCAAACTCTAAATCCTCTAACTCTTTGTCAGGTCTTCCTGCTAATTTGTAGGCATCAGCAGATTTTATAAATGCAATAGGATTAATAATAGTACCTTTAAAATAAAATTTCACTACTTCATAAGTATATTTACTACTTATTTTATTTTCAAAGCTATTAAATGCAGATAAAAAAAATA
>CAYZUJ010000182.1:0-2228 GCA_964481375.1 uncultured Neisseria sp. | reverse complement strand
CAACGTGCTGCTGATGAGGCTTATGCACAGACGCACAATGTAGAGCGTGTTAATAGACGTTGGAAGAAACGTGATTGATTTTAAAAACTAAATCTCCCTAGCGAAATCAGCAATTCTTTGATTTACATAATCGAGATTTTCCAATTCACGTTTTAATCTCTCAAAAGCATCATCTGCCATGTGTCGAGCCATACTAATTCCACTTATTGATGCAAGTAACATTTCCTGAAATTCATTAGGAACTGTATCTACAGTAATTTTCAAATTTCCTAAAGGCTGATATGTGTGCGCCATTGGGAAAAAGTTTTGATGCAAGTTTTGTAAAAATATTTTGATAAAATCTAATTGACGCTCAGATAAATTATTATCACTATCATTTGGATTTAATTTTTGTGAATATTCAACAGTATTAACAACAAAATTTTCAATTGTTCTTAATAGTGAAGATATCTCATCTACATTCATTGTTAAGACATCAAAACGAATATTCTCAAAACTAGACAATCCAGTTTTTAAATTTTTGTTGATTTCTTCTAGCTTCATTTTTAACTCATTAAAATTTAATATGAATATAAAGATATACCTAACCAATAAATTACTTTTGAATAATTAATTTTTTTATCGTCCCGATAGGCAATAAATTTACCTTTAATCATTTTTATCCAAGAATAATCTTTCTTTATGCATTCCCAATTATTTTCATCAATTATTTTACAATTATCTAACGCAACAATATCAGGTGAAAGAAAAGCTCTTAAGGGTGAATTTTCATAATTTTTATATAATATTAAATATTTTACAGAGTTATTGGATAAAGAAATAGAAGTTATACTTTCAATATAATTATTATTTTCATGATAATACTCGTATGCAACAAAAGGAAAAGTAGTAAAATACGAATCATCTTTACTTTTACTATTTGTGTAAATTAAAAACAAAATAAACAATGATAAGAAAATAATATAGTCAGATTTTTTCATAAACTCTCTATCTATTCGTAATGCGTAAATTCGTATCGCCATTCAGAATTGCAAAAGCTAATTTATTATGTTCTTTTAACAATTCATTTTCCACTATTTTTTCAACATCATATTGAGAACCAAGCATTATTTCTAATAAATATGATAAATTTTTTATTACATCATTAATACCATCATCAAATATTTTTCTTTTATTTTTCCATATATTTTTTTCCAAATCTAAATTATGGATAGAGTAAAAATTTGAATAATCAGTCTTATTAATTTTTTCAGCAGTTATATATAAAAGCATTGTTGGCAATATTGCTGGGCAAACATATCTATTAATTGTTGATAGGATTCCATTAACTCTTGGGAAAATATTTTCTTTTTCCTCATCATCAATTTGGGAAGTAGTATTAATATTTATTGCAATGGACATCCCATGAACAACCTGCAATAAGAGTGCATGTGAGTACATTACTGAAACAAATTTCTCCAATTCTTTATCAGGAATAATAGCTTTTAATATATGCGCATCTAGATAAGATGCATGAAAAGTAGAATATCTTCTTTTGTTGCGATTAATTGTTCTATATACAGACCAGATAAATTTAAATCTATAGAAATAAGGTTGATTAATATCCCAACTATGATTTTGAATTGAATGTTGAAAATAATGACAATTATAATTATTTTTCTCTGCATCTAATTCAAGATAATCTTGAAACGTACAAATGAATTGCTGATTAATTCTATTTTGCTCTAATTCAAAATTAATTTGCTCATTCATTTTACGAATATCGTCTAAATTATTTTTTCGCTTCCGAAAATATTTATTTACTTTATAAAATAATATTATTATCAAAATCGATAATAATATTGTAGTTATTATTGGAAAGTCCCTAACGAATACTCTCGCAGAATAATATAAAAAATTTGGATAATCTTCTAACTGCTTGAAGATAAATTTACTTACGTCAATTAAACCAGTAACTAGACTCATAGAATTTTATTTTTTTATATTTGAAAAATTCATAAATTATTTTTAACTTTATATTACCGTCCAACCAATACTCTATTAGTATCGCCTGTTAATTGTGGCTGCTGTACTCTATTAGCAAGGCTTGCTTGCTTAGCTACATTATCCGTTAAGTATGCTTGCATCTCACCTGTAGTAATCTTTCCATCTTTGTTTGTGTCAGCATCGCCTTCCATACCTCGCATCAAGTAATAGCTAAAGATGCCATGCTTTAGTTCATTACTGCT
>CAYZUJ010000181.1:1936-2243 GCA_964481375.1 uncultured Neisseria sp. | reverse complement strand
GTTTTATTAAAGGAAGGAATAAAGACACGAAGAGTACTCAGAGAGTTAGTAAAGACTAAACAAGATGATCATTTAAAAGTTATTAATACCTATAAAACTAGTATAATAAAAAAGAGTAATGAGAAAAAGATAAACACACCATCTAAAATTTTGAGTATCTATATCCAAAATGGAATAGTATCTTTCCAAGATAATAAAATAGAATATTTGACAGAGAATGATAAAAAAATGATAAAGGAATCATTGGATAAGCTGTTATAGGAAATTACAATAGAGTAAATTAAGTATATCGGTCGCCGCGGCGACC
>CAYZUJ010000181.1:0-1926 GCA_964481375.1 uncultured Neisseria sp. | reverse complement strand
CTTATCAATATAAAATTTATTCTCTAAAAGCCAAGAATTACTGCTTATTAAAATTGCGTTTTATACTAATTTTACATTTTTATAGTTCTGCAGGATTATTTAAAATTCATTATATTTTTGAGAATAACTTACTTATCTAGGAAAATATTGTTAATTTTTTCAGAATTAATTATTACTTTATAATTAGCGATAGAGTAGGGCGCAGGACTATATAAATTCTTTCTTAGCAAAATTACACTTAGTGATTTCTAACAATAGATATAAGCCCATTGATAGTTGTAGATATCCTTATATTAGCCCTTCCTTTGCTAACGCAACTTGACTATAGATCTCATACTGCCAAAAATATTAACTTTAAAAAAAGTATTTGATTCACGTGCAAATAAGATCCTTTTTCAGATAAGGTAAATTTTATAATATATATGTAACACGAATGTAGTATAAAAGCAGATAATTTAAAATGAAGGGTAATAAAAAAACAAAATAATTCCTGTTCTTTATATATTTCCCAAAAAGTTTTTGAAAAAGAGAACTAGACAATAGAGAAGTTTGATAAACGATGATAATTATTTTACCAGTATGATAGTAAGATTCGCAGGAGCTAAAGATGGCAGGTACTTTTGCTAATAGCAGAGATATATTTAGTGCTATTAAAAAGAAGAAAGCTAATTATATATTATATTGCTGTCACTAATTGCCTATGAACAATTATGTAATGAGTGCATCACATAGATTTTATAAGCTCTATAATTTTCTTTCTAGTGTGCGGATTTTTCACTTCACTAAAAGATTTTATTAGCTGAACGATTTCTTTTTCTGCAACAGAGGATTCATCGATCGCATTATACTCTTCTGACTTTTCCCCAAATGCACTAGTGATGTTATAGCTACTATTTTCAAAAAAGTAATTAATTGGTACTTTCAATAATGTTGCTAGAGTAAATAATTTACCACTCGCAATTCTATTCTTGGCTTTTTCATATTTTTGTATTTGTTGGATACTAACACCAATTGCTTGCCCCACTTCTTCTTGGCTTAAACCAAGCATCATTCTTCTCATTTTGAGCTTCTGACTTACTAATTTATCAACATTATCTGCTCGGCCTTTTTGATCTGACATGTTTAATATATTTTTATTTGTGATCTTAATTTAATGGTCAATTATTTAGAGTAAATGTTGAATTTGTTTTGCGTATTCAAATCTATTATTTGTTTGATGCCTTTCTTATCACAAAAAATGACCTTCAATATTACTACTATAAATAGTAATATAAATATATCTAGCTAACTATTACAAGAAAAACTAACGTTACTGATAGTTTTTTAGATAATTTAGAATCTATTATGTTAATTTCATTAGTTAGGTAATTCTAATAATTTTTTCAGGACTAATATTACTTTATAATTAGAAATAGGGGAGGGGCGTGCCCGCGATTAATACTCGCCATATGCCAAGATGAAGACATTTAAGAATATTAATAGCTATCTTAGATTATTGTTCCAACTTCTCCGATGTGTTTCTACAGTAATGAACAGAAGTGCAATAGGGAAATATATTAAAACCATTGTATAATGTACGTTTTACATTTGTGTTACGGTAATAATTTAGTTTCTTTAGAGCGTTATCCTACAACAAAGATTATCGGTAAAAATTTATTCTGCAAAGCAATCTATATTCACACGAGTTATAAAAAAATCTTTATCTTCCACTTGCAAAACCTTAACAGATAGAATATGTATAAGTAAACGATTGTTAACTAATTAAATTTTTAGATATACATGTACAAAATAAAGCATAAGCTATAACTAATATGGGTGTAAAATATTAAAATTAATGCGCAATAAATCTACTGAATTAAAAATGAGTGTTAATAGTCTAACAAGTTTTGATTTAGTACAAAAAGTTGAAGAATCTTTAACCGCAGG
>CAYZUJ010000180.1:0-2243 GCA_964481375.1 uncultured Neisseria sp. | reverse complement strand
AATACTTGAACTAGCCGGAGTTACCTCTATGGAAGAAATGGTTTTGCTTGTTTGAATTTTATTATTACTATTAGAACAGCTTAACACCCCGATTAATACTAATAAAATTAATATTAATCTTTTTATAAATAATTTTACATCATAAATTATATTAGTCAATGTTTTATATTCCATAATACTTATTCCTATAACAGTAAATTATTTAATAAAAGGTTTTTTATAATTAAGCGCGTAATCCTTTATTATCTATATTAGATCTTTTATAATTACTAGCTTATAATACAATTATTATTTTAATTTACTTAGGTATATGAGCATTATTATATAACAAATTCTGTCGCATAAAATTAATTTTTAATTTCCTTTCATTTTAGAATCTACCGTAAGCAGCTAAGATTATTATTGCCAATTTTTACAATGATTATTTATATTTGATAAATAAAGTGTACCCTTATCATTGCACAACTCTACATTTACTGATGTACTTCCATTATATAAACCAAAGTAATTATCTTTATTAATTGCTGATGCTTGATAATATACTATAGTTTTTTTATTTGTACAGTTAATGTATTCATGACCAATAGATACACCCCTGTGTTTTATGGAATTACCATTCATTTCATCAAGGCTTGTATAAGTTCCATAACGTTTAATTTTAATAGGAAATAAAAAACTACAAGAATTGCCATTAATATCAGTTAGTTTAGGATGAACATAAAATTCTTGTTTATTTTTTACATTTATGTGATTAAAATTAGCAGTTACATTATGTTTATTATCAACTAAATGAGTATATAATGTGCCAGTTTTTGGGAAATCATCTTCAGAGGAAATTGTAAGTTCTGGTGTTTTGTTATTATAATCCCAAGTTTTAGCAAATCCTTCAATAGTAGTGTAACAATATTGAGATAAAGTCCATTTAATTTTATTTTTAATATTTTTATCTTCTATTAAGTCTTCAATACTTCTATTTAATGCACAAAGAGAGCCTGCAGATCCATTTGGCCAGTCACGATAGCCTCTTTCATAAAGATAACCATTAATTATAGAATAGCGCGGGCTCTGGTTTAAATTAGTTGTTTTACTAAATTCTAAATCGGGTAATCTAGCCTCTATTAAGGTTACTTTTTCTGTAATGTATGTAATTTGATTAGTAATAAAAGATTTTGATTTATAGGCTTCAAAAATTTGATCTATAGCAAATTGCATAGTTTCTTTTAAATACATTAAGTTTTCATTATTATCTTTAATAAATAAATAATGATCGCCATAGGCTTTCCAAGGGGTTGTTTTAAATTGACTTCTTATCCACAAGCCATTTTCATTATCTTCATCATGCATAGTTTTAGCAAATGAAAGAAAAATATCTCTTGCACTTAGGTTTGCTAGTTTTAATAATGAGTCTATTTCATTTAATTCAATTTCATTTTTTAAATTAATAAGAGCATTAATTGGGGTTCTTATATGACCACTAGCAAATATATCTGTGAGAAAGTGTTGTGCATATCCTTCGTATGCGTATGCAAGTTTTAGTTCATCATTACTTTTTGCATTTAATGCAGTTTTTAAAGCTAGAGTATGACCTGTAATGTAGTTATTTATAGCATTTTGTCCAAAATGGTCTCCACCTTTAATAGTAGCATCCATATATAGACCTTTTTTATTTATTAAATCCGATTGATTAGAACAACCTCCTCCTGTTGCACAATTTAGTTTTAAATCACTATGTGTTTGTATGCTTTTTCCTTCAGCAATAGCTTTTTGATTTTCTTTTAATTCTTGAAAAATAATCTCTCTTATTTTTGGAATAAAACTCCCTATTAAATATTCTTTAGCCCCTGAGTAATTTCCTTTGTATTTTTTATCAAACATATTAAAATTTTGTTTGAAATTCATTTCATATTTATTATATCTATCTTTATCATTGATATCAATATCACTAGAGATGTTTATTTTAGGGGCGGCTATTAAGTCACCTGCTAAATAAACTATTTCGGGAAATGAAAGTTCAATATTTCCATTTTCGGTATTTACTATTTTAATGGGTTTGCCACCATTTAATTCAATAATAGTATTACCGTTATTATCTAAATATTTTAGTGTAACGCTGCTTCCTAATAATAAATGTTCAATTGATTCATATCTTAAACTAGGAGTAGCAAAAACTAAGCCTTGAAAGCTTAACAAAATCAAGATATTTTTAATGGATTTCATAAATTTTTACCCCAAAAAAATTTTTA
>CAYZUJ010000179.1:0-2249 GCA_964481375.1 uncultured Neisseria sp. | reverse complement strand
AACGCAATATAGGGAGCCCCATCATAAAAAGGACTAGGAGGCAAAATTTCAGAAAGCACAATAGCACCAGCTCGCATAGCTTCATAATGTCGAAATGTTTCAATATTAATAAAACCCTTAGGGCAAATAACAAATTTTGAATTATTAAGAAATGAAGCATATTCATCAAGAGAAAGCCCGGACTTAAAAGAACTAGTAAAAAAAATAAAAGACTCTAAATTGGGAATTTTAAAAAATCTCTTATTGAATAAAAACTTAAAAAAATTAAACTTACTAAGTAAAAAAAGAAAATATAAAAAAAATAGTGGTAAGTATCTATAAAGAGGATGAAGTGATTTATAAAATTTCAATCTATTCTTATTTAAATTTCCAACAAAGAAAATATCAATATTTCTCTCTAGAATTGACCTTGATGGTAGGATAGGTAAACCAGAAACATAACCTAGTGGAAAGTTGAAAATATTAATACTATTTGACTTAGATTTCAAATAACATTTAAAAATAGCAAAATAATTATTAGAAAGATTTACTGGATCAACACCTGATTCCTGAGAAAGATATATTAAAACCTTGCGAGAATTAACCTTAATATCAAAAGAACTTGGTATTTTATAATTAGAACTACTAAATATGTAGAAATTATATAAACTAAAATCTTCTCCAAGAATGTCATATAATTCGCTAAAAAAAATTATAATAAAGGATTTTTCATTATAATTTTCCCATTCAAAAAGTGAAATTTCATCTAAAAAAACATTGCCAGAATATAAATTTAAATTTGTAATCATATTACTTTATTAACAAATTTTTAATATTATCATTATAAATAATTATTAATAATATTAATATTGCTGCATAAAAATAAAAGGAACCTGCAGAAAACATTAAAATAAATGAACAAATTAAATTTATAAATATCATAATTAAACTATTGCCACGAATACATTGAATAAATTTGGAGACAATAAATAATTGAAAAGATAAAACAAATCCATATATAAGAAAAGCAGTAGGATGACCAAAAAGTAAAATTGAAGCATTAAATTGTGTTGGACCATCATAAAGACCTCCAGGAATATCATGACCAAACCATTCAATATTATGATCGCCAAAAGGTTCAGAAATATTAAAATTAATATAAATCAGTCGTGAAATAAAGTTAAAAGGGTTCTCTACATTAGAAACATCATAAAGGACAGAATTATAAATATTTTCTAATCCAGAAAACCTATTAACCAAGGAAATAATGTTATCAAAAAAACTAAATTCATTTAAAGCGGGTAGCAAGTCGTAGAATTTAAAGGACGAAGGATCTATGTAAACACCTGTTGCATCATACTGATAGATTATAGAACGCATCTCAGTTGCTAAATGATATCCTAATATTGTTAAATAAATAAGTACAAGTGAAAATATATATCGTTTATATCTTAATTGTAATATTAAAAAAATTAAACCAAAAATAAAAACTAATGATCGAGAAGCAGCAAGGCAACTGCTGGCGATAATAATGAATTGTATAAATAAAACTAATAATCGTGATTTTAAATATTTTGAGAAAATTAAAGTATAAAGAATAAGAAATGGAATAAATACTGAAGCTAAATATGTCAATATACCAGATATTTTAAATGGTAATAACGGAGGTGCTACACCAGTTATACCAATCGACATATTAAACATTATCATTCTAGTAAATAATAAAAATAAAGCTAAGATTATGATAAAAAATATATTAAATTTATAAAACAAATATATATTTACTGTTTTCTTTAAATGAAACGGTATAAATTTAAAGAAAATTTTTAAAAGTAAAATAACATATATAATAAATACATTAACAATTGAAGCCCCAGTAACTACAATCGGATAGAATTCATCAGTTTTATTCTCATATATAAAAAAAGATAAAATAAATGATGCAAGAAGTAAAAAAACATGTATAATTATTATAAATTTTATAATACTACTACTATTTACAATTAATGATTGATAAAATAAAACTATAAAGGTAAATATAAAGAAAATATATATCACTTAGCTAAGATAATTTTTTTAAGATTAAAAATTTTAGATTTTAAAAATCTATAAATATACTTCATCCTGCTAATATTATATTTTTCAAGTGCAATATATGAATATTTACCATTCAAATCTTGAAGTCCTGACTTCAAATTTCGCCTGAAAAAAAGTAATTTATATCCATTTCTAGCCCAAGAAGACCAATTAATATGTACTAAGTGTGGATA
>CAYZUJ010000178.1:0-2253 GCA_964481375.1 uncultured Neisseria sp. | reverse complement strand
ACATGACACATCAAGGTAAAAATCTTGAAAAAGCTATAAAGGAATTTATAGAGTATATAGGTGAAGATACATCGCGTGATGGTCTGTTAGAAACCCCCAAAAGATTTGTAAAGCAATTTCTTGAATCGACTGTCGGCTACCAAGATAATCCAGAACAACACCTTAAGATTTTTGCGAGTGAGAGTGACCGAGATCTAGTAACAGTTAAAGACATTACATTTAGTAGCTTATGTGAACACCACCTTGTACCGTTCTTTGGTACTATCGACATATCTTATGTGCCCAACGGCAATATACTCGGCCTCTCTAAGTTCGCTCGAGTCATTGATGCCTACAGCAAGCGACTGCAGGTACAGGAACGGCTTACTCAGCAAGTATCTGATTTGCTAGAGAAGCATCTGCAACCAAAATTTCTTGTAGTGCGCGTTGCAGCGAAGCATACATGCATGAGTTCGCGGGGCGTAAAAAGACACCGCAGTACCACCATTACGACGGCAGTTCGCGGTGATATAGAGACATATTCCAAAGTTCTTGCTATAGCAGAAAGCAAGGTGCTGTAGCATGATAACCATTACGCGAACTTTTGAATGGGATATGGGTCATCGCGTGCCCAACCACGTATCATTATGCAAAAACCCGCACGGGCACAGGTACCGCGCCGATATTACAATAGGCGGACTACTGGTGACGGAACAAGATAACCCCGAGCAGGACATGATTGTAGATTTTGGCGTTATAAAAAAACTCATCAACGACTACGTTATAGAGCCACTCGACCACGCATTTATGTATGCCGATTACGATAAGATATACGCTTCGTTCGTGAAAGAGAACGGTAATTTTAAGACGGTAAAAGTAACATTCACACCGACGGCAGAACGGATTGCTGAGTATATCGCACTTGAGGTTACTAAAGTGCTCTCACAACATGCACCAGATATTCGTGTGGTTGCAGTTGATTTATACGAGACTCCAAAATCGAAGGCAACATGGACCGCGTAAGTATTCCATACACTCCTACCGAGGACGAGGCTTTGGTCACTCTGGCTCGTGGTGATTTTCTGAAATTAAGTGGTGACGGCGTATTTGCTACTCTGCAGGGCGAGGGTATGACTGCCGGCACTGAATCAGTATTTTTGAGATTACAAAACTGCAATCTGCACTGTGGAGCAAACGGTGAAGGCTGGTCGTGTGACACATGGTACACGTGGGACAAGACAAGGCCTGAGTATTGGCAAGAGACAACAAATGTAGCCGTAAATGACGTTGCCGAACGTATACGCGGAGCATGGACAGAAAGCTTTGGTGCTCAAGATGCAAAGCAGCTCACCCCCAATCTTGTCATTACCGGTGGTGAACCATTACTGCAACAAAGAAAAATCATTCCCTTACTACAAGCATTGCCTGGTTGGACTGTAGAGATTGAAACCAACGGCACGATAGTTCCAAGAGCGGACCTGCGAGACTGTCAGATTAACTGCTCTCCCAAACTAGAAAGTAGCGGCAATCCAATAGCTCTAAGAAGACGATTATCTGCTCTTGAAAGAATTGCTGAATTCCCAAACCACTGGTTTAAATTTGTTGTTACACGAGAGGCATTTGAAGAAGATATTGCCGAAGTACAAGAGTTGTCGGCTCTTGGGTTTATGCGTCCGGAAAGAGTTCTGCTCATGTGTGAAGGAAGTGACGCGCAGGCATTGCGCGAAAATCATCCTAAAGTTGCGCTTGTCGCTCGCGAATTAGGTTTTACTGCCGTCGAACGGCATCATGTGTTTTGGTTTGGCAACAAACGACGCACGTAATATAGCTGTAGATAGCTGTTGCTCTGATATAATTAGCTTAAGTTTTTTGGAGTATAGTCGTGAGGGTTATAGAACCTAATCAGTTAAAGCGCCGTAGTATAAAAAAGAAGCGCTCAAAAAAGGTGCCACTGTTTTTGCTGCTTCTCGTTATTGCTGTTGGCGCTATGGCGCACAATACAGCCAAAACCGCTCGATTCTGGCGCTACAGAGCTTAAAAAACAAGAAGATGTAACAAATACCACGACGCCAACAGAACCTGTACGCACCAAAATTCGTACCTTCACGAATCAAGAATTTGTCGCGTTCTATAGTAGTTTTGCCTACCCAAACACGGCCGAGATTACCATACCACCAGCAATTACCGGGAACGCAAACGCTGACAACCGCATACGTACATTAGCGGAAGAGCGCGGGTACAAACTGCGCAGTGCTCCCGTTAGCCAGCCTGTGC
>CAYZUJ010000177.1:0-2269 GCA_964481375.1 uncultured Neisseria sp. | reverse complement strand
ATCTAAGTTATCAATTAAATTAATAATAAGATAATCAAACGTAACGCTTTTTAATTTACTTACAACATCAAATACTTCAGTCTCTATAAACTTATCACTAAACTTATTAACAAGCCTATCAGTCAATACATTTTGTGACGATAAAATACCTAATTTTGGAGTACTAAAATTCATATATATTAATTGTATTTCACATGAGTAAAGTATGCAATTTTTTTACCGCTATTATTCAAAATGCATTTGAACTTTTAAAATTGTTTTCCCGTTGAAGAAGTGTTAATTATTATTTTTGTTCAGGTCCAAAGTTTCATTTACTAATTCGTCTGCTATTGAGTTTTTGGATCTATATCCCCACTGAAATTTAATTTTTAATTTTGAACTAGCTATTATTTCTAAAATCTCATTGTATAAACTCTTAAGCTTCTCGCTCTTAACTTTATAAAAACCATTTAACTGTCTTTCAACTAGTTGAGAATCAAGATTTATAATAACATCACTTCCATTATTATTTTTAACTAACCATCTAACAGCATTAAGTACAGCCACATATTCTGCTACATTGTTTGTTTCAATACCAAGATATTTTCCTTCCTTAAATATTACTTTATCTTTTTCTACTACAACAAATGCAGAGGCTGCAAAACCTGGATTTCCTCTTGACCCACCATCGCAATATATAATCATTTTTTCTTTTTTGATATTACCACAACATATGTTAAAAGTAACAGGTTTTGTTGTAAAGTTAACCAGTAATGGTCAGACATACCAGTAATTATAATTGCAAGTAATTGATAATTAGTATTTATACTAGTAAATCCTGACGTCACTATATACATAAGAAAGGATGTTCCAATAAATCCAATTTCTGATAAAAGTAATAAAAAAATATTATGCACAGGCTGTAATTCCCAAGAATTTATAAAAGTATTAGAAACCAAAACTAAATTTGGAATGAAGTTGTTAAGCCCTACACCAAATAAGAAATGACTATTTATCATTTTAAAAGACGCTTCAATTAATTCAATACGGTGAGTTATAAATCTCTGCCCAAAGTTAATTGGCAAAATTGCAAACATTGAAAATTTTTTAAATTTCAAAAATAATAAAAAGGCAACTGTGACGTAAACATTTAATGAGTTGGTTAAAAATAGATTTAGAAGTACAAGTACTATCAAACTCCAAAAATACTTAGTATTAAACTTATTCTTAAAATTTAAAAAGAAAATTAAAAAAACCAGTAAAAATCCCGAAAATGAATTTGGATGTGAAAAACTACCATATGGGTACGGCGCGATATTTGAATCGTTAAAATTAAAACTTCTCTCACCTATCCAATAAAATAAACCACCAACAGATCCTTTAAGTAAATATTGTAATATTCCTAAAATACAAACCAAATAGACAGAATACGACAATGGTTTAATAAAATTATTAAATGATTTAAACTTTTTAGTGTTATATATAACAATACCCAATAAAATCATTTCGGTTAGCTTAATCCAGCGGTAAATTGAAGCTCCCTCATTAATTGAATTATTAACATTAATAAATACAATCACTGTATATAAAATTGCAACGATAAAGTATTTCCTATAAGTTCTAAACAGGTTAGGAATAAATCTTAAATTCTTAATTTTTAAAGCAACAATTAAAAAGACAACTATATCTGTTAGATAAATTGTCGGAATTAAATAATCAATTTTAAAACCATAAACAGAGGATTGAAAAAAATCGAGGTGAACTGCAAGTTGGAAGGGGAGTAGGAAAGATAGAAAAGAAATTAATAAAAGCACATTATTTATATAAATAGACTTATTTTACCTTAATTACAAGGTATCTCTCAGGTTCAACACCTTCAGATTCTGTTACAATGTCATTTCTTGTTGATAAAAACATATGAACTATTCTTCTTTGTGAAGCATTCAGATTATATAGAGGCTGAGGTTCTTTTGTCTCAACAGCTCGATCTGCAGATTGTGTTGCAAGTTCTTTTAATTTTTCCTCTTGCTTCTCACGATAATCACCAACGTTTACAATTAATCTATACCATTCACCAGTCTGTCCTTTAAGAATCATTCCTAAAACAGTTTGAATTGAATTTATATTCTCTCCACGAAATCCAATTAAAAGTCCTGTTTCATCTTCTGTAATAAGATTTATTTGATAGGTTTTATCACCCATATCAATAACTTCAACTTGAGACATAACTCCAGCCAAAGATAATAATTTTTCTGTCAATTCTTGAATAGTCTTGTTCATAATTTGCTTA
>CAYZUJ010000176.1:0-2275 GCA_964481375.1 uncultured Neisseria sp. | reverse complement strand
TATTCAAAAAAGGCACTGACGGAGTTAATGATTACGGCGAACCTCCTGAATACTAGTGTTATAAATTAATTTGTGAGATTTTTGATGAGTTACAATAATTTTTGAAGTAAACCCTAGCAGTAATAAAATAGGTGATTAAGGGACTAAGCTACTTGCCGACTCCCCTGGCAAAAGGTGAAATGCCTAACTTGAAAAAATTACATTTAGAGGGGAATCAGATTACTGATGAGGGTGTTAGTTATTACCTAGATAACCTAAAAAAGGATCAATTAAATAGTACTTATGTCAGTTTCACTAGTTCAAAAAGTACAATAGATAAAATTATGGAATTTTTTGGCAAAGGAGCTAGATATTATGTTAGTGAATATGAAAAAGCCGAACAGAGTAGTAAAGAAGCAGATATAGCCGTAAACGGAAAAGATGGTTTTGGTCATTGTGTACAGGTTGTAAGAACAGCTGGTATAGATTTTGCTAGTGCTATGGCACAAAAAACGATAGCAGCGCCACCAATAGTAAAAACAGCAATGAAAGAAGGACATCCATTAGTTAAATTAATTGTTGGGGGAACTCTGGTAAAGTCTGCATTTGACGATATGAAAGGTGCTTTTTTAAGTGAAGATTTTGCTTATTGTATGGCTTGGCTTAATAGAAAATCTGATGATATTGAAACGACTGGAGAAATAAATGAAATTCATGAATAACCATAGTATTAAATATATTTTATTAATTTTTTTATTTAATACATTTGATTGTAAAGCTGATAATTTTCCTAAAGATTTAAAAATTAGTAAAGAATACGAAGAAAAAGGTATTATCTTTATAAAACAAAAACAATATGAAAAAGCTATTGAATATTTTAATAAATCTATAGAATTAAACCCTAATAGAAGATCGAATTATTTTAGAAAAGGGTGTGCTTTAATACATTTAAAAAAATATGAAGAAGCTGTTAGTTTATTTGATACAGTATTAAAGATGGATGCTGATCAGAATAAAAAAATTAATTTAGATATACCTACTTTGATTAATAAATCTAGCGTTTTATTAAAATTACGACGATATAAAGAAGTTATAGAATGTTGTAACCTAGGATTGAATCTTACTCAAAAAGAGCCTTTATTATATGATAATAAAGGTGATGCTTTATTAAATCTTAATCGATATACGGAGGCTATTGATAATTATAATAAAGCTATCTAATTAGATCCCAGATATTTTAAGGCTTATATTGGTAAGGGTGATACGTTATATTACTTAAAAAAGTATACAGAGGCTATAAACGAATATAATAAAGCTTTAGAAGTTTTAAATGATAATCCTAATAAAGAAAGAGGAATAAAGCATCTTTTTGGGTTATATAATAATAAAGGTGCAAGCTTATTAGCTTTAGGTCGATATGAGGAAGCTATTGATAATTATAATAGAGCCATCGAGTTTAAGCCTGATCATATTGAAGCTAATGCAAATAAATTATGTCCATTGTATAGACTTGGAAGATATCAAGAAGTGGTTGAAACAGCAGATAAAATACTTGAACTAGACCCTAAAAATCAAAAAGCTATCAATGCTAAGGAGCAGGTATTAAAAAAATTAGATAAATTGTAGAGTATTTTTATGTATTTAAAAATTTACAATTTAATAATTAATTGTTTTACTAAAAAATATTTTCAATTTAAAGGAAGAGCGAGTAGAACAGAATATAATTGTTTCTGGTTGGCTTGTTGGGCTATTGCTATTATAAGCGAACTCGCTATAGAAACGTTTATTAGTTCTGGGGATGTTCAAACAATAATTGGGCAATTTATGTTAATTTATAATTTATGCACTTTCTTTCCTTTTTTATCAGTAACAGCAAGAAGATTACACGATTTTAATTGGAGTTTTGGTTTTTATATTTATTTGCTACTAGCAGTTACGATATTACCTCTTCCGCTACTACTTATTCTTAGTGTTTTTAATGATTGGTTATATACATTATTAGGTGGGGTTTATATTGTATGTTTGAGTTTAGTTGGTTTTATGCCTTGCTTTAGAAAAGGAAATAAAGAAGCTAATCGTTACGGCGAACCTCCTGAATATTGATACGCTGTAATCATCAACTAAGAATAAACTAATAATTTAAGGAGTTTAATTTTGAAATTATCAACAGAAGGATTAGAGCGACCTACACAAGTAAAGAAGGAAAGCAACTTGCTTTTTATCTTCCTCATAGGCTTTGTGTTGTTACTTTTTTTAGGAGGTTATTTATACAACAAAGGCAAGTTACATGAAGTAT
>CAYZUJ010000175.1:1692-2284 GCA_964481375.1 uncultured Neisseria sp. | reverse complement strand
ACAAGCAGCCATTGTTTTAAAAGGGACTTGTTCAATTTTTAACCAAAGACCTGGAGTTTCTGAAACTGAAGAGTTTATTCTAAACAAACCTGATAAATGTTTAATCATTTATCCAGAGGACTACCACTGGATGAAAAATTTTAGTAGTGATTGTGTTTTGTTAGTTCTAGCATCCGATTTTTATAATCCTAATGACTATATTTTTGAACCTTATTTCCCAATAATAGATGAAAATTAAACATCATACATTAATATCTAAAAAAAATATTAGTGATAATAAACTTGATTGGAATAAATTACGAAGTTCATCAAGTGAAGTTGATTATTTTATACCTCGGCAAAAAGATAATTATATTAAATTAATAGAGTCGTTAGGTCCTCCAAATCCTATAATATTCAATAAAATCAGAAACTATATTATGTCTGAGAATATTAAAAGAGTAATATCAATTGGATCTGGTAGATCTGTATTAGAATATCATTTAAAAAAAGAGTTTAATCTAGAAGTTATTATTTCTGATTCAGATAAAAATATTAATATATTTAAAAATTATAATATTTTTGACAATATTTATTTATTAGACCCAACAAT
>CAYZUJ010000175.1:0-1682 GCA_964481375.1 uncultured Neisseria sp. | reverse complement strand
TTTCAAAGTTACAAATGACACAATTTTTTTATTATCAAGAATTGATACTGAATTCGATGACTTACAATTAAAAAATTTATTTAAAACATTATCAATAAATAATGTTAAACATATATGTTTTATACCTGCATCTATTTTAAATTATAAAACAGTTCTTGTTGAATTAAAAATTATATTAATAAGTATTTTATTTAAAAGAAATAGAATTTTTTGTGGATATTCAAGAACTATATCCTCATTTTTTAATATTTGGTCTGATTTTTATCAGACAACTGATAAAACTATAAATTTAGTAACATTTTTAAGTAAAAAATAATTTATGATTCCATTTTTATCATTTAAGTATCAAAATAAAATTTATAGAAAAGAAATTCTAAAAGCAATTTCTGATGTTTATGATTCTAATTGGTATATACTTGGGGAATACTTGGAAAAATTTGAAAAAGAATATTCCTTTTTGAATAAGACAACTTATACTATTGGTGTGGCAAATGGTCTAGATGCACTTACAATTTCATTAAAAACATTAAATATAGGCGAAGGGGATGAAGTTATTGTGCCATCTAATACATACATTGCGACATGGCTTGCTATTTCTAATGTTGGTGCTAAAGTTGTTCCTGTAGAGCCTGATATTTTAACTTATAATATTAATATCAATTTAATTAAAAATTCAATAACAAAAAAAACAAAAGCAATAATTCCAGTTCATTTATATGGTCAAGCATGTGAAATGGATAAAATAAATGAAATTGCAGACGAAAATAGTTTATTTGTAATTGAAGACAATGCTCAAGCTCACTTAGCTAAATGGAAAAATCTTTTTACAGGATCTTTTGGTCATATTAACGCAACTAGTTTTTACCCTGGTAAAAATCTAGGAGCTCTTGGTGATGCAGGTGCTATTACAACTAATGATTTAAATTTGTATAACAAAGCAAAGATTATTAGAAATTATGGTTCTGAAAAAAAATATCATAATCAAATTAAAGGAGTTAATTCTAGACTTGATGAAATTCAGGCTGCTATTTTAAGTATTAAGTTAACTTACTTAAATAAATTTACAGAACAAAGAGTTGAATTAGCTAATTTATACAACACATACTTATCAAGTATAAGCGAAATAATAATACCTTATACAAATGTAAATGCAACTCATGTATATCATCTATATGTTATACAGTGTAAAAATCGCGATAGTTTAAAAAATTTCCTTGAAACCAAGGGTATTTCTACTTTAATCCATTACCCAATTCCACCTCACCTTCAAAGTGCATATAATGATTTAGGCTTCAAGATTGGTGATTTTCCAATTGCGGAAAAATTATCAAATGACTGTTTAAGTCTACCAATGTACCCAGGCTTAACAAATATTGAAATTCAGTATATCTCACAATGTATTAAAAGCTTTTATTCAAATTAATGAATCAATATTTTTGTACTCATTTTAATAATAATTATATTTCATTTGCTAAAGCTTTAGTAAGTTCTTTGGAATTGCATTATCCCGATGGCATTATATTCATGATATGTATGGACAATGATTCTTACAATGAAATGAAGGATTACAACTCGGGAAATATAATTGTTATTAGTCATGAATTGGTTGAGAAATTTATTCCTAATTTAATTTCTGCAAAAGCGAATAGGTCTGAGGTAGAATATTTTTTCACATTTAGTCC
>CAYZUJ010000174.1:284-2290 GCA_964481375.1 uncultured Neisseria sp. | reverse complement strand
TACCATCTCTATAATACGTTTTTTGCTCTCTATTTTTAGCACAGAGTGTTCCAAAAGTTTTAATTTTACTGAAAAACTGTTATTAACAATGCTCCCGTTAAATACAATTTCATAATTTTCTTTAGGAATAGAATTATTTATTATTTTGTTATTAAGCTCTATATAATAAGCAAAATTGTCCCTGTTTATTTCTTCAAGAAGCTCAAATAAGTTTGAAAAATCAGCTAATATTACTTTAGAATCGTTTACATAAACTCTTGCCGTAATGCCGTTTTCATATATTTTAGTGCTGTTATTAGTGGAGGTCTCAAAGTTTTTTATTAATATCAGATGCTCAGGGTGTTTATTTTCTAAGATATTATTTATGTCATTTTCTATAAGACGTCTTATACTCTCTAACTGATTTTGCAGGTACAGTTTATTCTTGTGATATTCAAAATTCCTATCCTGTTTATATAAACATGCATTAATTATGACCGCGGCAATTATTGATATAGTCAAGTAATATAACGGTTGCACACTTGAGCAGTGCCAATTTTTAAAAAATCTGAATAAGTATCTATGGATTATAACTTTATGCAAACCATACTCCGTCCAAACCAGTGATACTCAATCATTCTGATTTAATTATTAATCCAATATACTCTAAACTTATCGACTTAGTTTTTCCTTATTAAGGAATAAATTTAAGAATATTATTTTCTTTACAAGAAGCAACTATTAATTGAATATTTATATCATATGTAGCTAAATAATTATTCGATTATGATATCCTTGGTAAATTGATAAAAAGATTTAGAAAGTGCTATTTTATGTTATAGAACAAGATACTTTAATAAGCATAGTAAATGTTAATTTGTAATGCTCTCATAAAACTTTAAGTTATTATTTTTTATTCTCTCTAAATCACTTAATAATAATTTAAAAAGATTCCCCATATCCTCAAGCATACCTATTTCCTGTTTAACAAGCAGCTCATCAAACTGCTCTGCGTAGAGATTGATTAACATATTAATTTTCTGTACATAAAACTTATTATCACTTTTTTTTATCATCTCCACTTCTAACAACCATAAAGTATCGCCTATCAAATTCCCTAAGGATTTAATTTGCTTAGTAGCCAGATTTTTAGAAAATTTCAAATATAAGGATAACAAGTTATTCATATTATTAACTGTTAATTGAAAGCAAAAATTATATTAATTACCAACAATATTCAAGAAGATTATTATTTTCTTGTTAAAAAATTAAAAACTTTATGGTTTTTATTAAACCATAAATATATAATTCTCCCACTCCTTCAGGTTAACTTAAACCTTGAAGGAGACATTCTATGATTCATTTGGTCAAAGAGATTATTTAGCACCTATTATAATTTTAATGGGTTAACCTGTAATCATTTTCCACTTTAAGCTTTAAACATAAAAAATTTACACTTAACAAAAACAGACCTTAAACTGCTCGTTATTAACTATCCTTTCTATAGCTTGTAAATAATTAGTTTCTATCCAGTCTTTGATAAAATCAGTTGCAGCTTTAAGCTTGATCTCTCTCGTTTCTTCATCAACATTTGCTGTAAGCCTTGAGAACCAATTACGGTCAGTTGCTTCACCATAAGCCTCTACTAAGCCTTGCCTCACTCTCCCCCATATTCCTACCGGTAATGTTATAGGTTTAGCATTTAAGGTTTCAGTTTCATTTTGATCAATATGCTCACTCGTATTATTTTTTTCTGGCATAATGACTTTGAGTCCCAGAATTAATCCTTGTCTTCCTTCTGTTACTCTAGATTGTTCATGCGTAGATTTAGCTTGGCTTAAAATGATTTTTTTCTCAGCGTCATTTAGTTCTACATATTTTGATAGATTAACGTTGAATATTCCTTCCTTTATATCTACATTTTTGTAAGCTTTTAACAGATTATAAGCTGTATTTCTTGTTAATACCGATGCTAATCTCTTTTTAAAATGCCATTCTGATGATACTTCTAAGTTATACTCTATTTT
>CAYZUJ010000174.1:0-274 GCA_964481375.1 uncultured Neisseria sp. | reverse complement strand
TTGATTGGTTTGTTCTGATTTTAAAGTTTTCATTACTAACTTTGACAGCATCTCGCATTTCATAGGAAAATGCTTTGCTCATATAATTAATAAAACCTTTCTTGCTTTTGAAGAAGCGATTGGTTACTCGCTTTGACATATCAAGCAATATCTCATTCATTGCATGCAGCGAAAATTCTCTACCAGAATTAGATTGTAGTTTTTGGCAATCTTCTTCTGTTAAAGGATAAAAGTCTTTAAGCTCTAAAGCTTTAGCAAATGTACTTTTAATTTG
>CAYZUJ010000173.1:505-2306 GCA_964481375.1 uncultured Neisseria sp. | reverse complement strand
TAATAACAGTAATTGATAAAGTAGATTTCAACCTATATGAAGTATTTAGTACTTGTTTCTATATTAGAAATTACGAAGAATAACTTAAAACGCACATTTTGGATAATGATTATTATTTTCTTAAGTGGCTTTTTCGTTCGTCTCTATTTAACTAGAGATTTATTACCTGATGATTTCAATTATTACTTTGCCTATAGTATTAGACCAGACTGTCGTTATGATGAACTTGTTGCCGGAATTTTAGGTGCATTAATAATTAGAATATACCCTTTAACATCAAATATAAAAATTAGATTTTTAATTTTAGGTTTAATTTTACTCAGTATATTAATTTGTCACCCTACTTTGATGATGCGGCCTAACATGATGACAAATCAGATTTTATACTTTCCTACGTATTTGTCCTTAGCTTTTTTATTCGTTCTTTTATCAATATATAATGTGAGGTTTAATTCAAAATTAGTAAATGCTTTGGCACGGTTAAGCTATCCAATTTACTTAATACATATGAGTGTAAAACTTTTTGTAGTAACATTTCAATTACCCGAATTGTTAATGTTAATAATAGTGGCAAATTATTCTATTATTGCTTCCTATTTTATCTCTTTGTTGATTGAGTATCCAGCTTTACAGCTATATAAAACAAAGCCTAATTCTATTAATGGTAGATAATTTTATAAATAAATAGTTAAAGAGCATTAAGTTGTTTTATTAATTAAATGGCGAAGAACAGGAAATGAACAAGTAAAAACCTATTTTTTAAATAGAAATAATTCAGGAATTTATATGCTTTTTTACCCTTACTAAGAAAATTCTTTATTAACTATGGTTAAAAATTCTGATAAACTGACAGCCTTTTTAGGGCAGCTGCTAACTTGATTTTTAGCCATTTTTTCCTCATATTTAAGTTACTTGTTTATAGTATTTTCTACTATACTATTTGCCAATTTACACGAACTATATTACAGAAACTGTGCTAGAAATCCCGAAAACCAAGATGCCATTTGATTAAAACCCAAAGACCTTTGAATGATCCTAATATATGCTGAAATTTCAATTTACGCTCTATAATTTTTTGCCACGTTTCTTGTAGCCCTAGAGAAATATTAGAACTAAAAGCAAATTTTGTTTCTAAAGCCCTTAAATATGCGGCATGCAATCCGTTTTCCCTATAAAAGTCATATATTCCTTCTTCTACAAAAAAGCAATTATTTTTCAGTGCTGGGAAATTATTAATATCTGAGATATTATTTTTATTTAATATAATTGAAAAGGATGTAGATAGTATCTCAGATCTTATTATATATACAAGCTTCTGGAAACTGCCATTAAATTTAGTACAATCTAATATTATACCGGCAAATTTAATATTGTTCATTTCTGAAAGTTCTAAATCAATATCACTTTTAATGGGAACAATATACACCACCTTTTTGCAAAGATCACTTGCCGGAACTATTAACGACCACATAACGCCGATACTTTTGGCAACTCTAACAAATACAGTATACATAAATTTATCAAAACCGGCCTGAGGCTTGTACAAAATCAATCCATTAACTTTAACTTTTTTCTTATTGATTTTAAATGGTTCAAACGGATTCGATACTAAACTTAAGATATCATTTTTCCAAACTTCAACGAAATCTTCAAACTTATAATTTTGTTGAATATCTAAATAGTCTTAGCGCTGAAAACATTGCATCAATTGAAAAAATTCAATATTACAATAGTTTAAAATGGGATCCTTCAACAAATAACTTTTTGAATAAATTGATATTAAATTCCACTGATATAAATG
>CAYZUJ010000173.1:0-495 GCA_964481375.1 uncultured Neisseria sp. | reverse complement strand
AATATCTTTAAAAGCATTTTGAGCTATATTATTTCTTAATTCCTCATTTTCTATTAATTCTGAAATTTTATTTTCCCAATCTTCTAAATTATTATTTGCCAATAAACCGTTTTTTCGATTGATAATACAATCTGAATATGGCAAGGCATTAGTATAGACTCCAGCTATCTTACATCCAGCAAGCTCTCTATACTTGTTATTTGTTTTTGAATGATAAAATGGTGTATCTAGAGAGGGAGCTAATCCAATGGAAAATCCTATACTATAAAAATTTTTTAAAAATTTTTTATAATTTTTTATTTATTTATGAAGTACGATATTGGAACAATTTTCTAGCAGTTCTGGAACTTTTTTCTTCCACAGGTGTAATTCAACTCGATCACCATATTTTTGTAATATATTTTGTAATATAGTAAAAAACATAAACTCCAGCTTGGGCTCATCTATACGCGTTGTAGGATAAACAATTTTTATAACTTTGCCTTTGGAAGGTTC
>CAYZUJ010000172.1:0-2343 GCA_964481375.1 uncultured Neisseria sp. | reverse complement strand
GATGGGAAAAAAAGACCTTTCTATTTTTTTCAGAAAAATATATAACTCCTCCAGTTTATTTCTATAACATTAAAGATGTTATAGTTTTTCTTGGAGAAGACACAAGAAAATTTTTAGTTTTTAAAAATGGTTTTTATACATTATTGGGAAGAGAAAATGATTCTTTAGAAAGGATTCTTCCCAAATTAATAGAAAAAGACAATATTTTTTATGAAGAACAAAGTGGAAATATTTATTTTATTAAGGATTTAATTGAATTACCTGAAATAAAAAACAAAACTATATTTTTTCAAGGAGATTGGAATTTATATCATATTATACTGGAAACATCCCCAGGTTTATTATTAATCAACGATATTGATTATAAAATTAACTCTTCATATTCTTCTGAGCAAAATATTAATATTGTTGAAGCCCTTGGAAATCCGTACAACATTACAACTGACATATTTAGTTTTAAAAAATTTAGTGAATTGAATTTACCATCTCTAATTCTGGAAAATAATGCGCATTTTCCAAATATTGAGTTGATGAATAACCTGATCAAAAAATTACAAAGAAATTTTTCAGAAAAGGCAAAAGTAAAACCTCTAGGCAAAAAAATCTATATAAGTAGGTCTGATGCATTTAGAAGAAAGGTAGTAAATGAAGAAGAGCTCATGAGATATTTGGAAAAAAGAGGATTTAAAATGGTGATTCCAGGAAAATATAATGTAGCTGATCAATCAAAGTTATTTGAAGATGCTGAAATTATTATAGGGCCCCATGGACTAGGGTTAGTAAATATGCTTTTTTCAAATAATCTAAAAACAGTAATTGAATTATTTACAATAACCCATGCTCCAAATTGTTACTTAAGAACAGCCCAAATTAAAGGAGTAAAAAATTATTATGGGTTATTCCATGATCCAGCAGATACTACTACAACTAGTTGGCTTGCTGATTATAATGTTAATATCCCCGAAATTCTTAAAATATTGGATGAGTTAGAAAAATAGGTTCAATAATATATTAGTTCACACTTTATAGCTAAGAGTATAAAAAGGTTACAAGTTATATGTCTATTGTAATGATAATTAGCACTCTTTGATGGCCTCAGTCTTGTTTCTAGGATACAGATAATAGAAATATTGAACCTAATCGCAAATTAGGCTCAGTGTAATGGGAAATATACAAAAAGTGAGATCATCCTTTGTGTAACCTAATTATGATGCAATAGTTTCTTTTAAGAGTAGTATTAGTAATCATTTTAGGGCAAAAGATTTTACAATAAATAATACAATTATTAGTAACTACTAATCATTGACACTAATATTCTCGTGTATTAGTGTATATCCTACATAATAATCATGAAATGCAAATGAGTAATAATACTAGGGCATTTTATTTTATAACTAAACTAAGATATAGTAAATTTAGATATGCCATCTGGCCAGTTAACTCATATGAGCTTAGTAAATTTCTGCCTATGGCATTTCTCATGCTTTTTATTCTACTTACACAAAATCTAGTTCGTTGTCTTAAAGATAGTTTTATTGTAACAATGATTGGTACTGAAGTACTAAGTTTTATAAAATTATGGGTAGAAATGCCAATAGGAGTATTATTTGTTATTTTATATAGCAAATTGTGTAATATAATGACTACCGAGCAGGTATTTAGAATAATAGTCTCTATTTTTTTGATATTCTTTAATGTGTTTGCTTTTATAATCTATCCTAATAAAGAGTTCTTCCATCCTAATCAAGAATTAATAAGTTATTATGTGCAGACTTTTATCCATTTGAAATGGCTTATAGTAATGGGAAGCAAATGGAGTTTTATAATATTCTATGTAATGGGTGAACTCTGGACAGTTATAGTATTCTTCCTATTTTTCTGGCAATTAGCAAATAAAATTACCAAAACTGAAGAAGCTAAGAGGTTTTATATTTTCTTTGGTCTTTTTGGACAAGTGAATTTGCTTATTTCAGGCATAATAATAATTTATTTTACACAAGGTCAGCACTTCCTATTAGTTTTATTTGGTAATTTAACTGATAATTCTGAGATTGTACTTAAATCAATAACCACCATTGTGACTATTTCTGGAATTATTTGTTTGTTTTTACATCGCTACATTGAAGTTAAAAATATTGATACATTAAAAAATATTAAATTTAAAAATAAGCGTACTGATATTTTAAAATTAACTTTAAGACAAAGTGCAAAAATGGTTTTTACGTCTAAATACCTTGCTTTAATTTGTATTTTAATGGTTTCCTATAGTACTGTGGTAAATTTAATTGAAGGGCTTTGGATGTCTAGAGCTAAAGCTTTATATCCTATGACTAAGGACTTCAT
>CAYZUJ010000171.1:0-2369 GCA_964481375.1 uncultured Neisseria sp. | reverse complement strand
ATTGCCACAATTCGTATATTTAGGTATATGAACATCAGCTTTTTAACTACTTCTAAGAATTGTGTAATTCGTCTACTATTGTCGTTAATTGCAAAATATTCTAAATCCTCATTTACTATTCTTTTATCATAATCAGAAAAATATTTTCTGTTCATATTCTTAATAAATAATTAATATAGACAGTTTGAAATAACGCGCATTAATAACAATGATTAAAAAATATGCATTTTAAATCATTATTGAAAGACCTATTATATAATACTAATTTTAAATATATTTATATAAATAATTAAGATTACGACATATATCAACTAATATACAATTAATTTTTTTTAAAAAATAAAATTAATTATATAATCACTTATTTTCCTTGTAAAATCAATAATGGTTATGGTAGCAAAATAAATGCGTCCTTTTAATAAAATATATAAATTTTATTAAAATATGCAAATTTATTATTTAAATAAGTAAAATTTGAGAATTTAAAAATAATTTCTTGATACCATCTTTTTTTTATCTTAAATTTATTTAAATAATATAACTATTTATTCAATAATTTTTCATTATTATAATGAAAAATGAGAAAGGATTTTTAAAATGATAACTTGTAATTACTGTAACATAAACATCACTGATGATGGCGGGAGACATATTTGTAGACAATTAATAAATGTAATTAATCAAATAAAACCAAAATATGCTTTTATTCATAGAATTAGAAATCAGTTTTTAAAGAGTGGTTCATCTAATAATGTGGACCTATATTATAATTCTATCTTAGGCTATAGTTCACAAGATTATAAAATGACAAATCCTCTATTAAGATTAGACTCTAAAAGTAAATTTTCTGATTTTTTAAAAAATAATCTAAAAAATTTAGATATTATTGATAGTATTGAAGCTTATAAAGACAAAATAACTGCGGATGAAATGATCAATTTAATTATTAAAAATGAATTTTCTGACTATGCAGGCATTACTCAAACTAAAAAAATAATTTCAGATTTATTTAATTTTCCAACATTTAGTGATCAAAACTATTTGTTGCGAGGAGTAACTCTGCCAAACTATAAAATATATGAAGAATCTTTCAAAAACTTTACTAATGGAATAATAAATAAATCAGTTATTATTGAAAAAGCATTTACAAGTACTTCAACAACAATACCACTGGATAATGAATTGCTAATTCTCATATTTCTTGATCCAGTTTTTTCGAATCATCAAGCAAAAAATATTAAATCAAGTACAAAATTCAAAAAAGAAGATGAAGTTCTTTTTTTTCCTGAATCAAAATTTGTAGTCAGTCATTTTTGTAATATTAATATTTTCCCTAGTTCTTTATTATTTAAAATATCTCCTAATTTAGGAAAAAAATTTAAGTATATTGCCATTCTAATAGCATTACCATTGTATTATAATCAAACTAATTTTGAAAAAGTTCAATTTATTAAAACTGCATTTAATTATTGGTCGCAATGGTTCTCTGAAAAAACCATACGTGATCTTGCATTAAGAGATAAAAAAACCTCAGAAAAAAGAAAAAATATCATTAAGAGTCTAGAAAGATTAAAGCCAGTTTATCAATAAAAATGTTAGCATGGTGAGTATAGAATCTTCATTGCCAGAGATTCAACCTCCGCAGAACCCATCGTGCAGATTTTCTGCTATGGACTCCCAAAATAGAATTTATGTGATATCCAATTAGTTGAAAATCTGTTATACAAGATCTACCTAATCAGGTATTTTACAAATACATAATTTATATATTTCTTAAGTACCAAAATCTAAAGTAAAGTTGCTGCAATTGTAGCTAAAGCAGATCGTTCGCCTTTAACTAAGGAAACATGACCTGCAATTGCTTCTTGTTTCATTCTTTCAACAACATAAGTTAAACCGTTTGAAGCTGCGTCAACATAAGGATTATCAATCTGGTATGGATCTCCAGTTAGAATAATTTTTGTATTCTCGCCCGCACGAGTAAGTATTGTTTTAATTTCATGAGGAGTTAGATTTTGTGCTTCATCAACAATAAAATATTGATTTGGAATAGACCTTCCCCGAATATAAGTTAAAGGTTCCACTTCAAGAATTCCTTGATTAATCAGTTCATGATAACTTTGAGATAGTCTTTTTTGTCTTCCTTGAGAAACTCCTCCTAACAATAATTCTAAATTGTCAAAAATTGGTTGCATCCATGGATTCAGTTTTTCTTCGAGAGTTCCTGGTAAATAACCAACATCTCTCCCTAAAGGAAAGATCGGCCTACTCACAAGCAATTTTTGGTATTTTGATTCATCAGTTGTTTTTTCAAGACCAGCAGCAATTGCTAATAATGTTTTACCAGTTCCAGCTGTTCCTACAAGAGT
>CAYZUJ010000170.1:251-2400 GCA_964481375.1 uncultured Neisseria sp. | reverse complement strand
GAACTTGCTCTTCTGCAGATACTATAGAGTTGATAAGAGAAATAAGAAGATCCTTGTTCTCTTCTACGCCAAATATCTTCTCTTGGATTAATATCAGTCATAACTTCCAGGTGGTGTGAGTTAATTAGTATTGTTATAAGTATATGAGGTAGTATATCATAAAAATGATAATAAAGTGATAAGATATAATTAACCCAGCAAATAACCTAATAACCACTGCAAAAAAATAGCTATTTAAGAATAAATATTGATTTGAATGTTGTTTGGAGTGAGAGTCCTAAAAATATTTTTTACCGCAAGCAATCCAATAAGCATTAGTTGCCATTTTGAGTAACAAATCATTATCAGAGATAATTGAGTCATCAATAAAATGATATTTACCTTCTTTATTAAGTAGTTTAACTCTGGTGTTGAATATCTCGCCAAACTTTAAATCTTCTTTAACTAACGACATAATCCCTGTTGCATCTTTGACTATTTTTACATTATGCATTCCTGCTAATTTTGTCAAAATCTCATTGGTAAATTTGTGGTTTTTATTTATACTCATAATGCGATACTATAATTTACTATTATTTATCTTTATTAATTGCTCATTGTAAACAAAGCATTACCTTATATCAATAAAGACTATAAATCAATCTTTTACTTCTGGTAGTAATTTAATATTTAAGATATTATATCAGATACTTAGGGGGATTTAAGTTTTAACTTTGATTGTTAAGAAGAATTTCTGGTAATATTAATAAACCTTAATAAAAGAATATGTACTTTCTTCTGTAAGATCAGAAAGAAAGTACATAGGATCGCGCGAGGTAATCTAAATATTTGATATAATTTACAGGATCTTGTAGTATTTTACTCTTTGCCACTAAAATAGATAAAACTCTGGGTATTGCATTAATCAATTTTATAACTTTTTTAGAACATGGTTATCCAACTAGTCAGGCCTTTTGGATAAAGATAAAATAGCCTTGTATAAGTCCCCTACAATTGTTAAAGATTATTTATGCATATACAAAATAATCTATTTATTTTTTATATGGTCGGTATTAAATAAGTTGCAAAATCTTGTTATTCTGATACATTAAACATTGTTAGTGATGACTTTACACCATCATTGCAAAAATTGATCTATTTAGCCTCTAGCTTTATGCTAGGGGTCTACTTGTTATAAATACTCTATAGTATGAAGACAGTAGGTAGTTATTGTTTTTACGATGACTGTGTAAAGCCCCTAGCGCCATTTTAACAGGTTAAAGAGATTAATTATGATTATCTATACTGAAAAAGTTCGCGATTCTTTAGATCTAAAAACTTTTGCTTTTAATACTAATGCTTCTCTGCATGATCTCCAACAATTTTTAGAGAGTAAAAATCTTGGTCAATATACAGTTTTTGATAAATCTTTTCTAAAAGGATTTTATAAGTTAATAGTACTGCATGCATTTACGAAATAGTAAGTATTAAGCCTTCTAAAAGTAAAAAATGATTTAGTCTCAATTAGCATGCAAGCAATTACGAAATAAATAGTGGTGAGTTCTATCAACAATTAACTTATTGCATCAAAGCAATGGGGAGATAAAGCTAATATTATGGATAAAGAAATTACAAGATATTTAATAGAAGTAGACAAAACAATAGGCAAAAGAATCACGCAATCAAGGATTTTATGGAATATCAGTAGAAAAGAATTAGCTGAAGTAATTGCTGTTTCTCAACAACAATTATATAAATACGAAACTGGAAAAAACCGAATATCAGTGGGCAGGCTTAGTTTAATTGCAAAAAGGTTTTATAAAGATTTGAACTATTTCTTAAATGAGAGAAAGAGTAGAGCTTGGAAAAATAAAGGTTGATATAAGGCGTAATTTAGTTTTGAGTGTCTTTGCATGCGAGCGGAGATACCAGAGAGATTTGAACTGATTTTGCTGACTTAAATTTAGCTCGATCGTTTTAAGATTTGTAAAGGTGATTTAAAGATATATAAAAATGTCGAAGTATGTTCTGCTTCAGGCAAATACAACTATCAGGTGTGAGATTCACAGACCTCGTAATTTGCGCCGCTGTTTTCTGTGTTGCTCCCTGCATTAATAATCCACAAAAGGCATGTTACCTTAAGTGATAGAAGGAAACGGTGTTGTTTTAT
>CAYZUJ010000170.1:0-241 GCA_964481375.1 uncultured Neisseria sp. | reverse complement strand
TGTTATTAAAAAAGATCATGACTAAGTTCTTACAAATGGTAATATCAAAATTATTAGTATTACTTCGTGTAAAAGGTATACTCTTTAATTGAAACTCGCATAAGTTCTAAATCATTTTTATACTCAACCTCAGTTAATATATGAGGCTCTATAAACTCTGGATCCAACCCTTTATGAAGTTTAAAGCCCCATTCTATACCATCAAGTATAGTAATTTCATTGTTATTAATTTTTACTGCAT
>CAYZUJ010000169.1:1869-2439 GCA_964481375.1 uncultured Neisseria sp. | reverse complement strand
AGGGGCTTAGAAAAAATAATCCTAACAGTTCCTATAATTCTGGACTGATTCTTGCTGAAAACATTTATATAAATTGTACCATCGTTATCATATTCATCATTATCTAAACCAGATGTATTTTTGCTAATGTAATCATGATCTAAATATTTATGGTATCTAAACTTAAACATTTCATTTTTTTCTTCTTCTGTAGTTGGAGAAAAAACTATCAAAATATCTCTTATATTCTCATAAACAACATTGTATTTTTTTAATACATTCATTTGAGTGCTGTATTTAAATATGCATTATTACTGTACACTTCTATGTCATCTGAAACACTAATAAAACCAACGTGTGTTAATAGATTCTTCTGCTCTCCTTTCTGCATAAAATGATATCCTCCGCTCTTATTTTCTTTACTTATTAAATAATTATAATAAAAGATTAAAACAGTCGGTTTCACAAATTTAAATATTTGGCCAAAAGTCTTTGTATAACCAATTTGGCCAAAAGATTTTTTAATATGACTAGTATATATAGATAATGGTTTAAAATTTATATTAATATTAGACAAAATTACTTTACCGC
>CAYZUJ010000169.1:1290-1859 GCA_964481375.1 uncultured Neisseria sp. | reverse complement strand
GTGTATCTCTCTAAGTATATACTCCCTCTTATCTATGTCTATTGTATATAAGACATTATTCATAACCACTACGTCAAACTTTTCATTTGAAAATGGTATTCCATTATTTAAATTACAATATTTGAAAATAATACTAGCGTGTTTTTGATTTTTTTTAGATGCTATTTCTAATGCAATTTTAGAATAATCTATACCTGTTATACTATTAATATTTTTTGAATTTAATATTTTATATGTTAAATTTCCAGTGCCGCAACCCACATCCAAGATATTTAAATGATCCCCCGTTATATTAGACGCAATACAATCCAAAGTTTCTTTGTATGGTATAAGTTGATTTAAAATATCATACACCTGAAAATATTTAAACCAAAAATTTTCATCTAACCTGCTCATAAAGTAATACAAATATTATTTAATAATCAATTCAAAACTGCGCTCCATGTATAATTCTCTGTTTAATAAATACAAAATAACCTATAATCAACAAATGAATAGATAAAAATATTGGTCCTAACCAATCATATTGAAAATTATTAAACAATAACAAATTATATTTTAATATAAAC
>CAYZUJ010000169.1:0-1280 GCA_964481375.1 uncultured Neisseria sp. | reverse complement strand
AACGATGCCAGTTGTCAAAAATGTTAAAGTAGTACCAATCATTAAATATCTTATCTGATGTTTATAAACACCATCAGCTGCAATATATTTTTTAAATAGAATATTTAAACCCACGAATACATAAATAAAAAAATAAATAGAAAAAATAGAAAAATCTAACAAAACAATATCTCTCTGTAACACGCCACTAACTATATCAACATAAGCATGCTTTAATAATCCCAAAAGATACATAAGACTTATAGCAATAGGCACCAACACCATTAAACGCATTACACTTTTAGATAAATTTTTATCTTTATACGCAAAATTATAAGCCAACAAAAAATAAGCCAAAGGAGATAAGGCCCCAAAAATCATAACAAACCTAGATATCAAAAGATCATGCCAATAAATATCCAATACAGAAAACTGTATAACTTTCATTATACCCCACATGCCACCAAAAAAGCACATACAAAAATACCAAAAATTACTAGGATTTTTATAATTTTTTTTATAAATAGCCAAGCCTAATAAAATAGTAAGTGTGCTTATAATAAAAATAAAAATGTTTTGTGTGATCATACTTTTAAATTAGGTAAGAATTCTCTCTGTGATTCCTTATTTTTCTCTAGTAAAAAATATCATATAAAAAACAAGGCTGTTCATAAAAATAGTAAAAACGGGTCCAAACCAATTAAAATTAAAATTTCCAAAAATTAGTAAAAATAGATCAAAATATGTACCAAATATTAAGCCAACTAATATAGTAAAAAATAGTAGGAGTAAATTATTTTTTAAAATGCCATCTAAGCTCTTATATTTTTTAAATAAATTTAATAGAGCGAAACCAGCGATAAAAATAAAGTAAATAAAATATACCACATACCCAGGCAAGTAAAAAAATGAAATGTACTTACCAGGCTCATTAGATAACATAAAAGAGGTTATAAACCAGCTAGTGCATGTTAAAGCAGATAAGAGAATAAAAAATGGCCATATAAAAAACAATAGTTTTTTATTAATATATGCCTTAAAATATGGAAAATATAATGAAAAATAAAGTAAAGATAAAATAATGCACAAAGCAGAGATATAGGTACTACGAGAAAAAATAGAAACGAAAAATAAATCTATGGATGATCTCGCGAGAAAAAGACCTATTGCCCAAGTAAAACAAAAAAATGTTAGTAGAGAAAAATATAAATTGACCTTATTTTTAATCCCTCGGCTAAAAATAAAAATAGCCATAGTTAAATTAATCATCGCCGATACTAATAACCAATGATCTCGCCAAT
>CAYZUJ010000168.1:0-2461 GCA_964481375.1 uncultured Neisseria sp. | reverse complement strand
ATTAAAATCGTCATAATCAACCCAAAGCGTATCGTCACCAGCTCCACCTAGGAGTGAGTCATTACCTAAACCACCATCTAACCAGTCATTCCCATCACCACCGTCTAAGGTATCATTGCCGGCCTTGCCGTCAATACCATCATTACCACCTGAACCCTCTAATTTATTATCGGCTGCATTACCATCAATTCTTTCATCGAAAATATTACCTTTGATATTTACACTGTCCGCATTTGAAAATTGATAGTCATATCCGCCAGCGGAATTTGTTATGTATTTTCCCGCAGTTAAAAATCCAATACGCTGATCATTAGCTAAAGTAAAGCTAGTAGTTCCTTTGACTTGTAATACATTTGTTGAATAATTTTCGGAAGAAAATGGATTAAAATTTGTAGAAGCTTGATAAGTCTCTTCACCTTTAATTACATCGCCTGCAGAATCCACAATATATAAATCATCACCCGAACTACCATTTAATGTATCGTCACCAGCTCCACCATCCAAATAATCATTCCCTGCCAATCCAATTAAACTGTCTTTCCCTTCACCACCCAAGAGCGTATCGCCAAAGCTCTCTGTACCTGTGATTGTGTCATTACCTGCTAAACCATCTATAGATAGCCCAAGAGAACCTTGAAGTGATGCTCGTTGAAATAATGTGTCATTACCTGAAGTAGCTGCGCCTGCTAATAAATCACTTAAGCTAAAAGTTGCTCCATTACTAAAACTAATTAACTCTACCCCATTGACTTGGGTTCGATCTATAGTTGTGACACTATTTGAATCATTACGATTTGTTAGAACAAGTGCTAGTTCTGTTTTAGATATAACGTAACTAGATTCATCAAACCGCATGTAAACCGTATCGTTACCTGCACCGCCTACTATGGTGTCTTTACCTCCAGATAACTGAATATTGCTTACACCATCGTAACCATAATCACCACCAAATCCATCATCGCCGGCACCACCAACCAAACTATCATTACCAGACCCACCATCCAGCCAATCATTACCTAAGCCAGAAGAAATCTTGTCATCGCCTTTGCCACCATATACATTTTGTATAACTCCCGAAGTACTATTAAAAGTATCTGCACCATCTCCTAAGTCAAAAGTAAATGTCTTAGATCCAGATAATGCAACAACGTCGTTTCCACCTTTTGTATTTACTACATCACTATTACCTTCAATAATTGCTGTAACATCAAGTGTAATTGTGTCAGCTGCATCAGTTGTTAAAGCGCTATAACTTCGAATCTGATTTATATCTACATTCCCAGAAAATTCAGCTTTACTAATATTTCCCGGAAATGAGCGAGCCCATGAAGTTAATGTCCCACTTGTGACAACATTACCAGAAAAAAATACTTCGCCTTTTATAGCTAGAGACGGAAGTGAAAATGAACTTGAAATCGGACTTTCACGATATTCTAGAATTTTTCCTGAGCTATTCGAACCTAGTGCACCGATAAGTTCAACTTTATAACCCGAAGATGTTAGTAATTTAAGATTCGAAATAACATAAGAAGCTGTGCCTTGTAAAAAATCACTTATTAAAACTGGCGTAGCAAGAGTTGATTCGAATGAATCTGCGCTAGGCCAAGCAACTTTTAGTGATGAAATTTTTGCGGTTGATGCATTATTTAAATTTGTTCCATTTAGTGTAGCAATTACACCATTATTGAAATTGACTGTGATGGCAGTTGAAGTAGACGATGAAACTTGACCGGTACCAAAAAGAATTTGACTTTCAGCGGCATTAAACCAAGATGTCACGTTTTGTAAAACAAATGTAATACTATCTGCATAAGTAGTGCCTGCAGGTATTTGCTGAAAATTCGGATTATTCAAAAAAAATGTTTGATAGTCCGAAGATGTAATTTTTTCGTTAATGATTGCCATTGGAAGTCTCAACTATTTATGGTTTTTAGTTTTTAAATAAAAAATATATTATTTTTTATTATTAATTTTTCAAAATATAATTAATCTATAGCAAACGCGAATATTTGATTTTTTTAAACATTCATTGATGTTTAATTAGATAAATCAGTCATTACATATTAAAGAAATTTTTTAAAAGTAATTTATAGTTACAAATAGAGTTTATAACGATATTAAGTATCAACAATGAATATTTTAGATTGCAGGCTAATATAAACAGTCAATATAAAAATAATATAAATTAAGTAATATTTTGGGCTTTTTAATTGCCAAATTATTATCAAGATTATTTATTTTTTTGATGAATTCAATAATCATCAAACTAAAAAAATCATGCAACGATCGCCAACAAGATATTTTGGGTCTGTTTATGGATGTTCTGAAAAGAAAAAGCGCCAAAAGGCGCTAATTTAATTGATATGTTGGCGGAAGCGGTGAGTTCGCCTACATGCTGCAGGCCACTTCTGGGCTTGCAAGCCAAGCCCTTCGAATCTCACACAGGATGTGCGCAGGCACA
>CAYZUJ010000167.1:0-2485 GCA_964481375.1 uncultured Neisseria sp. | reverse complement strand
GGTATAGAAGCCAAGCTTAAACATTTGTTGTGAATCAGCGATAGCGTGCGAGGCCTTCTCTAGCTCAATTACTCTTATAGGTAGCTTATTGTGCGCATTCGAAGTTGGCATAAGATTATCAAAAAAACTAATGTTATCTTGTAACCTCTTTTGTAATGTAACAATTTCCTCAGATTGATGGATATGAGCTGATGCTATTATTGCTCCCAAGGAAGCTGAATTAGCTGTTTGAGACCAGCCTAAAGGGCCACCATATATATCTACATACCTTTTGTATTTTTTAGGTCCCAACATTATTACGCCACCGCAGGCACCAAACGCTTTTCCCAAAGAAGCTACTATAATAGTTTTTTCATTTAATTCTTCAAACTTTGATCTAACGTAGCCCACTCCTTTTTCTCCATAAGCTGATAAGGAATGAGAATCGTCAAAATATAAAAATAAACCATACTTCTCTTGAAGCTTGATTAAATTATCAAGTGGCGCATACCCTCCCATACTATAAGCTCCATCAGCTATATACGCTACATGTTTATGCTTTTTGCACATGTCTTCGATAAAATCAATATCATTATGTTCGCATGTTATGACTTCAGTTTCATCACCACAAATAGGCTTCACTAAATTCATTGAGAAATGACAATTTTTGTCAAAAATCATCAGAGGTTTATCGTTATTGTTAAATATACCAGCTGCCAGAAGTGGTAAAAGGCCAGCAGAAGCTGCAGCACAAGAGGCTGTTATGATTGCTTCTGAATTAAATAAATCCGACAATACATCTTCAGCTTCGTCTATTAGGCTGAGTCCTATCCGGGTTCTTGAAGTAGGAACTAGCAAAGAACCAGATGTCCGCAATGCATCTATTGCTGCTTGAATAATTTTAGGGTGTTTATCGAGCCCTAGATATGAACAAGAGCACATATTAATAAAACCATGACCATCATGAGTTTTTAGCCTATTTCCTTCTGCGTAATTTACTCTAATTTTTAGCAAATTACCCTCTTCTGCTTTTAGCCATGAGCTATCAGCCATTTCTAGCATTTTTTGTATATTCGAAAAACGCCCCATATATCCCCTTACTTTAATTTAGTTGTATTAAACTTCCTATATCATCCAATTTAGCTATATTATTTATTTGGTTAGCTAGGAATAAATCTTGATATGCAGTACCTACCGAACTAAAAACGGTTATAGGCTTCGTCTGAGCAATATTCCCTGTCATAAAATCGGTAATGGCATGACTCCCCTTATGCAACGTCGCTCCACTTTCTTGGCTGGCAAATTCTTTATGCTCTACTATAACCGTAGCGTTTTGAAATATTAAATTATCAATTTCTCGGGTTTCTTGTGTATGCGCTCCAGCAACGTTTATATGAACTTTCTCCCTTATATCTTCCATGCCAAAGAGTGGAGTGGGATGGGTAGTAGCCGTACAAATTATTTCTGCATCGCTAATAGCATCCTTGATATCGCTATATGCAAGGAATTTTATACTTGGATTTAAAGCGGCATATTTCGCAACGAATTTAGAGACATTTGAAGGAGTACGTGAGTAAACATTGATTTTCCTTATATTTCTTACTTCTAGCATAGCTTGTAGCATTTCTTCTGCTAGTGCTCCTGATCCAATAATCGACAAAGTAGTAGCATTTCTGTCCGCTAAAAGATCCGTTGCAAGCCCACACGTCGCCGCGGTTCTAATGGCTGTAAAATATGATCCTTCTATCAAAGCATCCGTTACGCCACTTACCCCGTTAAATACTTGTACTACACTACTAACCGTTGGCAGGTTTACTTTATAATTATTAAAAGCAGCGCATGCGATCTTACAAATAAAAATTTTGAGCGCATCGCAATAAGCTGGCATTGAACCAAAAACTTTATCATCCTTGAAAATTAGCTCCCTTTTTGGTACTGTGCAACTATCAAAATAATTGATATAACCATGTTTGATAGCTTCAATAGCCTCACGCATATTTATACATTTATCTATATCTTCTTTCGTAAGTATTCTAATTTGCATTTTTCCCGTTATTATTTAAGCACTATGTTTTAATGGTACCAAAAAGCTTCTGGTACAGGTTAAAAAAGTGGTATTGTCTTCTTTTATGCCATTAGTTTCTACGGTAACAATACCTTGATTTTGCCTTGATTTAGATAGCCTTTTTGATAAAACTTTAGTTGTAGCATATATAGTATCTCCTACGTATACTGGAGCTACAAGCTTAATTTTCTCCCATCCTAAATTGACAACTCCCCTAGCACTTGTACCACGTAAACTTAACCCCCCTACTAAAGCGAATGTTACCAAACTAGACACTAATGTGCGCTTAAATTCCGTCTGATTTGCATAAGCATTATCGACATGCAAGGGGTGATTATTCATGCAAATTAAAGATAGCCAGATGTTATCTGTTTCTGTTATAGTTCTACCCGGCTTATGATCGTAAATATCATTTACTTCAAAATCTTCATAGAACATACC
>CAYZUJ010000166.1:1521-2509 GCA_964481375.1 uncultured Neisseria sp. | reverse complement strand
AAAGTCTTTACCAAGCTTAGACGAATTAATTAGTAACAAAATTACAATTGACGATTTAAGAGATGTATCAATAAATGATATTCTTGGACGAGATAAAGTTTTTCCTAATATAGAAATACTAAGTAAAAACACTATAAATAAAACCATTCTTGTGACTGGCGCAGGAGGCTCTATTGGAAGTGAACTATGTAGACAACTAATTAAATATAAACCAAAGAAATTAATTATGATTGATAATTCTGAGCATTCATTATTTGTAATAAATAATGAGTTACTTAAAATCAATACAGATTCTGAAATTTTACCAATTTTAATTGATATTACGAATGAGGGTCGACTTTCAAGAATTTTTGAAAGCAATAAAATAGATATTGTTTACCACGCTGCTGCTTATAAGCATGTACCGTTAGTTGAAAGCAATATAATAAGTGCAATTGAGAATAATATTATTGGAACTTATATAGTTTCTTCTTTATCAACGGCAAATTCAATTGAAAATTTCATATTAATTTCTTCAGATAAAGCAGTAAGGCCTACTAATGTAATGGGTGCCACAAAAAGAGTTTCTGAATTAATTATTAAGGGATTAAATAATTCAAGATTAAATAAACATACAAAATTATCTGCCGTTAGATTTGGTAATGTAATTAATTCAAGCGGTTCAGTTGTGCCTATATTTCAAGATCAAATAAATAAAGGAGGACCAGTTACAGTAACGCACCCTGAAATAGTAAGATATTTTATGACAATTCCTGAGGCAGCTCAGCTAGTAATACAAGCAATTAATATAGCTGAAGGTGGTGATATATTATTATTAGATATGGGTAAGCCTGTAAAGATAATTGATTTAGCAAAAAAAATGATATCACTTAATGCGCTAACGTTGAAAGATAAAAATAACTTAAATGGAGACATAGAGATTTCAATTACTGGATTAAGGCCTGGAGAAAAATTGTATGAAGAATTACTTATTGATGGATCTCAATTG
>CAYZUJ010000166.1:394-1511 GCA_964481375.1 uncultured Neisseria sp. | reverse complement strand
ATATTTCGAGGAGTAGATAGTAGTCTAGATTTTGATATTATTAAAGAAAAATTAATTTATTTTAAAGATTCAATAAGCAGAAATGACTGTAATTTAGCGTTAAAAACTTTAGTTGAATTAGTTGATGGGTACAAGCCATCGCGTTTTGTTAAGTTATGAATCAATTAAATATCAAAAGAACATTGCTCTCGTCATTTAATCTATATAAAGGTGGATCTCTTAGCATTTATGGCTCGCTGGCACATTTTTTAAATAAAGAAGAAGTTTATGAGCTTGGAAACAAGGAGTTCCAAAAATTATTTGGCATAAACAAATCTGCAGTTTATATTTTTTATCCAATTAAATACCTAAATTTTTTATATAGACTGTTTATTGAGCAAATTTTAGTTCCTGTTATGGGAATCGTAAAGTCTTGTGATAGATTGATAATGGCCGGAAATTATCCGGCTCTATTATGGTTTGGAAACCAATCAATTCTTTTTCAAAATACATTACTAATAAATTCTAATTTTATTTCTATCAAATTTTCATTTGAGAAATTACTTTTTTTAATTTTAATATATATTAAGAAACCAATTTTTTTGATAAATACTCAGGCAATCGCCAACCAATTATTGAAAAAATTTGGAAAAAATATTAAATTTAGAGTGATAGGTGCACCATACCCTTTTAGTGAAAGGGAATTGTACATGATTATTAACAATAAATTAAATATAAAAAAATCCACGTTTATTTATGGGTTATATCCAGCTTTATATTATGCACATAAAAATCATGAGTTACTTTTTTTAATTAATGATTACTTAAAAAATAATAATATAAAAATAATTTTGACTATAAATGAAAATTTGTTACCAATTGATAGAAGAAACCTTTCAAGCTTTATTTTTACAGATACTCTAACCCGATCTGAAATATGCGAATGTTATTCAAAGATTGATTTTTTGATTTTTCCATCATTAACTGAGGCTCTAGGTGTTCCGTTGCTTGAAGCATCTCAACTTGGAATCCCAATAATATCCCCCAATTTAGAATATGTGCAATCTGCTATTTCAAATTATTATGAATATGATTTTAGTTCTACTGATTCATTAATTTATACTTTTGATGAATTTTT
>CAYZUJ010000166.1:0-380 GCA_964481375.1 uncultured Neisseria sp. | reverse complement strand
ATAAAATTGGTGTTCATAAAAAACCAGTCTCAAGAATAAATGTAAGTAATATTGATTTTTTTAATAATATATTCACCTATTAATTTATAAAATTTTTAAGAATAACTATTTTATGAAAAAAATTATAGTAAGTGCTTTAGTATTAACAAGTGCTAGATCGGGCTATCGTAGAATTTTAAGAAATTTAGTTGAATATTGTTTAACAGGAAGAAGTCAATTTGACTGGGTTTTTATTTTTCAAAAATCGGGTTGGGAAAGCTTAGAGATTGACATTAATTCTCTTAATGAAAATATTAAGATTAAAATTATTGATGATTTTCCAGGAAAGTGGTCAAGAGGTTTATTTGAACAGCTTTATATTCCAATACTAGCCTTAAGAT
>CAYZUJ010000165.1:0-2523 GCA_964481375.1 uncultured Neisseria sp. | reverse complement strand
AACCAAGCGACTATTGGATACGACAGCACAAATAAATTACAAGTTAACGTCGCATCAAACGGCCTAACAACATTAACTGCAAATGGAGCGGGTGCAGGAATTAACTTGATGGGCGGGAATGTTGGAATTGGTGACGCAACTCCTGCAGCTTTGCTTACAGTAGGTTCTGGCGACTTGTTCCAAGTTGCATCAAATGGAAACTTAACTTCTTCTAATGCTGGCACCTGGACTTTCTCTAACGATACAAACTTTGCTCTTTCTGGTGGCACTAATGGTTTCTCTTTTGATTCAACAACTCTTACTATTGATGCAACGAATGATCGTGTAGGAATTGGTACCGCTACTCCAGGTGGCAAGCTTCATATTTATTCGAGCGGCGGTTTAAATAGTGGAATTAATTTAGAAGCCACAAGTGCAGCATCTTATGGGGTCATTGATTTCAATACGAATGCTGGTCTAGCAGGACAGTTCTTGGCAACAGGAAGCTCGTTCTCTAATGGCATATTCACTGGAGATCAACTTGCATTAGCAAACTATTTAACTAATGGTTCCACAACCTTGGTAGCTGGTGGTACTAATGGATATATTAATTTTGCTACTGGCGGGTACTTGGCGGGCAATGAAAGAATGCGAATCGATTCAGCTGGCAGAGTAGGAATCGCCAACGCCTCTCCATCTGCTCTCCTAACTCTTGGTACAGCTGGTACAACAGCTGGAACTGTTAGTATGGCGGGCTCTACTTCTGGAACAATCACAATTCAACCTCAAGCAGCAGCAGGAACATATAACTTCAACCTTCCAACTACAGCAGGAACTTCTGGCTATGTTCTAACAAGCGCTGGTGGGGGAGCTTCACCTATGACTTGGACAGATCCAAGTGGGCTTGGTGTAAGATGGAATTCAATCATCAACCCAACTGGCACACAAACACTTGCTTTCGATGATGGTGAACTAAACGCTTGGACTGTATCTTCAGATACAGAAACCTTCCAAACAATTACTGCTAACTCTCTTACAACAGGAACACTTGTTTCTGCATCTTCTTCATCACTTTCTTCTGGTAGTTTGGTTAATCTTGCAGTCACAGGTACAGCGGCTGCATCTAATACTCAAAAAGTATTAAACATTTCAACAAGTGGAGCAAATGGAACTTCCACTCAAACAACATACGGCGGTTTCTTCTCGAATACACACACTGGGACTAGCTCTACAAACGTAGCTGGTTACTTTAATGCTTCAGGTGGTACAAATAACTATGCAATCATAGTTCCAGCAAGTGGTGGAAACGTTGGTATTGGTACATCAACTCCAACAAACTTGAGTGGTGCATATTTTGGAGCAGATCAGTTAAACCCACTATGGGTTTCTGCTAATGATGCTGCAAAGGTCACTGCATTAGTAGTTCAGGGTAATTTGGGAGAAGCAGTTCAGTTCGTGGATCAAGCAGGAACTGCAGAGGCAGACTTTGGTGTGTACACAACAGACCTTTACTTTGTGAATAGACAGGCTAGTGGTAATATTCGTTTTGATGTTAATGCAGGGAATGCTCTATATATAGATAGTAGTAGAAATGTTGGAGTAGGGACCGGTGTTGCATCATTGGCGGGTAAATTTGAAGTAAAAGGTACTAGTGGCCAACTTAGCACTATTATAGGTGATGCAGGTTTCGGAACGGGATATGCAGGCTTGAGCGTTCAGGGAACTTTAACTAGTTCAAACTATTCACTGCTTGGTGATGCTACTAATTTATACATCAACAGACCAACCGGTGGTGACATTTCTATAAGAGAGAACAATACAACTCAAGTAACAATTAAAACTAGTACTGGGAACGTCGGTATTGGAGATGCATCTCCAGCTTCTTTGTTAACCGTTGGTTCTGGGGATTTGTTCCAAGTTAATTCATCTGGTGCAATTGCTGCTTCTGTTGGTATTACTACAGCTGGCGGCGCAGTGAGTCTAAACAACAACAGCAACTTTGCGACAAGCATTTCTACTGGCACAAACAACACTCTTACAACAATCGGTGGTGGTTCTGGAACTTTCTCTCTGCAAACAACAAACATAGATATTTCCTCAGCTGGAGCTATTACTGATGCGACAGGCTTCAATGGCCTTGTAGTCACTGCCAATACAGGCGTTATCACTACGGGAACATGGAACGGGACAGCGGTTGGTTCTCAATATGGTGGTACTGGTCAAAACTTCTCTGCTTCTTCAGGAGTCCCTTCAATTAACTCCGGAACATGGCAAGCTAATGCCATCACTCAAAACGGTGTGATGTATGGTGGCGCATCAAATGCATTATCATTCACAGCAGTTGGAACTACTGGGCAGTGTTTAGTAGGGAATACAGCAGCAGCTCCTTCATGGTCGTCTTGTGCGGGTCTTGTAACTTTGCAAGCAGCATATGGTGCTGGTAATACAATTGAAACTGCATCAAACAATCCGGTAATTATCACAGAAACAACAACAGGTGCAGTGACCGGTGACTTATTACAACTTACAGTTAACCAGGCAACT
>CAYZUJ010000164.1:0-2533 GCA_964481375.1 uncultured Neisseria sp. | reverse complement strand
GACGTGGCTTAGAGCCCATCACAGCGTTAGCTGTAAAGCCAACAGCACCGTCGATCGGTAAGCTGAATGCAACGTTAGATACTGTCACTGGAACAACAATGAAACCGTTGTCTGGTAACTTGATCTTCAAGATGCGTGTCTTACCATCGATCTCAGCGTCAAGCAAAAGAGCGTAACCTGGGTCGGTGATGTCGATGTAACCACCCATTGACAACGTACCAGCTTGAGAAACTGAAGCAGGTAGAGAAGCTGTTGGGTCGCAGTATGTAGCAACTGAAACAGTTCCTGGTGTGTCAACAGAGATACCTAAGCTTGATAAGCAAAGAGTGATCTCGTCGGTTGCAGCGAACACGTGAGCAGCTGCAGCAGCACCTAAGTCAGTAGTTGCAATTGGGTTGGATAACTTAGAAAGATTAGCACCCAATAGAACTGCAGTGTGAGTAGTACTATCGACAGTACCTAACACAAATGATTTACCATCTAACTCAGGCTTACCTGTTCCAGCGAAAGAAACAATATCGCCTTCCTTGTAGCCAGTTGCGGATGCATCAAATGTGATAACAGCAGGGTTTGCGTTTGAAATGGAAGTGATCTTCGCCTTTTCAATAGCAGTATAACTACCTACTAGATCAGTAGGCTTGGTAATTGAAATTACAATACCTTTGGAACTTCTTGCGGACATATAAAATCTCCTTAACTAAAAACAAATTTGTATTCTACTCCAATTATAACTTGGAAGTAACGAGTTGTTGAATGATTAAATCCTTCTGGAGCAACCATTCTTGTAAATGATAAATTCTTTAACTTTAGTGATTGACCGATGTTTATGAATGCCTTAGCAATTCTTTCACATTCTTCGATCACATCATCTCCGTCACCTCCAGGACAATTGAAGATAAGATCAATAAGACCAGTCTCTTCTGACTCACCACAAAAGGTTGACATTTCGGTATGTTCTGAATTATATTCAATAGTAAACCACTTATCGTCTATAGGATCCTGATCGATATTCACCGTATCGTAGAATTTCCAATCAGGTTCCGCAGCAGCGACTTGGTTAGCAACATTCTTTGACGATTTACGAACTAATGAAGAAGACATTATTTACCTCCTACATAACATTTGTAACCGACAAACTCTGCTCCTAAGTGAAGTGGTTTTACTGCCTTACAAATCCAGATCTCACCCTTATAGTCAAATCTGTCAAACTTTTCTGGAACAAATCCATCAGAAGCTTTGATTGTAATGACCTTGTGATCAATACCGTAGGCATTGACAATTTCGTCAGAATCACCTGAACCTCCACTAAAACCCATACGTACTGTTTTAGTAACTTTGGTTTTGACAGAAGTCCATGTGATATCTTGTCCTAACTGATTTATAATAAACTCAAAACCTGCTTTTACTTGCTGCGTTAACATGAGTACTCCTTATACGAATCAAGGAGAATCAAAAACGCACCATAAGGCGAACCAAGCACAGCGTCACCTTTACCGCTTGTGACTCCACTAGCACCACCTTGTGAGAAGCTAATAGAACCAACATCAGGTACATTGATTGATGAGATACCACCAGTAGCACCTTGGAACGAACCACCAGAACCTTTTAGATTCGCATACACAGTATCGAAGATACCCCACAAAGCAATCAATAGGTCACCAGGAAGTGGATCGTATCCACCTTCGTAAGTGATCTCTACTACATCTGCCTTCATGTGTCTATGGAATCTCACTTGACCAGACAAGCCAACAATATGTACTGTCCTAGGATCTACATCACTACCGTTAACCTTCACCTTATTGATAGATTGGATAGGGTATCGAGGTAGATTAACAGCATCACCGTATAGATGATACTGAACAGCAGTCTCGACAGCAAGTGGAAAGCGTCTGTGACAATAGTTCTCAGCGATCTGCAAAGCAGTCATTAGGGAAACTTGAATCAGAGAATCCTCTGGACCAGTTACACCTACTAGATTTAGTCTTTGGCGACCTTCGGCAACACTGAAGCCTTTTATAGGAGCAGTTAAAACATTAGTTTCGTCAACATAGTTCATATTTACTCCTTACTTAGTAACGAATGCAGAAATGTCATCAGAAGCAGCAAGCTTACCAGTAACGTGAGCGACACGATTAGCACCGTCAACCTTAGTGAGTAGATCTTCAAGAACCTTGATGCGATCTTCTAGTGCTTTGATTCGGAGCTCAGCAGCAGACACGTCAGTCTCAGCAGCAAGAGTATGCCAGTTTGTGCCATCAAATACGATAGCGTCATTGACTTTTACAGCTTCACCAGCGATGCCAGTCCAACCTGCATTAGCAGTACCAGTAGTTCCTACCATATAGAAGAAACCAGCTTGTGGGTTTAGATTGGCATCAGGTGCAGAAGTAACATCTACCTTACCTTTGAACTGCAAAGCACCAGTAAGTGCTAGCTTGTTTGCTGGGATAGTTCCACCAGGACCAGTGAACAGATTTCCAGTAGTCCATGTTGCGATGATCTTATCAACGTCAGCTGAATTAATACCAACTGG
>CAYZUJ010000163.1:0-2544 GCA_964481375.1 uncultured Neisseria sp. | reverse complement strand
AACAGCCGGAAAAATTTGAACGTCTGGCGAAAAAAGTATTGGGGAAAAAATATCATTAATTCCTATAGATGTTAGTTTGGCAAGAATGCTTATTGCAGCGGGAATTGAATTTAATTGTTTAGAAGAGGTTTTAATAATTGTTTCATTTTTAGCAATTCCTGATCCAAGAGAAGCTCCTCAAGAGTTTCAGCAGCAAGTTCGACAAAAGCATCAATTATGGCAAAATAGTCAATCAGATTTTATAACAATTATTAATTTGTGGCAATGGTATCAAAATTTATTAAAACATAAGAAATCTAATAAAAAACTTTTAGGTGAATGTAGAGAATTTTTTGTTTCAATTGTTCGTTTAAGAGAATGGAAAGATTTATACAGTCAATTAAAAGAAATTATGAATAATTTAATTAGTTTTAAAAAATCAGATGTTTTATTTGAACAAAGTTATAAAAATATTCATCAAGCATTGATGACTGGGTTACTTAATAATATTGGGAAAAAAGATTTAATTGATAATTTTTATAATGGTACAAACAATAAGAAATTTTTTATTCATCCAAGTAGTTTTATAAATAAAGCACAATGGATATGTTCAGCTCAGCTTATTCAAACCATGAAATTATATGCAAGAATAAATGCATCCATAGATCCTCAATGGTTACTGCCAATTTGCAAACATTTAGTAAAATATACCTATTCAAATGAAAAATGGGATAAAAAACGTGGTGAAGTAGTAGCTACAGAATCTATCTTATTATCGGGTTTAATTATCTATAAACAAAAAGTTTCATATACACAAATTAATCAGCAATTTGCTAGAGAAATATTTATTAAAGAAGGACTTGTTCCGGGTGAATTGGAAGAGAATTATTCATTTTTAAACCATAATAAAAATGTTATAAAAGAATTAGAAAAGTTAGAGGATAAAATTAGATTATATTTAATAGTAGTTGATGATGAATTATTTGCTTTTTATAATGAAGTAATTCCAAATGATATAACTGATATTAGGAGTTTTGAGTTTTGGTATAAAAATAATGATAATAAAGCTAAATTAAATATAAATTTAAAAGAATTTATTAATAAGTTTATTAATTCGCAAGTAATAATACTTAACCCAGATAGTATTATTAGTAATCAAGAAAAGATTCATTTAAAGTATGTATTTAATTCAGAAAAAGATGATGATGGGGTAAGTGCTATTATTAACATTACTCAATTAACTAGAATTAATCCTAATACATTTGATTGGTTAGTTCCAAGTTTGATAAGAGAGAAATTAAGTTATATAATTAAAGCATTACCTAAAAATATTCGCCTACATTTAAACCCACTAAATGAATTTATTACTAAATTTTTAGAGTATGCAAATACAGATAATCAATTAATTGCTGAATTAATTAGCTATATAAAACAAAATAACATTTCAATTGAAAAAGAAGATATTGTTTGCATTAAATTACCAAAGCATTTAGTTTTTCATTTTAAAATATTTGAGAATCATAAATTAATTGCTTCAGGAGACGATATATTAATATTAAGGGCTAATTTAAGAGAGAATCTGAGCAATTTAGTTAAAAGTTATACAATAGAATATACAAAAGAAGATATTAAAGAATGGATAGAGGATCTTAATCAATTATTAAAAGAAATTAAACTTCAGCATAACAATCAAACCATTTCTGGCTTTTTAAGTTTAGTTGTTAAAAATAAAATAGTAAATTTAACAGTAATCAATAATTTTATAGACGCTGAATTTAGTACTAAAAAAGGAATATTGCAATTAATATTTAATCAACTAAATCAGCAGTTAAAATATATTGGTCAAAAACAATTTTTAAATTCTAAAGAATATAAAAAAATTGTTATTTTCTTTAATGATATTTATGAACCAGAGAATTTGTTAAAAGAATGTATTAATTATACAATAATGATGTCTGTTGATTTATCTATTATACCAAAGAGTAAAGAGCAATTTGAAGCTATAGTTAGTTCTACAAAGCATCAATTAGTAAACACTGCTTCACTTTTATTAAAAATTTTATATGATATTGCAAACTTATATCATCAAATTAAAATAAAAGTAATTAATCATAAACTTTCAGAGCCAATACTTTTACAATTAAATGATTTAATTTATGAAAATTTTTTAGAATATGTTAATTTTGAAAATTTATCTAATTTTCCTAGATATTTAAAAGCAATATTAATTAGATTAGATAAATACGATAAAAATCCACTTCGTGATTTACATAATCAAGAAGAAATAAATTATATATATAACATTTGGTATGAACGTTTAGATGAATTTGAAATTAAATTATTTCCACTAAAACAAGAAATGTATGATTTTAAATATAAGATTGAAGAATTAAGAGTTTCCTTATTTGCTCAAGAATTAAAAACCCCATATCCGATTTCAAGTAAACGCTTATATAAAGAACTTCAGTTATTATTTGATTCACATTAAGCATCAATATTAAATTAATAATACGTAAGTTGTAAAATAAGGTAAGACAAATTTGGAAATAAAGAAGGTTAGATGTA
>CAYZUJ010000162.1:0-2547 GCA_964481375.1 uncultured Neisseria sp. | reverse complement strand
GTATTTTTAAATAAATTGCCAAATTATTTAGATATGTATGGTTCTTATAAAAATATTAAATATCTTTCTATGAATGTTGAAGATGATGTAAAAATGATATTGGTATCTTATACTTTCACAAGTTTTAATTTAAATATCATATCTTATTTATCAGAAAATTCTTTTAATTATTTTAATTTGACTGAAGATTTTAATGCTTTTCTAAATCAAGATTTTAATCATAAATCTAAATATAGGTCAAAAGATTTTAATTTTTTATTTTCAAAAGGGTCTCATAGTGATTTTGATAATGATTTAGAATTAGTATATAATTTAATATATAAAGGGGAATTTATAGTTGAAAAAATTCTGAATTTTAAATTTACCGAGGTTTTTATAAGATCAATAAAATCTAAAACACTTTTAAGGAGTGGCCCTAATCCTTTCGAATTATATGCAAACAATTTTGTTTTAGAAATCATTAAATTAAATTTAATTGAAAAAAAAGTAAAAATTTCATTTTCATTAAACTGGAAATTGATTATTAAATTACATTTTAATTCTTTCAAGCTTTTTTTATCGGATTTAAAAAAATTAAAATTTTCATTAGAAAACTCTTTAAGTCATAATCAAGTTTTAATTATCGATAGTTTAATTTATCAATCTGAAATTGATGAAATAAAGAAAAATAATCCTTCCTCTAAAGTTGTTTCTCCATTTAGTTTTTTCTATTTTAATTACCCTTGGATTTTTTTAATGTTTTTATTGAATTGGAATATTAATAAAAAAATAATCTTAAACAATTTGCATTTTTCTGAAATAAAATATAAAAACAAATTAATTAATCAATTTAAACATATTTATTTTGAGTATATAAAATCTTTGTATTTTTTCAATTCAGTAATAAAAAAATATCCTAAATTGAATTCAGTGTTTTTTGGCCATGATGCATTTACTTTCGAAATGAATCTATCCAGGTTGTTTGTTGATAGAAATATTAATGTATACTCATATATCCATTACGGAGTGTCTAATAAATCAGGATTAGCTAATATTTCTAATTCTTACTCTCATAAGTTAATTTGGAATATTGAGACCTTAAAATATGTTCCAAAAGATAAATTTAACTTTTTTACTATAAATCCAACATTAAGATATTCATCTTTTAAATATAATTATGAAAATTTAAATTTAGATTTAATTAATCATAGAAAAATTTTGTTACTAAGCGCTTTGCCTAATTTAAGTCTTTATAATTTTAATATTGATTACTTGAATTACTCACGTGATTTTATTCTATTTATAGAATCTCTTTTAAAAAATGATATTAAAATAGATATAAAAAATCATCCTAGTTTTGACGATTATGATTTTTACTATAGAATTTCAAATTTATATTCTAATGTTTCAGTTCTTAATAAGAAGGATAAGAATTATAGACTTTTTCCAAACTATAATATTGTCGTAATTTTTAATTATTTTACTACTGCAGCAATTGAAGCAATTGTTTCAGGTTGTTTGGTTATATGTTTTTTTTCAAAAAAGCAAGTTTATGAACTCAGTGATTCAAATTTTTTTTCTGAGTATAATTTATTTTTTGAAAACCATGAATTACTTGTTTCATTTATATTAACGCTAAATAATACAGATTACTTATACCATAAAAATAGGCAAATGATTTTTTATAATAAGTTTGTTGGTAATTTATAAAATCATGACAAATAAATCCCGCATTTTATATGGTTATTTTTTTCAATTTTTACAGATAATTGTTAAGTATTTTTCATTTGTTATAATAATACCTTTCTTATCAGAAGATGTCACTATTTATGGTTTATATAATTATATTATTAGTTTTACCATTGTAATTTCGTATTTGGATTTTGGATATTTGCGGAGTGCAAATAAATTTTGTTCAGAGGAGGTTTCATCAGGTAAAATTGATGATGAAATTAAAATTTTAGGATTTTCAGGTTTTATGTTTTTTTTAATTTCTTTATTTTTTATTTTTATTTTGTTGGGGTTAAGTTTTTTTCCCACAGTTTTAATCTCAAATTTAAAAACGGATGAAGAGGTTGTTTTTAAATCTCTTTTGAGACTTTTAACAGTGGGAATTTTGTCAAATGTTGTTTACCGTATCTCTCAAGTTTTTTTTGAAGTAAGATTTAAATCCTATCTTGTTAGTGTTATATCAACATTTATTAGTATAGTTAATATTATTATGGCTATTACTTTGAACTATATGTTTGATGATTTTCCAGTAGTTTTATATTATGCTTTGTTTAATATTACCTATTTTTTATTTTTTCCTGTCATCTTCTACTTTCTTAAAAAGAATCAATTTAATTACTTGTTTTTTTTTAGAAATTTTAGATATAATATAACACTTGACAGGAAACTTAGAGCATTATCTTATAGTAATTTTTTCCAATCCATTTTTTGGTTATTTTTCATGGAATTAGATTTGCTGTTTATAGGTAAGTATTTTGGAAAGATAGAATTAGGAATAGTTGCACCTGTTTTTTCTATTTTAGTCTGAGTTATATTATTAGAATTATCTTCATTTGA
>CAYZUJ010000161.1:0-2568 GCA_964481375.1 uncultured Neisseria sp. | reverse complement strand
ATTAACAGACATCTTTATAATTTAAAATAAAAATATTAAATGTTGTAGTGTAAAATTCGATATGTTTATTAAGGAGACGCTAAGATGCAAAAAACAGAGCGCATAGAAATAATAGATATTTTACGAGGTTTTGCAATGCTTGGGGTGATTATGGTTAATTTTATTGAAATAAATACTGCTCCTGGAGATGGATTAAATTTATCACTTTATTCAATTATTGATGAAATTAGTTATACTATAACGCATTTATTATTTTTTAATAAATCTTATATAATTTTTGCATTTCTATTTGGTTATAACTTACATATTTTACAAAAAAATATTATTAGAAAAAAAGTTTATCATGTAGATGTATTAGTATATCAGAGATTATTAGTAATATTTATTTTAGGTTTAATACAAACAGCATTACTTTGGTGGGGGACCATTTTAATGTTATACGCTTTTTATGGAATGTTTTCTTATTTATTTATAAAAAATATTTCAAAATATTTTCAATTAGTTATTGCTTTAATAATTTTATTTATAGTTCCCATTATTATAGATCAAGCAAGCTTAATTTTAAACCCTACTTCATATGTAAAACCACAGCAAGTTGTAAATTTTTTTAATAATATTACTTTAGATGATTTACAAGAATTTTATGCTAATTGGAATTTTTATGAAATTATTAGAATGAATTTAATTTTATGGTTTTATGAGTATTATGGTTCAAATATAATAGTTACTTTTATTTATAATTCTCAAATGATAGGTCTAATAATTCTAGGATATGCTTGTTCTGGCTATAAAATGCTAGAAATATTAAAAAATAATGAAATATTATTTGGTATAAAAGTATCTGTGGGAGGTTATATAATATTATCTCTATTTAATATAAATGACCTTTATTATTCTAGGAGCTTATTGCAAAACCTTATGTTTTCTGTGGCAGTAATTTTTATCATAATGTTTATTGCTAGAACCAAGCTAATGTATTTAATATCTTGGTTAAAAATAGTTGGTAAGTCATCATTTTCCTTTTATGTTATGCATATGGTATTTGCAGATTGGATTTTTCATTTTTTAATTTCTAAAAGAAAGCTATATTTTTATCAAATTGAAATGCTTGCAATTATGATATTTATCTTGTTATTTTTTATTAATAGATTAGTATTAAATAAATTGGGTATTGGCATTTTTGAATTATTATTAAGAAAGTTAACTTATTTTGCCCATAATTAAATCAATTTAGAATTTATGATGGTCATAAAATTATAGGATAAAAATATTTTAATAAATAAAATTACTTGACATGTAAATAAAAATTAGTTATAATATATACATAGAATTTAGTGTATATATACACAATTTATTAGGACATAACAGCATGAAGCAAAAACTCATTAATAAAGATTTATTTATTGATCGCATAAATGAATTAGAGTTGTTAACTAATGGTTTAAAAAATGGCTCTGATTATATTTTAATAGCCCCTCGTAGATATGGTAAAACAACTTTGGTTAATAAAGTATTTAACAATATTAACAAAGATAAAAATTATTTATTATTAAGCATAGATATTATGCGCTATGCTGGTAGCATAAGACATTTAGCTATTAATATTACCGATAAATGTCTTTCATTGCTAGGGTTAGCTGGTAAACTATACGCAATATTAGATAAGGTAGAGTTATCGTTAAAATTAAAGGTATCGTGGGGAGACATTGAGATAGAGCCAATTCTACAATTATTAAAGAGTGATCCCAATACATATGATGAATTAAAATTATTAGAACATGCTTTAGAATTATTAGAAGCAATAGCAATTAAAAAGAAAAAATCTATAATTGTATTTTTTGATGAATTTGGTGAATTATATCACCTAGGTGAGCCTGTTATTAAATTGTTTAGATCAGTATTACAATCACATAAGCATGTAAGTTATATTTTTGCAGGTAGTCAAGAAACGTTAATGGATCATATGTTTGTAGATAAAAATAGTGCTTTTTTTAGGTTTGGAACAATAATTAATTTAGGGAAACTTGAAGAAAAAGAGGTTTTAGAATATTTTATTTTTGCTGGATTTAATTTTGAAATTAGTCACAAAATATTGGATATATTAAAATGCCATCCATATTATACAAGTAAAACAATTCAGGATTTGCATAATAATCATTTTTATGCAAAAGATACTGCTTCATTTCTAAAGTATTTAGAGCAATTATTAATTGATGAAAGCTCATACCTAGAAATGTTGATTCAAAAATTAAGTAGTAAATCCTATGCACTTGATGTTTTATCTAATATTGCTCGAGGAGTATCTAATAATTTTGGATTAGAAGATAAGTCACGGCAATATATTAGTAATATTATTAGTCTGCTCTATAAAGATGGATATATAAAAAAATTGAGTCGGGGTGTATATGAACTTACAGATCCATTACTTAAATTATATTTAGTTAGTTAAGATTGTAAAAATTAAGAAAATATATCTATTGCAATTTATAGTTCAAGTTTAATAAATAAAAAATTTTGGATTTTTGAAATATCGTGTGCTAAATACTAAATTAAATAACTAAACTTACG
>CAYZUJ010000160.1:1903-2572 GCA_964481375.1 uncultured Neisseria sp. | reverse complement strand
TGGCGCCCTGGCCGATAAGCTATCGCTCCCAGCATCTAAGTTAATTACAGAACTGTTTAAAAACGGCATAATGGTTACAATTAACGAAACCATAGATGCTGATACAGCGCAGATAATTAAAGATGAGCTTGGTTTGGATGTTGAGCTTGTTGTAAAAAAAGTAGACATTGTTGCAGAAACTTTAGCAACCCGCGAACGCACCGTTTCTGATAGTGCGGTTGAACGACCACCTGTTGTTGCGGTCATGGGGCATGTTGACCATGGTAAAACGAGCTTACTAGATGTGATTCGCAGCAGCCATGTAGTAGATAAAGAAGCCGGTGGCATTACTCAGCATATATCAGCCTATCAGGTTGAGCATAATAAGCGTAAAATTACCTTTTTAGACACTCCAGGGCACGAAGCGTTCGCCGCCCTTAGGGAGCACGGTGCTCGCTTAACGGACGTTGCGATAATTGTTATTGCGGCAGATGACGGCATTAAACCACAAACACTCGAAGCAATTCGTTTTGCCCGTAAAGCGGGTGTACGAATGATTGTGGCCGCTACAAAAATAGATAAGCCAGACGCTAACATAGAGCTTGTAAAGCAGCAACTCGCCGAGCAAGAAATGCTCCCAGAAGAATGGGGTGGTGACACTGTTATGGTTGAGGTGTCTGCAAAGACAGG
>CAYZUJ010000160.1:0-1893 GCA_964481375.1 uncultured Neisseria sp. | reverse complement strand
ACAAAAGAAGGCTTAGATAAGTTACTTGATATGGTGCTTTTGGTTGCCGATATAGAAGAATTAAAAGCAGATGTAGACGTGCCGGCAGAAGGCTTAGTAATTGAGTCACACATGGAGCATGGCAAGGGTCCAATAGCGGTTGCTTTGGTAGAACAGGGTACGTTACACAAGGGTGATTTTGTTGTTGCTGGTGACACCTATGCAAAAGTACGTGTACTAGAATCTACAACACATGGTCAGTTAGAATCAGCTCCTCCATCCACTCCAGTTGTGATTATTGGCTTTAAAGCGTTGCCAGAATTTGGCGAAAGTTTTAGAACAGTTACCTCTGAAAAAGATGCACGTTTAGCCGCACAAACTTATCATCGTTCACACACGGAGCAATCAATGCGCAGCAATATGTCGAGCAAAGAATTGATTCGACTTATTAACAAAAAAACACAGCAACAAGAATTAAATATTGTTGTAAAAGCTGATGTGCAGGGTTCTCTTACATCTGTTATAGATACTCTTAAGACGCTTGATACAGATGAAGTTGCTATTCGGATTGTTGGTTCAAGTGTTGGCGCAGTCACAGAAAATGATATTCGCATGGCAGAAAGCAGCGGTGCAATTATTTATGGATTTCATGTGGCTATGCCCCAGAACGTTAAGCAACTTGCTGCGCGTGATAAAGTACGGGTGCGTCTGTACAAAGTTATATATGAACTAATTGATGATGCAAAGACAGAAATGAGTGGTCTACTAGCCCCCGAAGAGGTTATTACCGAACAGGGTAGATTAATTGTTCGGGGTGTATTTAAAACAACCAAGACTGAACTCATTTGTGGTGGTGAAGTCACAAAAGGACAACTTGTTATACCATCTTATGCGAACATTTATCGTGATGACGTGCAGCTGGCAAAAGACTTGGTCGTTACTAACTTAAAGCATGGCCCCACCGATACAAAGCAGGTACTAGAAGGCGAAATGTGTGGCATAAGCTTACAAACAACAACCCGCCTAGATATACTCGAAGGCGATAAAATAGAACTATATACCAGCGAAATTCACGAACGCTCTCTGTAATTAGTTGCAATTTGACTATTGACATTTTTATGTTCTTATGCTAGTATTGTTAGTAACAACACAGTAAGACATACATAAAAAATAATAAAATCCAACAGTAATCTAACAAGAGGAATTATTAGTCATGTCAGAAACATTAGGTACGGTAGATCCTGCTCGCAGTTTAGAGCAAGGTGGTTCAGTGGCATCGCCAGACGCGGCGGTAGACCCATCTGCCACTCATGAGTCAAGTAGCCCAAAAATTAGTAAGGTGATACCATAACGATAATAGGTAAGGATAATGTTCTACATCAAGGTATTGTAGTTGATTTTCAGACAGACGTTCATGGAAATGTTGAAAAGTATGTCTTACGGTCTATGGATCAAAGTGATGAAACGCGGTATATTATTGCGCCAGAAGCCGTTGTAGCAGCGAAAGATTTCATCGAACAAAATAAGGGCGAGTATGAAAAAAATTTTGAAAGTAACATAGCGTCTAAAAAGCAAGAACTTATTACAGACGCCAATAAACTAGCAGAAATGCTCTATATACGATCTGGCCGTGTTATAACCCCAAAGAACTACACAGAGGCACAAATAGAAGAAGCGGCAAATCAATACAAAGAAAAGCTTGATAGAATTTGCACTGATTATATAGATAGTTTGTCAGAAAGCGAACGAGAGAAAAATCAGATTATGCTAGACCAACGATTTGCCGAATTTAAAGCTGAATATAAGGCAGAAGTCAGCCGTAGAGTAACACAATTACGAGCTGAAAAATTAGAATCATTGGGGCCTTTTCGTAAAAAAATGCCAGAAGGCTGGAAGAAGCTTTCAAAAATGAGC
>CAYZUJ010000159.1:0-2609 GCA_964481375.1 uncultured Neisseria sp. | reverse complement strand
TACGAGAAGGTGAAACACTACCAGGATCTGCCCGAAATCCTGGTCGAGCGCATCCATATGTGTCACAAACGGGTTGGCGTCAGCGCCGCCTGTGGTCTGTTCCAGAATTGGGATATTGATCTCAGTGAAACCTTCTGCATTCAGAAAGTCCCGCGTCGATTGCCAGAATTTACTTCTCCGGAGGAAACGCTCGTAGACATCTTGATTCACATTTGTATCGATATAACGACGACGCAGTCGTTCCTCTTTGTTCGTGAAGCCCTCCTGCTGCGTTGGCATCCCGCGAAGTGACTTGGTTAGTAGACGGAAAGATGTGGTCAACAGCGATACTTCGCCTGTTTTCGTCTTGCCTACAGCACCTGATGCTTCGATGAAATCACCTGGATCGAGCAAGTTGAGATGCTCAAGCCCCACGATTCCCTTGCTCGCATCCGTTGCCTGCACGTCTCCGTCCTTGAGAAACAACTGGATTGTCCCCGATGCGTCCTTGAGCACGACAAACGCCAATTTCCCAAACTTCCGGATGCCAACAATACGTCCTGCTATTGTTGCCGGCTTGCCTTCTGTCTTTTCAAACCCATCAACAATATCACCGATCATGTGTGTACGATGCGCTTTGGCAGGGTACGGGTTAACACCGAGCTTTCTGAGCTCTTCCAGTTTTCGTAGACGCTCGTCGCGCAGTTCTTTGAGATTAGCCATTGATTACTAGTATACCAAGTTTCTAGACAATTCACTGCCCCACATCACCCCAAACACCAAAAAGAACGGGTAGAAGCACTGGTTTATGGCGGTTGTCATTCCGAACTTGTTTCGGAGTCTATTTCAAGGATTGGATCCTGAATCGAGTTCAGGATGACAGAAAGGGAGAAGAAGATTCTTCGGCTGCGCCAAGGATACCGGAGAAACAGGCTAGTTGATTTCGGTAATTTTGTAGGTGGATGTCTCTGCAGGGGTAACGATGTCGACGGATTCACCGAGCTTTTTACCCAAGAGCGCCTGACCTATCGGTGATTCGTCGCTGATTTTGCCATTCAACGGATCTGCCTCAACAGTACCAACAACCTGGAACTCCTTGGTTTTGCCGTTGCCTTTGAGTTTCACCGTACTACCTATCTGAACCTTGCTAGCATTGCGAGGCTTGGTGATGACCTGCACATTACGGAGGATGTGCTCGATTTCGCTGATTCGGCCCTCGAGCTTGTCATGTTCTTCGCGAGCAGTCTGATATTCGGCGTTCTCGCTCAAATCACCCAGTTCTCTTGCACTTTTGATGCGTTCGGCTACAGGGCCGCGTTCGGCTACCAGCGCAACGAGCTCCTGCTCTAGCTCCGATATGCCATCCTTGGTCAACAAAAATGCTTTGTTCATCTGTTAGTTACCTCCTGAAATTGATACAAATCTATCACCAAACGAACCTATCTTACCCATCCACTATCATTCAGTTACGGACACTATACCCGCTTGGGTACTTCATGACAACCTTTTTATCAGCTCCTCTGAGGTCAGCATTTCAGTAGTGTCTGAAGTACGAGATTTATACTCTATCTGGTGTAAATCAACGGTTTTCCCACTTATTACGACCCGGTGCGGAATCCCCATCAGGTCTGCGTCAGCGAATTTATCACCAGGGCGTGCATCCCGATCGTCCCAAAGCACCGATACACCAGCACCCTGTAGTTGGTCATACAACTCCTGTGCCTCCGTTGACACGTCACCAATCTGCACCAAATATACCCGGAACGGCGCCACTGCATCCGTCCAAACAAGGCCTTTGCTATCAGAGAAATGTTCAGCAATCGTACCAATCAACCGGCTCACACCGATTCCATAACACCCCATGATGATCGACTGCTGTTTGCCTGATTCATCCGTGTAGTACACGCCAAGTGCATCAGTGTACTTGGTCTCGAGTGGGAATATATTGCCCACCTCAACCGCACGCATAAGCTCATACACTTTGCCCGACTCTGGATGGATATCACCCTTTTTGGCAACCTTAATATCGTGATACTGCTGTGGTTCTGGCAAGTCACGGCCCCAGTTGACATTGATACTGTGCATGTCTGTTTTGTTAGCACCCATTTCAAAGTTTACGCGGTTAGCGCAGGATTCATCGACGATGACCGTTACGTCCTGCGCAAGATTCAGGATGCCGGCGTAACCAACTTCGGCACTGGTGACTCGCTTGACTATTTCTTCGTCAGCCAGCTTCAATGATTTGGCATCAACTACTTTGCGAAGTTTTATCTCGTTGACATCGTAGCCGCCTCGCACCGCCGCAGCAATTACTCGTCCATCATCAGTTTGATAAAGCATGGTTTTGGTCGTGAGCTCAACAGGTATGCCCAGAAACTTGGCTAGTTCGGCAACACCGATGATACCTTTGCCAACAACCTCCTCCATGTCCTGTTGCTCAGTTGTCTGCTCTACTGCGGGAGCTATTGCTGGTGCTACTTCTTCGTTGTAGTAGTCTTGCGTGCCTGGCACCTTGAAAAGCGTATCCTCGCCGACCTCAGTGATAGTCTGGAATTCATCGCTATAGCGCTCGGTGAAAATACCACCGTCTGCCTTCACGCGGAATGTGATATCACCCAGGCCTAACCGCT
>CAYZUJ010000158.1:0-2609 GCA_964481375.1 uncultured Neisseria sp. | reverse complement strand
CTCTGGTTTCAAAAATATTTAATTTAGGAATTTTATTTATTGATTTATAATTGACTAAATTATAAAATTTGAGGAATTTTTTCAAAGAATGATTTTAGGAGATTTATCATGCTTAAAAAATTAATATCTATTTTATTTGGAATAGCAATTGTAGCTCCTGCTTATTCATTAAACCAAATAATTATAAAATTCAAGCCTTCAGAAGAACAAAATATACAATTAAATTCAAATCAAATTAGTCAAGTAGAACTTAATGCTCAATTAATGCAACCTCTTACAAATGAAAAAATTCAATTAATTAATAATTTAGCAAATGCAAAGTTTTTTGAACGCAGTGCTATTGCAACTGGTGCTCATGTTATTGATACAGATCAAAATTTATCAACATCTGACTTAAATAATATTGTTTCCAAATTACAAGATTTACCGAATGTTGAATATGTTGAAGTTAGTAAATTTTATACTAAGAATAGTGATATTCCCGAGTATGGAACTTTTCAATGGGATATGAGTCAAACTACTAAAGGTGAGAATGCAGGTTTAGATAATAATGTAACTCCCTTAGTATATGGAGACAACTTTCAAGGTCTTCTTGCCTATTGGCGAACTATTTTTACAGGTATTTCAACTGTTAATCCTGGAACGCTCACTAGGGTTGGAGTTATTGATACAGGATATACTAACCATCCAAACTTTATTACTCGGTTAATGCCAACTGATATAAAGCAAACAGTTTTATCTTATGGATATGATTTTATTTCAGACTGCAGGATAGCAGGAAGTTGTCCTAGTAGTACTCCAAATAGTCAGGCAATTAAAAGTCCTAATCCAAACGGTTTGGATTTAGGTGATTATTTAACACAAAATATGATTAATTCTAGTCAAGGATTTTTTAGATATTGTCCAGTTAGAAATAGTAGTTCTTGGCATGGCACCCACGTAACAGGAACTATTGTAGGTACGCGTTACTCATCTCGCCCCGAACATGCTTTAGGTGGTGCATTTGGCTCTATGGTAGAACCAATACGTGCTTTGGGTAAATGTGGTGGGACAACTCAAGATATTGCTAACGCCATTATGTGGGCAGCAAACTTACATCCCAAATTTGTTAATTTGTATCCGGTAGATGTAATTAGTATGAGTCTTGGTAGTGGAGGGGTATGTAGTGGGGCAATGGCTGATGCTATTGCGCAAGTAACTAAGGCTAATCCAAAGATAATATTTGTTATTGCAGCTGGGAATTCTGGGGCTGATGTAAAAAACTTTACACCAGCAAATTGTCCAAAAGTAATTTCTGTAGCTGCTGCCTCACCTGCTAATAATTTATCGTGGTATAGTAATTTTGGTAATACAACTATAACAGCAACTGGTGGCGATCAAAACCCCTATAGTGCAACTTCAGACAATACCCAATATGTATATAAATCCGGAGTTTTCTCTACTTTATGGGGCTCAAAACAAGAGTATAATAATGCAGACAAACCAATTTGGGGTTATTATAATGGTACTTCTATGGCTGCTCCTCACGTTGCCGCTTTAGTAGCTGATATTATTAGTTATGTTCGTAATGCACCAAATATTTATAATCGTGACTGGGATGTTAATAAAATTACAAATATTTTACAAGATTCAGCTAGAAATAATTACATAAAATGTAATAATACTGGCTTTTTTGCTAAAAAATACAGTATTGGTGGTTGTGTTAATACTGGAACTATTGATGCTGAAAGTGCTTTAAAACTTACGCAAAAAATTTTCAAAGATTAATTTTTCGTTTTATTTCCTTGTTGGCGGATAAGTCTCTAGTTTCTCGGTTAAATTTCAAGAATCAGGACAACATCCGCCAATCCCCTATATTTTAAATAATATTATTTTGCAAAGTTTTGTTAGATAGCATTGTAATTGACATTATTTATATAAGATGTTATAATAATTTTTATTATATAATTAAGGAATTATTATATGAAAATATTTCTAAATTTAATCTTAAATATTTTATCTTTTCAAATATATGCTATTGAAATTAGTAATTTTGATAGCACCCCCATTACTGGGACTGCAGAGTCTCCAATAGCAGAACCTCAAGGTTTGCAAGAAATAAACACCATTGAAGAACCAAAAGGACTTGCTATTCAAAAAAAACTTTCTATTGAATTTAGTGATATTTTTTATAAAGTTTATATTAGATGTTATTATATTGATAAAAATAGTCATAATGCTAGTATTAATTATCTTTGGGGGAAGACATTTGACAATCAATATGCGGTAATAAAAGGTAGTTGGTATGAAAATACAAGGGTATGGAATAATATTTATTATACTAAAGCTAGTGATATTGAACTTAAACAAACCTGTAGAAATGTATTAGAATTTGCTGGGTTTTCGCAGAGTGATTTTAATAAAATTTTTGTTAATTATACAGCAGCCATATGGAGTACATCTTATGATTCAAGTTTTTGGTCAGATGTTAAAATTCCGACATTTAATGGGTTTTCACGAATTGTGGTTTTAGGTGATAGTGCATCAGATATTCATAATATGTTTGATAAAATGTATTGGTTATTACCAAATCAAGCCGGTTATTTTCATGGAAGATTTTCTAATGGTCC
>CAYZUJ010000157.1:0-2657 GCA_964481375.1 uncultured Neisseria sp. | reverse complement strand
CTTTGAAATTTCATCTGTTAGTGTTAGCATATTTTGTAATTGAAAGTTAATATTTAACAATTTAGTATTTATATGTTGGTCCCATCTTTCTAATAAGGGTAAAATGTCGTGACGTACAAAATTTCGTAAATATTTAGTATTGAAGTTGCTTTCATCTGTAATAAATTGTAAGTGATGTTCTTTTGCATATTTTTCAATCATTTTGCGAGGAATATTAAGTAGTGGTCGCCAAAAAATTTTATTATATTTAGAGGTAATATGATGCATAGCCCCTACATTATGAAGATTAGATCCCCGAAAAATTTGGCTTAATATTGTTTCAATTTGATCATTTTGTTGATGAGCTAAAATAATTACTTGACTATCAAGTTTAGCAAATGAACTATAACGAGCAATACGTGCCATATTTTCTAAACTCTCACCACCATTTTTAATTATAGTATGATGGTCAATGATTAAAGGGATATTAAGTGATGAGCATAAGGTTTTACAAAATTCTTCCCAATCATTACTATTTAATGAAATATTGTGATTAATATGAATTGCATTAAGCTTAATAGGTTTTATCTTTTTAATTTCAGAAAATATATGTAGTAGAACTATAGAATCAACACCGCCACTAAGAGCTATAGTATAGTAATCATTAAAACTAAGTTTTTCAGGAAAGTTATTTAAAATATTTTCAATTAAAGGGTGCATTAAATTTTTTCTAAAATATAAAAGTAAAAGTTATTCAGTATATTTCCCGTAGCTCATTAATCGTTCAAGACGACGTTTTAATAATTCATCTATAGAATATTCTTGAAGCTTTTTAAGATTATCTTTTAAAGTTTTTTTCATTTTTATCATCATTTCATTATGATTATATTGAGAGCCGCCTTGCGGTTCATTAATCACATTATCAATTAGACCTAAACTTTTTAAGCGGTTAGCGGTAATACCTAATATTTCGGCAGCTGTACTGGCTTTAGTAGAATCTTTCCATAAAATAGAAGCACAGCCCTCAGGAGAAATTACTGAGTAAATTGCAAATTCTAGCATATTAATTTGATCACCGATGGCAATAGCTAGTGCGCCTCCAGAACCACCTTCCCCAATTACTGAAGCAATAATCGGAGTGCGCAGTTTTGCCATTTCATAAAGGTTTTTACCAATAGCTTCAGATTGATTTCTCTCTTCAGCACCTATACCAGGATAGGCACCGTTAGTATCAATAAAAGTAAATATGGGCAATTTAAATTTTTCAGCTAATTGCATGATTCGCAAAGCTTTTCTATAGCCTTCTGGTTTTGGCATACCAAAATTTCGTTCAAGATTTTCTTTAGTATCCCGACCTTTTTGTTGTCCTATCACTACTACTGATTGAGTACCCATTTTTGCAATACCACAAATAATAGATTTATCTTCAGCAAAATGTCTATCTCCATGTAACTCAATAAAATCAGTAAAGATGTTTTTAATATAGTCAAGCGTTTTTGGGCGCATAGAATGTCTAGCTACTTGAACGATTTCCCAAGGGGTTAATTTAGAATAAATATCTTTGGTTAATTCTTGAACCTTTTCTTGGAGGCTAGCTATTTCGGTACTAATATCAATAGTAGATTCATTTTGAACTTGCTTTAATTCATCAATTTTATTTTCAAGTTCAGCAATTGGTTTTTCAAATTCTAAAAAATGTTTTTTCAATTTATCGTCCCTGTTAAAGTGTCAATATTTTTTTGATGTTCTATAACTGAGTTTTGTAATAATCTAATATGTTCTTTATAACGAACATTATCTTTAGCATTTAATTTAGCTGTTTGAGCTTGTTCAAGCATAAAGGTAGCATCAGCATAAGCACTTTTTTCGCGTTCTAATTCTTCTATTAAAATTTTTTTACGAGTAATATCTTCCTTTGTTAGTTGTTTAGAAGATATATTAATATCTTCTAAATTTACTTTTTTAGTATTTTCATTAGCTACATTTGTTAATACTAAATTACCATTTTTATCTGTATATGTAAAAATATCGCTAGCTAGAGCACAAGAAATCAGTGATATTATACCTAAAAAATACTTCATAATTTTACTATCTAATAGTATTAGCAAAAGAAATAATAGTTAATACTAATAAGAAAAACAGTCCAGCTCTATATAATATAGCAATTATATAAGCGTCAATTTGCGGGTTAAATTTATCTTGGGTAATGATACCAGCTTCAATATCATCTTGTTGCTCTGATAATTTTTTTATTTGAAATTTGCCTTTGCCAATAGCAATAACTACTGCTTCTTCGAGAGTATCTTCTAAAAAGTAAAAACTTTTAGTAAGACTTCTGAATTGTTCAACAATATAGTGAGTAACTTCTTCAAAATCTCCGGCAATAGCTATAAATAAATATAAAATAGAAAAAGGAATTATATTTGCATAAAATAACATTTTATCAACTACTATATTATACACAACCAAATCCATCCCTTTTTGTTTTAATTCACTACTAATGAGCATAATAACCATGTAACAGATAGAGCCTATAGCAGAAGGGAGTAATACGTACCAAAAAATAGCTGCAAAAAAATGAGTGGCATAAGTATTAATAAAATGGAGTTTATTGTCCATATTAGTTTTCTTTGCTTCTTCTTTCCAAGTTAGAATTTCCACGCTACACATAAAAAGTA
>CAYZUJ010000156.1:2357-2666 GCA_964481375.1 uncultured Neisseria sp. | reverse complement strand
GAAATAGAAAGAATAACCGGGAATGCGGACAACAAGTGTGTACCTAATGCAGTTATTAAAAGGCTGATTTTTATTAAATAAGTATTTGATATATATATTAATACTATAATCGGTAATAAAAGATGAGACCTTACAGAAAATGGTACAAGTAAATGCCCTAAAAAAAGCCATAGAGATAAATACAATCCATTTTTACTTTTACATGAAATATATATTAATCCTAATGATATTATAAAATTTTGTAGAATAAAAAAATCTGACGATGTTAAGCCAAATAATTTTAATAAAAACATGATTCCATAATAAACT
>CAYZUJ010000156.1:1015-2347 GCA_964481375.1 uncultured Neisseria sp. | reverse complement strand
ATATTAGGATCGATGCAATTAAGGAACAGAAAAATAGTAAAAAATAAATTTTATCAATATTACCAGTCGTAATAAGTACGTAGTTTTCTATATTAATGTAGTTCATTACTTTAATTTAGCCAAAATATTACTATTATTTTTTACGTAAGTTTTTAATTCTACTTAATGCTGGATGAATAGCATTTAAAATATCTTCATTTTTTTTATTTAATGATAGTAAATTTTCAAATAATTTATTAATATCATATCTACGATTTTGATCCCCCTCTAAAATACCTATAATTTTAGATATAACGTTATTAGATGAATGATTATCTCTTACGTACAGGTATGTTTTTTCTGATATTTCCTTATTCTTGTCTAAAACTAACTGATCTATTAATTCATTCAATGAAAATAGATTATATGTTGTACTTTTATTACAATATATACCTAGGTTATATTTTTTCGACAAGTGCAGCCAATTAAATAATTTAAATCCATGGATTAGATTTTTTAAGGTTATATTAGATACTATTGTTGGTATACCATATGCTCCACTATCCAATACTGAAGTTCCCATACCTATCGCTAAATCTGTATTAGAATAAAATTTACTTTTAACTTCATTAATAGGAATAAAGCCGTGAAGATAAATTTTTAAGTAAAAGTTATCAGCATTGACTTTAATACAATAGTCTTTTAAAGCTAAGTAAGCATCTCCATTTCCTACGATATTATAAGTAATAAATATTTTTTTATTTTTACTAATTTTGCTTAATTCATCAATAGTGTATTTGATAGAACTAAATTTGAAGTCATATGAAATTCGTGATGTTGTCAATATAGTGATGTTGTTTTTTATAGGTGCTAGAGAATGACGATTTGCATTAGGAATATCATCAATAAAAACTGGAAGATAGTCCCCATCATAACTACTGTCTATACCTAACCAAGAATATGATGTTTTTTGATTTTCACCATCCATATACATAATTGAATTGATACTCTCTATTTTTTTTATTACATCTTTTAGCTTTCTTTGACGTGCCTTATAAATTATAAAAATAAATATTTTCTTTAAAAAAATAAAATAGTTTTCAAATATTCGAAGTCTATTAATATAAGGAAAAAACTGTCCGCACAGTTCATCAGGTTGCAATTGCCATATTATTATTTTTTTATATTCTATTTCATTATCAAGATTAATAAATTTTCTTATATCTTTAGCTGATATTAAAACAAGATCATATTTTTTTGAATTTTTTATATCTTCATGTTGACAATGATTTACAAATGGTTCGTTCATTTCATCATAAGCTAAGACACCTTTTTCATGATAAAAATCTACAT
>CAYZUJ010000156.1:0-1005 GCA_964481375.1 uncultured Neisseria sp. | reverse complement strand
TACTAAATAAAAGCTCTGTCCCTCCGTATATTGTGTCAAATGAAAAAATTGCAATATTTTTATTTTTCTCATCTTTTGAATTATTTATTTTCATTTTAGAACTTTTTTATATAATTTTATTAAGTTAATTATTTTGTTAATAAATGAAAAAAATTAAAATTATGACCGATCTTGTCGTTTAATATTCCTAACTAAGAATTTTTCATTTCATGATATAGTTTCAGGATACTAGTTCAAATCTAAAGTAATAGTAGATTTTATTGTAACTGATAGGTTTCCATAGAAAAAATTTTCTCTGTTTATTTTTCTTTTTTATATATCCCTTTACCATCAGAAAAACCATAATATCCATAATCCAACTAAGACATTTAGTCAAATAAAATCCCATATCACTATTAAATTTTTCTAACTATTGGAAAATGTAGTAATAATCATTTTATTATCGAAATACTTCATGTTAATCGTTGGTTTTATTATCTATATCTATTCGGAAAAAATTAGTTGTTTTATTAAATTATTCTTAAACTAATTTTGGTTTTTATTTTTAATAATTTTTTATTGATGATGATAATTTTCAAGATAAAGCTTCAATAAATATTTCTTCAGATCAATCACATCTTGACATCGCTAAACATCAATTTAATTCCTGTTACATTAGCGTCAAGTTTTCTTAAATAACAACTCACTTTTACAAAAGTAAACAACCATAAAAAAATAAATTAAATAGCTTATGGCAAATGAATAACTCATACCAATTAGCCCATACATATTTACAAACCATATAGAAATAAAAGTATATGCTAAATTAAAAATGAGTTCAGCTGTTACATATTTTTTTGTCATGGCCTTTGAAATCATTAAGTAAGCTATAAACCAAGCTGCCAACTTGATAACGTCTCCAACTAACTGCCATAAAAAAAGTTCCCGCATTGGTAAAAAGTCTTCTGTAAACAATAATCTAATTATTAGATCCTTTAGAAAAAAAATTGATGCAGCCATGAGAAT
>CAYZUJ010000155.1:0-2667 GCA_964481375.1 uncultured Neisseria sp. | reverse complement strand
CGTAAACTAAAACATAATCCTTTTTGTTTAAATGATAATTTGAAAGATTACTACCAATAAATCCAGCGCCTCCTGATATGAAGATTCTTTTATTGTTTGACACATCAATACAATACTAGACATTGAATAATAATGCAATATTACCTTTTTGAATTACTTAAAACAGAGAGAGACATTGCTGCAAATATTGACATCAGTGGCATAAGTAAAATATTACTTCTTAAAAAGGATCCTGGAATTTCATTCCACCACTTATAGGTTACTGACATAATAGAAATTATTAAAGCTACCATTAAACTAATGAATATCATTTCATTTGAAAAACGTATTTTACGATTCAAATAATATCCAATCAAACTAACAATAAAAACTATAAAATACCATTTCATTGTCATAAAGGTTGTATAAATAAAATACAAAACTTCAGTTATATTTGAAAGATAAATAGAACTCAAAAGTGAACTTATTAAATCTACAGCACCTATTTGTGACGTTCCTCCTATGTTGCCAATATTAACTTTTATGTAATTACTCCAAATTAAATTTGGTATTAAAGCAATGACGATAAATATTACAAAATAAAAAAACTTTTTAAAAATTGATAAGTTATTCATATAAAAAAGTGTAATTGATAAAGCTATTCCTATCGCTATATATATAGGTTCCAAGCTTCTAGTCCAGTTCGAAAACCCAAGCAATATTCCACTAAACATAAGAAATCTCGGCTCACCAAATTTAATAAATTTGATAAGTAAATACAAAGCAGCAGTTTGAAAACCCAACGCTGGCAAATTAGTATAAGCAACATTTACCTGGTCAAAAATAATCGGATTAAAAACAGCTATTGCAGTCAAACCAAATTTTAAATATTTATTTATATTTGTCTCTTTAATTATTTGGTATATAAAAACAAAATAACTAAAATAAAATAGACCATAAATCCACATTGGGGTTTTAAGTCCAAGATTATACAAAACAGCATGAACAACAGATGTCATTGGTGGATAACTAGAATAATACATGTAATTTGTATCCTCATATTTATTAAACTCTGCAAAATCAGAAAATTTAAGACCAGACATAAGCATCCTCGCTCTTCCGTCATACATTGAGTATGCATCCCATCCACGGACAGGAGTAAAGGAATTTCGAACAATAAGTAGTCCAAACATAATTATTATTAACTTATAGCTCCATAATTCTTTAAAATTAAAATATGGTCTATTTCCTAATATGAACAAAACTAAAACTATCATTGCAAACACAAAGACCACATAAATTATTGAACTTGAATACGGTATGCCTAATTTCTCAAAAAGTAAAAAAGGTAGAAATCCAAGAGTGCCAATCATAAAAACAGAACTTAAAGCTAACTTGACCAAAGAGTCTAGCTTTGGAAAAACCAAAGATATTACTAAAACTGATAATATAAAAATAAGAATTATAGTGAACATTTGTTATATTTAATTACCCCTATTTCAAGGTTGTTAAGAGATTTTCTAAATTTATCATCATAATTTACATTCTTAAATTCTAAAACCTTACCATCTTTAACTCTTAGAATAATATCCACATTTTTAGAATCAACTTCTGGAAAATACTCAAGTTTGTGATTTCCTTTCTCTCCCAATAAAGAATATAGTTCACAATTTCCTCCATGATCTTTTAAATATATTTCAACTCTTTTAGGGCTTATTAAAACTCGTGGAAACAGAATATCTTACCAAAACCTGATTACCTATCTCTGGAAAGTCCCATGTTTGTGGAGGTAACAAAACTGAAGAATTTTCCGGAATATTTTTAGCGACAAAGTCCATTTTCATACCAACATCCCACAAATCAACTGTTCTAAATCTATAATCTAAATCCGAGAAATTAGATCTTACAAACATTTTAGCTTCGTAAACAGACATGTTCACAAAAACTGGAACAAAACTAGAAATTATTATCAAGGTTATCAAAGCGATAATAAATTCAGTATTAAAAAGTAATTTAATTAATTCATTCTTTCTGCTTAAAGTAAAAATTGAATCAATTATTTTCATTCTATTAAAGAATAGAATTACAGCTAAAAATATTAGTAACGTTTGAAATGTAGAAAACTGTGACAAATATGGTAAATACAAATGAAACTTACTGTATACATAATTTGGATAATTTACTGATTCAAGATAATTAAATATTATATTCAATACAATTACTAATGACGACATTAAAAATGTACAAAAAATAATAAATTTATCTATTAAATTTTTATTTGTTTTAATTATTATCGAATACAATGCTATAAACATAACGGGGTAAATAGAAACGATAACTAAACGTACAGCATCAAACTTTATATATGGAAGTGTCAGAAGATTACTAACAGAAGGTTTAAAGATAATAAGAAAGCTTAAAAGATAAATCGTAAAAAAAGTAACCAAATATATTACGTTTTGCATCCTAACCCACAGTTTTTTTGTTTTCATTGATTTATATTATACAATTCTTTTACAGCTATGAGAAAAGCAATTTCATTTTTACAATATTCTTTCCTCCTAGCAGTGCTCGCATATACCAAATACGGTTTTATTTATACCTCAAAAATCGCAGGAAACATAGGTGCAAGATCAGTTCTTGCCTTAGGACCATTACTTGGCATTGGTAGACCTTACAGTGATCTGT
>CAYZUJ010000154.1:0-2704 GCA_964481375.1 uncultured Neisseria sp. | reverse complement strand
CCGATACCCATTACTAAATTTATCATAATAATTAACTCCACAAATATGGCATATACTGACATTATACCAAACTTCAATAATATTAATTTTGATTTTTGGAATCTATGGATAACAAATCTTTGCTCTTATTTAGAAATTCATTACCTAACTCCTTGACATCTTTAACTATATGAGAAATCACTTTTCCATGTTGTGCAATTTGATTACCAACTATATTTCCCTGATGATTGCTAAAGTTATCTATTGCTGCCTGAACAGTTGCTCTGTGATTTGATGCAAAACTATCATCTGCGATGGATGGTTGTTGTAATCCATTGGAATCAATTTTATGTACATTTGAAAACAAATTATTAGATAAATGAGTTGAAGGATTTTGTAAATTATTATTTATTTTATATTTTGGATTTATGTTTGTTTCTACAAATTGCTGTGCATGGTTTGACAGTTCTGATGCAGACATTTGAGTTGGGTCATAACCTTGACTACGTAAATACTTATCGAAGTCATTACTATAATTAGTATTAATTGATGATTGATTCAAATTAATGTCATTTAATGCTTGCGATTTAGCAATCGTTTCTTGCATTGTATGATGAGTTGTATTTGTAAGCAAATTGGTCTCACTAAATGCGTCTCTAACAGCTTGATTTGAGCTATGAGATAATTCAGATGCATATTTTTTGTATTCACTTAGGCTATGATCTAATGCATCCGTACTTGACGACCTCATACTAAGATCTCCTTCAATGCCAACTCCCAACTTTCCTCCCACTGACAAATCAGTACCAATGTGAGAAGCAAGCTCTTGTGCATGCCTCAAATTATTAGCATCATTAGTACCGATAGCACTAGTTGTGCCTTGTCCAGATGAAATACTATTACTTAAATCATGTAAACGTTGAGATTGTTGCCCCCACTGTTTACTTACCTGATTCATTTGATCTCTACTATTACGTAAACTATTTTCTATACTATGAGTTGCCATTTGTGCAAAGTTTGGATTTGCTAATAAATCTGATTTATAATTAATATCATAATTTTGCCCCCCAACATTAGTATGAATTCCACCTGAGGTAGTATCTTTCATGATTGGCACACCAGAATTTACTGAAAGCTGATCATCTAATTTATTACCTTGCATATTATTATATGATTGCGTATCAATAGAAGCATTACCAATACTCTGATTACCCCGAGCCATCTCTTGACCAACATGCCCTGTTTGAGCTTTTGCTGGGTCATTAATATGCCCAAATACGGAGGTGAGGGCAGTCGATGATCCAGTTACTATAGCATAGGCAATTATTGGAGTTGCTGATGCTAAATAATTGCCAGCAATAATCATATTATCAGTAAAGCTATAAAGAGAAGTCGAAATCTCATAATTGTAACCTTGTCCAGAAATTACAACTCCTAACTTATTTCTGAGATAATATGTAGTAATATAGTTAAGTATTTCATAAATGAGGGGAATTAGATTAATACCAACTATTATCTGAAAAAATACTCCTATTGCTCTATAAGAACCCATGGCTATAGCTAAAAATATCATGATAGGGTAGAGTAAAAATAGTAATGCAAATGAAATTCCAACTAGAATTGGTATAGTTCTAGCACTGGCGGCACCAGATAGTACACTGGAAGTTTTATATTGTTGAAATTGCTCTGCATCATAAGCTGCTAACGCAAGATCACCATTACCTGCACTATGTGCTCCATTTTTAATAGATGACATTAATATATTCATCCCGATTGCTTGTTTTAAAGCTGCTGAAGCTCCTTGACTGATACCAAGCAAATCCTTGGATGTAGAATTTGCTGATAAGATAAAGTTATTATATTGAAGACCAGTTGATGAAATACCCATCCTGTTAGCATTATCCATTAATATTTTAGCTGAATGATTTGTATAATAGAAGTTGATATCATTAATTGCTTGGTTACAAGGAGTTATAGTTGGTGTTCCTAGTGCAAAATCTACTTGTTTTACAAATCTAGATGCTGAAGTATAACGGGATAATGTTGTAAATATATCTTTGCTTCTACGTAATTCAGATAAAGCCCCTGCTTTATTAATTAATGGAAATCCGCAGTTTTGCATATACTGATCTAAATTATAATTAAATTTATCATCATAGGAATCAACGTTATCTAAAGATTGAATAAAGTTTGCACCAAAGTTCATTCCTGAAAATGTATAAGCTAGGTTTGAATCAATTTCAAAATTTTGTTGATATAGATTAATTAATCTATATACAGCAGTGCTTGTTAACGCAATTGGGACTATCATCCCAAATGGTAATTGCTTATTAGTAAAATTAAATACTCTATTTTGATTTGTAATAACATCACTTACAGTCACCTTACCTGGATATGGAGTTAACACAAATATAGAAATTAAAAAATAAACTTTAATAAATCTACTCCAATCGTATCCGCGAGTTGGAATAATACCAGTTGATTCAAACGCAAATAATAATAAAGATACAATAGCAGCTAACTGGAAAAAACTCTTAGCATTATTCATAAAAAAATTAACTGAAGTTAAAATAGAGTAAATAAACTCTCCATTTCCATATACATATAACCATAAATCCATTGCAGTACCTCTAATAATTGCTCATTTGTTTAGCAAAGTTTACTTTTTGTAAACAAGTAGGAAATGTAGAAATTCCTCAATCTGCATTTTTAGCAATATTACAAG
>CAYZUJ010000153.1:0-2779 GCA_964481375.1 uncultured Neisseria sp. | reverse complement strand
AAAAAACAGGACTGATGAATTCGTATTTTGAAGTAAAATACTAAACTAAAATTTATCAGGGAATAAAGTTGTGAATAATTATGAAGATATAATTAAAAATAATAATGCAGAGCAAGTTACATCTGGAGTAAAACTTGTATATGAAGCTGATTTTTAAAATCAAATTATAGCAGTATGTAAAAGTGGGGTTTATGAAAGTGTTGCTGCTTGTGCCAAAGCTTCTAATCTACGAAGCATACCGTCCTGCTATTAGGCAATACTCCACAGGTGGCGCAGTTATAAAATATTTTTAAAAACAGGAAATCCTCGTAAGTCCTGTGTCCTATTTATGGGGGGCGGTTCAAACAAGAATTGCTACTAAAAAGTATAATCTAGGCAACTGGGAAAACGTGAAATTTTTTGTATAAATCGGTTTGGAGCATTCATGGAATATAACGTTGAGTATACTGAAAATATTACAGAAGAAATAGCTGACAAAGTGAATATTGGACATCTTGCAGACGAAGATAGAAAAGGCATAATCTGTAATTATAAAAACTTTGGAATTATTGCCAAAGACCAAAATGAAGATTTTATTGGTTTATTAACAGCCTATACTGCATATGCCGAAATTTACGTGGATGATATTTGGGTAAATCCTAAATATCGCAAACTAGGAGTAGGTATGGCATTATTAGAAACACTTGAAACCCAGTTCAACAATAAAGGTTATAACAATATCAATTTGGTAACAAGTCAATTTCAAGCTGTAGATTTTTATAAAAAATGTGGGTATGTATGTGAGCATATCAGACATAATAAATACAATCCACAATTAACTAAATATTTTATGATTAAATATTTTGATAATGAGATTCAATATCAAGGGATAAAACAATGATTTCAAGTGTCGTAAATAAAAAGAAAATTATTATAGTAACAGGTGCGAATAAAGGCATTGGTTTTGAATGTGTAAAACAATTTTGCGAGTGTTATACGGATAAGCTAATTATTGCGGTATCTAGGAGTATTGATAATTTACAGCAACTACACTATGCACATTTAAAATTTATTCAATGTGATGTGAGTTGCTTTGAACAATTAAAAGCTGAATTAGAGCTAATAGGAGAAGAATACCAAATTGAAGGATTGATTACTTGTGCTGGTACTGCTTATTTGGATGATTTTTGTAACATAGAGCATAAGTGCTAATCAGCAAATGCTCGCAGCCAATGTGTTAGGGTTAACTAATACATTGGAAATTATAATACCACAAATGAGAAAACATTCAATGGGTACGATTATTAATGTTAGTTCATTAGCAGATCGTTACCCGCGACCTCAAGCAGCAGTTTACGGAGCATCAAAAGCATATGTTAAGAGCATCAGTGATTCGTTAAGAATGCTTGAAGCGAAACATAATATTAGAGTTTGCAATATTTCTCCTGCGCTTATCGATACGCCATTATCCCGTGGAGTTAGAAAAGATGCAAAAACCAAAATTGACGTTACTGATTTTGTTGGTATGATTAAATTTATTTATAGTCAACCACAATCTATTTGCATCAGAGATATGGTAATTGCCCCTACTGATTATGAAAGTTAAGTATTAATATGCGACTAGTAAAAATTTGTAAAAACGCTGGTATAACTTTGCTACTTAGTTGTGTTAGTAGTATTGCATATGCTTCTGGGTATGTAAAGTCTGCACAGTTTGATTCTATATTAAGGAATTGGCAGGTTAAACATCAAGTTCCTACGCTTAGTTTTGAGATGGTACATAATGGCAAAGCATATTGTTTTGTAAATAATCTCTCTACTAATAGCACTAAATTGAGTAGTGGTATGCTGTTTGAGGTTGGAAGCATAACTAAAACGTTTGTAGCTGCAGCGACTTTGAAACTACAAGAGCAAAATAAATTAAATACTAATGACAAAATTAATCAATACTTACCCCAATACCCTAGATGGAAAAATATTACTATTGAACAATTATTAAATATGACCAGTGGAATTTCTGATTACTTTGGATACCCTAAACTGGGTATAGCTCTGGTTAGCAATAAAGTTAAAGTTACTAATGATGAGTTAATTGATTGGGCATATAATCAAGATATTAAATTTAATCCTGGTGCTAAATTTGATTACTCTAATACCAATTACTTATTACTTAGTAAAATTGTAGAGACAGTAACTAAACAAAAAACTCAAACTGTTTTGCAAAATCTATTTTTTAAGCCATTACATCTTAAAAATACTTACTTTAGTGAGACCCAATATCCAACTTCAGTGTTAAAGCATAAAGTACAAGGATATCATAATAATATCAATGTTACAAATATTGCTGCAAGTGGTTATGGTGCAGCAGGTGGCATGTTAATGAGTAGTAGCGATATATATGAATGGATTGACTATTTATTGATAAAAAAGACTGTATTAAGTGACAAAAGTTTAAATGCCATGATTGATAAAATAGTTATGATTCCAAATAGCGGTATACGCCCAAATAATACTGGATATGGTTTAGGTATTCTTGTGACTAATAACAAGCAATTAGGTAAAATTATATGGTACACTGGAGTAACATTAGGATATAGCTCAGCGTTCATATACATGCCTTCAAGAGATTTAACTATAGTTGCTCAAATTAACCAAATGATAGGTAAAGGTATTCAGAATGATACTTATAATTTTTTATTTCCTAACGGTGAATTAATGCAAGCCATAATTAAGAAAGAAACCAGTTATACTCAAATCAAATCATTTTGCGAAATTTGCCTTATCATAATTTAATTTCTGA
>CAYZUJ010000152.1:0-2780 GCA_964481375.1 uncultured Neisseria sp. | reverse complement strand
GTTCCGCCAGCTGGCGGATCAGCGGTAGTGTTCATGAATAAAATCACGTATACAAGTGCCATCAGGAGTATCATAATCTTGACCAAATACATTAATAGAATCACTTTTACCGCTAGCAACTCTAAGAATTAAAGGAATTAAGTGTGTTTCAGGGTCATGTCTTTCACCTAGTTCGCCATCTGGATCAGCGCCTGCTGCATTAAAGTATCTAAGGCAGATACTTTTTAGATTATATGCATTTTGATAATCTACTAAAATATTTTCAACTAAAAATTTACTACGTCCATAGGAATTAATAGGATTCTGAAGATGCTTTTCATCAATAGGAATATAAATTGGATCACCAAATATAGCAGCGGTTGATGAAAAAATTAAATTTTTTACATCAGAATTTTTCATTACACCTAGAAGGTTAACTGTGTTTATTAGATTATTTTCATAATATTTATGCGGGTTTATTATTGATTCATTAACAATAATTGATGAAGCAAAGTGCATAACGGCATCAAATTTATTTGAAAATACTTTTTTCAGAACTGTTTTATCACCAAAGTCTCCGTATATAAAATTTCCATATAATACGGAATCAAGATGTCCCGTTGACAAATTATCTAAAATTGTAATATTAGCGCCCAACTTACCCAACAGTTTAACCATATGAGAACCAATAAATCCAGCACCGCCAATCACTAAAATATTCATAAAAGTTGAATTAGTTTTTTATTTTCTAAGAAATTTAAGGTAGAAAAATTTTCTAAATTTATTAGGTGATAGAAAAATTATAGAACGAATAATGAAATGTAATAATGCAAAAATAAAACTTTTAAACCCACATTTATATAAAAAATATTGTAATTTAATTTCAGAATATGCATATTTAAAACCTCCACGCCTTCTGAATAATGCATCTCCAGTGTTAGCATCAACTAATATATTTTCAAGATTACAAACCATAGAACCATTTGATATTAAACGTGCCCAAAGTGCATAATCTTCCTTTAAATAAATATTAGGATACCCTCCAACTTCAACAACCTTATCTGTCAGAAAACCAACTGTCATGTGATTAAAAGGGTTACGATAACTAATTAATTTTAAAATATTATGCATTGAAGTTGGAACAGATCTAATAGACATATGAGTCCCATCTAAATTAACCTCTCTTATATATGAACCTACTAAATCATATCCTTCAGATAATTTATTTAACAATAATTCGAATCTATTAGAGTGATTATAATCATCAGAATCAGCCCTAATTGTATACTTTGTATCAATATTTTTTAATCCAATATTTAATGCATTCGCAAGACCTATATTTTTAGGTAATTGAATAAAAAAAATAATCTTATTATTAGAATGAAATTTTATAATATCAATTAATTCATTTGTTAAAATTCCATCAGCAACAATAATAAATTTATCGGGAAGTATTGAATTATTTAAAATACTTAAGATCGCTTTATTAAATAATATAGGATCATCTTTAAAATATACAGCCATTAAAACACTAAAATTATTATTCATCGCGGTTATATTTTGCTTTATTATTTAGAAAATCACTCAATCTGAGTGAGAGCGCTACAATCGTAAGGCCAGTATTTATAGCACCTATTTTAGGTACAACGGAACCATCACATATAAAAATATTTGATGAACCAAATAGTTGTAAATTTAAATCAACAACACCATTTTTAATATCATCACCAATTTTACAAGTATTAGAATAATGTGCTGCCGATGATAATTCTTGATAATTTAAATTATTCCCTAAAAAAGTTATTTTTTTATCTATAAAAAATTTTCTTAAATTGAAAATAAAATCATTATAGTTAATATTAGTAATATCCCATGTAATTATTTTTTTATTATCTTCATAATCAATAGAGTTATTAAAATTTTCAGACTGATCAATCATACCAAATACAGAATAGTATCTATTACTAAAACTAATATTAAATTTTGTAAATAAAGCATCTGAAAGAATATCCAAATCTATTAAATTAAATAATAATTTTATATATTTTTTATTTTTATAGTTATTTATTGCAATTAATTTTTTTTGAAGAATACTCTTTCTTATTTTTTTATCAAAAGTAGGTCTAAGAAAAAAAACATGTCTTAATCCAGTAACTGGACTTTTGATTATAAAACCAGAACGAATTATACCAAATGGGTATTTAAAAATAATATTTTTAATAGAATTTTTTTTAAGAATAATTTTCCCAAAAAAATTGATTGGATGATCAACTAAATAATGACCAACCCAAGAACTCATGTTTGGAAAGAATTTCTTAATTAACCCGGGTGAACCAAGACCTCCAGCACAAAATATTAAAAAATCTCCATTAATTGTGAATATTTTTCCATCACTCATTATTTCAATATATACACATTTATCATCATTATTGATAGATAAAACTTGAGATTCCACAAATATTTTTATATTGTTGTCTAATTTAGGTTTGTATATTTTTTTAGGATAAAAAATATTTAATATGTCTTTATCAGGATTTATTAAGAATTGAGAAATTAAATCAGCATTTTTTCCAAGAATTAATTTTAAAGCTTTTATATAATAATTATCTCTTAATGAATTCAGAACAATTTTTTGTGAGTCTGAATAACCCTTATAATAGTTAGAATCTGATAAACATGTTAATCCTGAATCCCAAAAATTTGTAGTTCCTCCAATGCCAATTCCATTTGTATAATTTAAATTAAAAGATTTTTTTAAATAAACATGTGAGTCATCTTGTTTAGCTTTAAATAACCCTGAA
>CAYZUJ010000151.1:0-2802 GCA_964481375.1 uncultured Neisseria sp. | reverse complement strand
TTTGATGAATTGAGGGATATTGCAAAAGGCGTTGTACCAAATGCGGTAGAAGTGCTTAGTTATGGTGTGGTTGGCTATAAAATTGATGATTCACGCGCCCGTGTATTTATATCAGGCTGGAAAGATCATGTTGCTATGTACCCGATTCCTAAAGACAAAAAGTTGCAACAAGAACTTACGCCATATATTAAAGGTAAGGGGACCTTGTGGTTTGCACTTAACGCCCCATTACCAAAAGAGGTTATTGCTAGAGCCATGCAAACACTTGCTGCTGAAGCGTAGTATTAAAAACCCAATACTGCTGAGCTACATATGCTATAGTCAAAGATAATGCATACGCTTATATATGCCGTAGTGCCAGTCTTTATTATTGTTGGACTTGGCTACCTAGCACGTAAAATACACATTTTTAAAGCCCAATGGATAAATGCACTTATTGGCTATGTGTACTATATTGCCCTGCCAGCACTTATAGTGACGAGCATAATTAATCTTGATTTTACCGCAAATAATGTCGGTAAAGTATTTTTTTGGAATATATTATTTTTACTAGTAAATGCCGTGCTTTGCTTGTTGTTTATGAAAATTGTTCGTATAAAACAAAAAGACAGGGCAGTCTTCTTTTTAGCTGCGACAGTAAGTAACACAATATATTTGGGTATACCACTTACAACAAACGTCCTTGATACAGAGTTTGGCGCAAGCAATTACGCACTGTTGGTTCTTATAGGCGTTATACAGCTTGTTGGGAGTATTTTTATTGCACTACTAACAAATGAGTTTATGTTTGTTGGGAATAAAGACGTTAAATCGATAGGTGTGCGATTAGCAAAAAATCCGCTCGTTATTGCTATTGCAGTCGGCATTACGCTATATGTGTTGCAGCCGCCTGCCAGCATACTTGATGTGGTTGTTTCACCGCTTGCTATGCTTGCAGCTTCGGCATCACCGGTTGCCTTATTTGTGCTTGGAACATATTTATACGGGCATGCCTTTAAGGCAAGCATATATGAAATTAGCATGGTCACGATATGGAAGTTAGCGGTAGTGCCATTTGTTGCATTTAACCTGGTCATATTTTTTAACGCTACTGATTTTGTGGCAAATGCTATGGTATTGTTTGCCAGTATGCCCACAGCCGTTACGGCGCTAATTATTGCTAAAAGCTACGGCTTTAATACCAATTTTATTGCAGCAGCAATTTTAGTTGGCACAGCAACGAGCATGGCAAGTATCTCTGTACTTATATTAATACTAGGTTTGTGAAGATTTTACGTATTAGATGAAGTTAAATAATTAAGAAAGGATACTATGAAATCACAAAAAGGATCAGTTGTAATAATTGTACTTGTGCTCGTAATTATTGGGTTGATTGGTGCAATAGGCTACCTGGTATATGATAGAAATCAAAACAAGGCTAATACAACTACACAGCAAACAAAGAACGTTACACAGACAAGTACTGAGCAGAACACAAAGCCAAACTATTCTGTGAGATATGTATATCCGAATCAAGAAGGAGAGGTATTAACAATACAGTCTGAGACAGATCTAAATAAGCTGCCAACTGATTTTCCGGCAAGAGCAAAAGAATACCTAACAAAAAGCATTAATGATGCGATGGCAGACAACACAGCTGATTGCATGAACACAATAACAATTGATCAATATAATGATATTAATGTTGCTGGTGTCGTTGGTGCTACCTGCGGAGGAGGCGCGGCTGCTGTGTGGTCGATAGGATCAGACGGAAATTGGCAAGAGCTGTATTATCAAGATACTCCGGTGTGCGCAGATATTATAACAAAGAAAATATATAGCGAATTTATTGAAATATGTTTTGATGATAAAAACGCAGATGGTCAGGCGGCAGAAACTGAAATTATACCCAACCCAAATGGCTCTAGCGCACTACTATAAATAGAAATTAACAGATAAAAATTAGCACTCTTGATATGAGAGTGCTAATTATTTATAATAAAAACAGACAAGGAGAAAATGACTATGATGCCAGATAATGAACCAAAAAAACCTTTAGAGGAATTTGGTCAAGATTTTACTACACTTGCTAAAGAGGGCAAGCTTGACCCGGTGATTGGTCGTGATGAAGAAATTCGTCGCTGCATGCAGGTGTTATCAAGACGTAATAAAAATAACCCAGTGCTTATTGGCGAACCTGGTGTTGGGAAAACTGCAATTGTTGAAGGGTTGGCTCAGCGCATTGTCAATGGCGACGTGCCGCAATCACTCAAAGATAAACGATTGATTGGGCTTGAGATTTCTAACCTTATTGCAGGCGCTAGTTTTCGTGGTCAGCTAGAAGAGCGGCTAAAGAATGTGCTTAAAGAAATTGAAGACGCTGCAGGCGAAATAATATTATTTATTGACGAAATTCATACTATTGTTGGTGCGGGTAAAGCGGAAGGCTCTGTAGATATTGCAAATATGCTAAAACCGATGATGGCGCGCGGTAAGTTACATCTTATTGGCGCTACAACACTTAATGAATATCGGCAATATATAGAAAAAGATGCAGCACTTGAACGTCGTTTGCAGCCAGTATACGTGGGCGAGCCTGACTTTGATGATACCGTTGCGATACTACGCGGACTACAAGAGAAGTACGAAGTGCATCACGGAGTAAAAATACTTGACGAAGCCATTGTTGCCGCTGCGCGGTTAAGTGATCGCTATATTACTGAACGCTTTTTACCAGATAAAGCCGTAGATTTAATCGATGAAGCAACGTCTGCGTTAAAAATGCAGCTCGATTCAAAACCGATTGAGTTAGATAGACTAAAC
>CAYZUJ010000150.1:0-2834 GCA_964481375.1 uncultured Neisseria sp. | reverse complement strand
ATGGCCAAGGCCCGTCTAGCAGATATCAACTATGCTTTTAGCTTCCAACCTTAAAGGTATCATTGTCCAAAAATGACGCTTTTCGGACAGTTATTATATTTTTAAAATTAGCGTTCAGAACAAGGACATTGGGAATGGTATAAGTCAAATTAAAAAGTCTTTAATTTTTTTTATATTCAGGTTAAGTTTATACAAAAATTGTACAGAATTCACTAACTATATAGTATATAATTTGATTAATCAGTTAATTAGTGGGAATAATGAATAAAAATATATGGCAATTGAAAATTCAATGCTGCGATGCCAGTAAAAAATGCGAAGTCGATTCTACATATACATTAGAAGACCTATGCTCATTTATTTTAAAATCTTTTAATTTTGATAATGATCATTTACACAAATTTTATCTATCACGATCAGGTCGTCCATATGGACAAGACGTAATAGAAATTAGTTCATCAAGCAAAATCCATGATATTTTTCCAATCAGGGATAATAAAAGTTTGTTTTTGTTATTTGATTTTGGAGATGAGTGGGTATTTAAAATCTCTAAAACTATAAAAAAAGTAATTTTTGATTCTAATAAGCACTACCCCATTATTACAGAAGAAAAAGGCGTAAACCCGGAGCAGTATCCAGATTATGAAGAATAAGTGTTGTGCATATAGAATTTATTACCTGCTGCATCCTATAACATTGTGTTATCAGCTATTATATTTTATAATCAGCAGGTTTGTTAAACATAACAATAAACCTTAGTGTATCAACTATTATATTATAACGGGTTACATTATACGGGACTCGAAAAACAATTTAATAAGGTAATTTCCTTTTTACAAATTGGAGACTTTAAATCAGCTGATGTAAAAAAGCTAAAACCCAGTAAGTATTTTAGGGCAAAGCTTGATATTGCTAACCGACTATTATTTAAAATAATTAATTACAAACAACAAGCCTATATTTTAATTTTAGAAGTTATTAGAAATCACGACTATGCTAAATCAAGATTTTTACAAGGTGCTAAAATAACGGAAGAAGATATACTACCAAGCCAAATAATAGAAGAAGGTGATGAGTCTTTTAATGTTTTATCGAAGAGTAATAGCGTATATTTATTAAATAAATTTATTGTTTTTGATGAACAACAAGAAGATATCTTAAACTGTAGTTTACCTATTATCCTAATCGGCTCAGCTGGTAGCGGAAAAACTTCAGTCAGTCTTACTAAATTAAGACAAATCCAAGGAAAAATATTATATATCAGCTTATCTAACTATCTTGTGTCTAATGCTCAGAAATCCTATTCTGCATTTAATTATATAAACGACCAACAAGATATTAATTTTTTATCTTTTCATGAATTTATTGAAACTATAAAAATCCCTTGTGGTCAAGCTATTAATGAGAATATATTTTTAAAATGGTTTACTAAACAAAATATATCAAAGCACTATGGTATCGGCGATGGACGAGAATTATTTGAAGAGTTTATGGGAGTTATTACTGGTTCTGTATTAGATGAACCATATCTTAGCCGTGAAGAGTACCAGAATTTAGGTATTAAGCAATCAATATTTTCGTTTGAGCAAAGACAAGGTATTTACGATCTTTTCCAAAAATATTTTCAATTTTTAAAAGAAGAAAATTACTACGATACCAATATAATTTCTAGTCAATATACTAATTTGGTTAGGCCTATTTATGATGCTATAATCGTAGATGAAGTACAAGACTTTACAAATAGTCAGTTATTTTTTGTATTAAAAAGCCTTAAGAAACAAGGTCAATTCTTATTGTGCGGAGATGCTAATCAAATAATACATCCTAACTTCTTTTCATGGTCTAAATTAAAATCTTTTTTTTATACAGAGAATAATTTTATAAATGATAAGATTACAAAAATACTTACAGCAAACTACCGTAACACTCCAGAAGTCACTGAATTGGCTAATCGGGTATTGAAATTTAAAAATTATTACTTTGGTTCAGTTGATAAAGAAAGTCACTATTTAATAAAAAGCACTTCGGATAAACACGGTGTAGTAAGTTGTTTACAAGACAAAATGGATATTATCAAAGAAGTAAATGTTAAAACTGCTAAATCTACTAATTATGCAATCCTAGTATTGCATGAACATCATAAAGATAAAGCAAAAGAATTGTTTAAATCGCCTTTGATTTTTACCGTACAAGAAGCAAAAGGGTTAGAATACGATAATATTATCGTATATAACTTTGTTTCGGATGAAAAGAATTATATGGATATTACTAAGGGCACAGATCGCTCATTTTTGGATGCCGACTTTAAGTATGCCAGAGCAAAAGACAAATCGGATAAAGCTCTTGAAATATATAAGTTCTATATCAATGCTTTATACGTTGCAATTACTAGATCGATCTGTAACGTCTATATTATAGAATCAAACCCATCTCACAAATTTTTAAGATTATTAGAAATAAATGAGATTCAAGAAATTAACATTGAAGCTACGGAATCATCCAGAGAAGACTGGCAAAAAGAAGCTAATAGACTTATTATGCAGGGTAAAGATGAGCAAGCTAAGGCAATAGAAACCAACATACTGCAGCATCAGAATATTACTTGGACTCCTATAGATCACAAAGAATTTAAATCCTTATACGAAAAAGTAATAATCCAAAAAACTGCTGATAAAAAAGGATGTATAAAGTTATTAAATTATTCAATAATTTACTCTGATCTTGCGTTAATAAAACAACTACAAATAGATGGGATCAAGGCTGCCACCAATATATCTAAGTGCATACCGTTAATGTTAGACCAGTATTTTAATGATTACTTATATCAAAACACT
>CAYZUJ010000149.1:0-2840 GCA_964481375.1 uncultured Neisseria sp. | reverse complement strand
GATGGGATTTTTACAACAATTAAAGCTCAAAATAGTAACCTAATACATTTTGAAAAACATATTCAACGCTTAAGAGATGATGCCAGCAAGATATATTTAAAATGTGATTTAGATAAAAATGAGCTTTATGAAAATTGTTTAAAAGTTTTAAAAAGTAATAATTTAGAGAAAGACTCTGCAATAATTAGAATAACATATACTCGAGGAGTTAGTGGTAGAGGCATTAATATACCAGAAGAGTCTAACCCCACTTTATTAATTAGAGCTGTTCCTTATAATGATAGCATGGCTTTATTTCCTAGGATTTGTACTACTACTATTCAAAAAAATGAAAATTCTATTATTTCCAGTATTAAATCTTTAAATTATTTAGAATCAATAATAGCTAGACACGAGGCAATAAATAAAGGTTATGATGATGGAATCATGTTTAATACTCAAAACAATATTACTGAATGCTCTGTAGCAAATATATTTTTTATAAATAAAAAGGATGAGATTATTACTCCTCCCATTACTGATGGCATATTACCTGGAATAGTTAGAAATGAAATATTAACAATTTGTAAAGAGTTAAACCTTCCAATTTTTGAAGAATCAGTAAATTTAAGCATAGCTATTAATTGTAAAGCATCATTTATAACAAATTGTGCAATAGGAATAAAAATAATCAAATCAATTAATGATACACTATTTACATGCAAACATGAATTAATAGAAAAAATAAATAATTCTTACACATCATTAATTAATTCTAATGGTTGAGGTGGAAACTGTTCATTTTTAATATTGAATGAAGATTTAATAAAATTAGCAATTAATGATATGGGATAAACAAAAACTAAAGTCATAATAAGTTTTATAAGTATTGAAGCAATCATTAATTCCAGTATATGATTAAACGTTGTTTTTCCAATGAATTGTGATGTTATTGCAATAAAAGAAAAAATTGTTTCTCCTAAAATAGTTGTTGATAAGCTACGAATAAGAAAATATTTTCCCTGAACAATTTTTTTCCATCTATCTAATAAATATGCATTCATAATTGCTCCCGAAGCTAATGCTAATAAACTAGAAAAAGCTAAACGTGGCATTCTGAGAAAAATTAAATTATATGCGGTGTTAATATTATCTTGGGTGGATGGTAAAAATGTAGTGCTAAAGCATATAAGTGCAAAAATGAATTGGCAGATTAATGCTACAAATATAACTTTTTTTACTAATGGAAATCCGTATACTTCAGTTAAAATATCGCCAATAAAAAACCATAATGGTATAAAAAGTGATCCCACAGAAATATAGTGATTGTGAAAGTTCAAAGTTTTATCACCTAACGTAAATATTAATATTTTAAAAGTTATATAAATAGAAAGTAGATAAACTAAATAATTAAGTTTTTTTTCTTCTATAACCATTCTTTAATTATCCTTATTTAATAAATAATCTGTAATAGTAAAACCAAGTTTTAATGACTCAATACTATTTAATCCGCGAATTATATATGTATTCTTCAAAAAAGTTATTATTGGTATGTTATGCTTAGTATGTGATCTTCCTATTTCAAACTGCAAAACTTCCTTTACATAATCAATTCCTATAAAATTTAAACAAAATGATATTTTTTCATTATTATGGTTTATTTTAAGTAAACGTTCATTTTGAATTGGATTTATATTTTCTTGTAATAGACGATTTAATATTCCAATTATGTAACAATCATATGGATGAATTTTTAATAAATAATGTTTGTTTTTAATTACTTTAAAAATTGGCACAATAAGTTTATATCTACTAAATCTTGGTTTAAATATTATAAAAATACTATTTTTGCAAAATAGATAACTATTTATGCGTAATTCATATTGTTTAAAGAAAATATTATTTAAAAAATTTAAGAATTTCATTGGTTATTTAGAATAATCTTTTATGGTTGATACAATACTCCCAATTATTTCATCCTCATTAGTAAGTGTTATAGTAGGAAAGGAATTATTTAATGGTTTAAGTATTCTAAAAGAACCATCAATTAACAGTCTTCTTATAATAAATTCATTGGAATCGTATAAATGAACTAAAACAAATGCTTTATTTTTGATTTCATAATCTTTGTCAATTATAACAATAGTTTGAGAGTCTAATAAGGGATACATTGCATCTCCTAGAGAAGTCGTCGCAAAAAGATTATGATTTTTAATATTATCATTAACTTCTATTCGTTTCCATTCTTTATGATTAGTAAAATTTAAAGAACTGTTGATTAGGTCAGGCAAATAATTTATTTCAATAAATGGAACACTGCATAAATTATTTGAGAAATATGTTTCTAATGGCGATAGTCCCATTAATTGGTCAATAGTAATCCCAAAATATTGAGCAATTCGCTCTAACGTTTTTGCAGTTGGGTTTGATATTAAACCAGTTTTAATTTTATTAAGTGTAGCTACTGTGATATTAATTCGTCTAGATAATTCACATTCACTAAGTCCAGAATTATTAATTAGAAGTTCTATTACAGTATTTATATTATTCATTATCAAATTTTTCTTAAAAAGAAATTATATTTAGATCAGTATTTTATCAAATTTTAAAGAAAGAAGAGAGAATATATTTATTAATTATAATTAATAAATATATTACATATTATTTATTTTATGATATAATTTCTGAATATTTATAATTTAAGGATATATAAAATGAAAAAAGTAAGATTACCTGCAAACTTTGCAGATCATGATTTTAAAGAGTTAGTAAAACGCGAAAAAAACGCAGCGCTTAAGATTCGCTATTTAGCTTTTTCACATATAGCATCAGGCAAAACTGTTTTAGAAACAGCAGATTTA
>CAYZUJ010000148.1:0-2852 GCA_964481375.1 uncultured Neisseria sp. | reverse complement strand
AACTCTCCAAACAGAGTTTTTCAAATAATCTTTTATCATCTTCCACGGGGAACCCCCACTCGGTGTCGTGATAGGGGATAAATTCCGCGACGCTTGCGCACCAACTGCAGCGCTGTTTGCCATCTGGGTTGGTAATCAGTTTACTCATAGGTGGACCTCCTTGCTGAATATTGGAAGAAATAGGTTTAAACAGTTAAGCAATCGCTGCAGTTTTGTCGATCCATACCCGCCGCCTCGCACGACAATAATTCAGAACAGCCTCCAACACCCAAGAAATTTGCCGCTTTATCTAATTGATAATGGTTGAGTGGGTCACTTGGTGTATCGAAAAGAGCGGTTATTAAAGTATGCAGTTATCAAAAACTATAAAATATTAATGTCAGAGGATATTCCGATGCGTGAAAGAAAATTACATCTTAGACAGAAGGGTTACTCATTCACACATGATAATAGCAGAATTAGTTGGCTAAAAACATCAACCATAACTCAAGATTATTTAATTTTGCCAAAGAATAAATTAATAAATAAAAAAACTATTAATATTAATCTTCATGATATCAATGAAGATAGAATTTTTATAGGTGAAAGTGATCACCATGGATTACAGATAATAAAGCAAAATAATAAATTTTATTTATTTAATAGAATTTGTTATCATGAGGGCGCTTGTTTAGACAAGGCCGAAGAAAAAAGAGGTAGTATTTACTGTCCTTGGCATGGAAAAAAGATTTCACCATTTAAAGAATTTAATATAAATGATGATAACTTTACAATAAAGTCTCAAGGAAAATTAATATCAAAAATTGAAAATAAACTAACTTTAGAAATTACAAATGATTGAAAGAAATTGCCCTTCATGTAAAAGCAAAAAACTCACTAGAGATATAATTAAATGTGAAGAAGATATAACAAATTTTTCAATGGAAGCTCTTTCAGAATATTGGAATAATAGTATTTTTGATAAAAAATTTTTTATAAATTACTCTAGATGTAACGAGTGTAGATTACTCTACTGTACAAAATATTTTGATGAAAGTGAATTATCCTATTTATATCAAAATATGAATGAGAATATGAATGATGTAAATGAACAAGAAAGAAAGTTAACCCAAATTAGTTATAAAAAGTTTCTAAAAAAAATAGAAATTAAAAATGGAGATTACCTTGAAATTGGACCAGATGTAGGATTATTCGCAAAAACAATAATTGAAGATTCCTTTCCAATTAATACCTTTCATTTATTTGAACCAAATTTAAATATACATAGCAAGCTTAAAGAAAATTTAAATGATGCAAATTATAGAATATATACTAATTTAGACCAATTAAATCAATTAAAAGACGAAAGTATTTCGTTAGTAGTAGCAATACATGTAATGGATCACTTAGTTGATCCAAAAAATCTGTTAAATAAGATTTTTTTAAAAATGAAAAAAGGTGGAATTTTATTAGTTGTTACACATGATGAATCATCTTTGATGGCAAAAGTGCTTAAGAGCAAATGGCCGCCATATTGCATGCAACATCCTCAACTATTTAATTTAAATACCACAAAAAAAATATTTGAGGATATAAAATTTAAAATTTTAACTCAAGCAAAATGTAAAAATTATTTTACAGTAAATTATTTATTAAAACATATATTAAATATTTTTAATATCAAAATTAAATTCAATATTATTAATAAATCAATAGGACTTGAGTTGGGTAATATCATAACAATAGCTATTAAGGTATAACCAATGTTGTCAGAAAAAATAAAAAGTATTGATTTTTATTATCCAATTGTATTAAAAATTGGCTTTTATTTATCTTTATACTTGTTTTATTATTTTATTTTTGGAAAAATATTTAAAGTATTTGAAGGCGATTTAACATCATTTCAGAATAGAATAAGTCTTTATTTAGTTTTTGCATCCTATTTCATTTTAGAATTACTATTCGATTTAAATAAATATATAAATAAAATTTTCATCAATAGATTATTATTACATATATTAATTTTTTATTCATTTGTTTTAACAATTTATTTTATTTTAATAATACTAAAAATAAATTATAGATTAAGTGGTGATATATATTTTTGGATATTACCAATATTAGCTGGTATAGTATTAAAACTATTTACAACAAAGCAATTAAACAAATATTACATATTGCTTATCGGAATAGCTTTTTTAAGTCTGTTCATACAAGTAAGTAAGGACAAAGTATTAAATTCTGAGTCTTTTATTTCGGAAGAAAATATAGAATCGATTAATAACTATATCGCTAATAATAAAAAAATTGACGTACATATTTTTGAAATTAAAACCGATTTAGGAATTATTCATCGTTTTCGGACAGAGAATGATATTTGTAATAATTTTTTAGCAAATTCTGTCGAATTAAATTATTGTTATAAATTATCATTAGTAGAGAAATTTATTTACATCAAAAATAATTCTACGATTTCACAATCGGATTATATGAAATTAGCGCATCAATATTTTGATGGAAAAACATTAGTTATTACTAATTTAGCAAATTACTTTAATCGAGTACTAGGTTTTGTATTTCACCATTATCAAATAATAAGTAATGCATCATATAATTTTTTTGAAAATCAATATGGTATTGGTCCAATTACTATTATTAATATAGTTAAATATTTAACAAATTATTCGTTGTTTGATTCTATATTTATCTCATATCAATTAATTGAACTGTTTTTCTTAACCTTTGTTCTCATTTTAATAAGAAAATTTGATTTAAATATTAAAATATTAATTATAATAAGTCTCATTTTATCTAATTCGTCTATTGGATATACTTCTCAATATTTAGCTCCATTATTATTTTCAATAAGATAT
>CAYZUJ010000147.1:0-2877 GCA_964481375.1 uncultured Neisseria sp. | reverse complement strand
GAATTATGAGGTAAATCATCCATAAAATCAGATAAATATTTACCGTTTGCGCTAATAGTAATTTCATCATTTAATTTTTGATTAGCTCTATCTAATAATATATCAGTTATTTCTTTAATTTGATTAGTCATTTAATTTTTCCAGATTTATATTAAAATATTTTTTGATATTTTAGCTCAAAATACGCGGCAGTATCATGCGATTATATATTAATTATTTAATGATTTGTTCGATTATTTATCAAATAATTTATTTTTTTTGATAAATATATAATAATCTAATGTCCAATTATCAAAAAATTCGAATCGACGTTCTTGAACTTTAGTTCAAGAACTCGAGTGAAATAAGTGTGAAACACTTATGAACATAAAATCTTATTATTTCTTTATATTATTTTTATAAAATCCTAAGGATTTTATAAAGATTATCTATAAAAAAGACTCTAGAGATATAAAATCCTTAGGATTTTATAAAGATAATGAACTATTATTAGATTTATAAAAATTGATGCGTCACGCATCAATCATTTATAAAATCTCAATTAATAAATTAAAAATATAATAGATAAATTAATCTAATAAAAAATTTAATATATCTTAAATGAAGACCTCTGTCTGTACTAGAACTTTAGTTCTAGGACGGATAGGTGAGAAGAGTTTACTCTTCGAACTAATAATTCATTTATTCTTTATTATAATATTTCTTATTAGATAAATTAATAGATTAGATTTTATAATAGAAAAATATCTAATAAAAAATAATTGATTATCTATAAAACTAGATGCGTCACGCATCAATCATTTATAAGATCTCAATTAATAAATTAAAAAATATAATATAAGAAAAATAAATTAATTTATCTAATAAGAAATAATAGATTAGATTATTAGATTAGATTATTATATTAGATTATTAGATTATTATATTAGATTATTAGATTAGATTATTAGATTAGATTATTATAATAAGATCATAAAGACTTAATAGCTCGAAAGAGTAAACTCTTTCTCACATCTAGTTCTTGAACTTTAGTTCAAGAACGTAGATAGTTTTACTTTTATGAGATTATTATATTATTAGATTGATTATATTATATTAGATTATTAGATTAGATATTCTATTTTATTATAGGATTTATATTTTAAATTAAGAAATTTAATATTTTTATTATATTAGAAAAATTATATCTGCCGCGAAGCGGCTAAATCTATTATAAAATTATCTCATTCACTCTCAAAGACATTTTATTAGATAAGACAATAAATCTATCATTTATAGATAAATTATTCAATCTAGATTGAATGAGAATCAAATACCAATCTTTATACATTAGATGAATAGACGACTGAATAAATGAATGTATTTCTGCCATGATATAAGCAGCTTCGCTGCAAACTTTGGCAGAAAAAATGTCAAATACTATATACAGAGCTGCCAAAGTTTGCAGTTATCAATCAGCGTTCGCTGATAAATTACTGATATATCATGGCATGATAATATTCATTCATTCAGCTGTCTGTTTATCTAATGTATGAGATTGATGTTTGATTCTCATTCACTCTCTAAGGCATCTTATTTTATCAGACAATAAATCTATCATCTAAAGATAAATCATTCAATCTAGATTGAATGAGATGATTTTAAGAATAAAATCTAATGAACTTAGTCTTATACATTAGATAAACAGAAAGACGAAATAATGAATGTATCTGATCTGATTATTTGCCAAGATATAAGCAGCTCCGCTGCAAACTTTGGCAGAAAAAATGACTAATACTATATACAGAGCTGCCAAAGTTTGCAGTTATCAATCAGCGTTCGCTGATAAATTACTGATATCATGGCATGATAATATTCATTATTTCGTCTTTCTGTTTATCTAATGTATGAGATATGAAGTTCATTTAAAATATCAATATTTGTTTGAGATGATTTATTAAAATATAAAATAGTTGATATTGTATATACCGATTTTTAAAAATTTAGTATATAATATAAAAAAAGAAAATATTAAATTTTTAAAATATGAATAATAAATAATGAAAATATTCTTTATAAATATAAAACACAACAATGAAAATTAATTTTCATTTTAATTAAATGAAGGGAATAATATTATGTCATCATTATTATCTAAATTAAAAAAGAATAGTACAATTAAATTATCTGATACTATGGCTGATTCAGATTTTTTTAATACAAATACGCAAGTTAAAACTGATTTACCTATTTTAAATTTGGCATTATCTGGATCATTACATGGTGGTTTATCATCTGGGTTAACTGTATTAGCTGCGCCTAGTAAACATGGTAAATCAATTTTATCTTTATATATGGTAGCTGCATATATGAAAAAATATCCGGAATCTGTATGTTTATTTTATGATTCTGAATTTGGTTCACCACCGGCGTATCTTAAAAATTATGATATTGATCTTAATAGAGTATTACATACTCCAATTTCAACCGTTGAAGGATTAAGAACCGATATTGCAGTTCAATTGGATAATATTGAACGCGGAGAAAAAGTAATTATTTTTATTGATTCTATTGGTAATCTTGCATCTAAAAAAGAAACGGTTGACGCGTTAGAAGGATCTGAAAAAGCTGATATGACGCGAGCAAAAAATATTAAAAGTTTATTTCGTATTATTACTCCACAATTAACTATTAAAGATATTCCTTGTATCGTAATTAACCATACCATAACGACAATGGAATTTTTTTCGAAAACTGTCATGACCGGTGGTTGTGTAGTTGAAGGTACTGAAATTCAAATGGCAGATGGTACTTTAAAACAAGTTCAAGATATTGTTCCTGGTGAATTTGTAAAAACATTAACCGGAAATGCAGAAGTTACACACACATGGAATCCAA
>CAYZUJ010000146.1:0-2915 GCA_964481375.1 uncultured Neisseria sp. | reverse complement strand
CAACCATTGTTCGCCCAGGTGGCCCGAGAGAAGGATTGGGTTGAGAACTGGAGGAGGTTGAACGACATCGTGCACTCAAGGGGCGCTGTCAAAGATGAACAAACAGTACTTGAATGTTTACGTTACCTGGAGGCAGTACTTGAATCATACTTCCAACCCAAGGTACTCGACTCGGCGAGATCAATAGATGAAATCCTGCTTCGGTTTGATGGCACAAATGCTGATGCTTTGCTCGACGAGGCCGCTCATCTACTGACGAACGGAGCGACAATTGTATATTTCATCAGCAAACTCAACCATGCAGCATGGCTGAATCCACTCTTTCACCAAGGCTACTTCGCCAGCGGTTTGACTCCCCAACAAGAGCACCTCTTGGAACCTATGAAACTGCTGGCAAGAGTTGGCGCACAGGCACCTGCTCAGATGGCGGAAATCATTATGAGCCTCGGAGAAACAAAATCTTTGCAAATCAAAGCTTTAGCCGTTGAATGTGTAGTGAATTGCTCAGTCGAAAATCTAGAGGCGCTCACTGAAAAGCTGATATTGCTGGACATTCGTAATGCTAACTACATTGACTTCGAAAAGGTCCTCCAGATAGTCGAGCGTCTTAAGGCTTCAATTAGCACTAAGAAAGCGCTGGAATTTGTTAATTACCTTATTTATCTGAATCCAGATCAGCAGAATCGATTCGAGCTTGTGGCTCCTTTCCCTGAGTGGGACTACATCAATTTTATAAAGGGGGTTTCGAGGCTATTCGGGCAGAGCATAGAGCTATTCGAAGTACTTGCTAGAGTTCTGGATCAAGGCCTATTGGCGGCAAATGTGAATCGCGCGCCAGACATAAGTATCTTTTGGCTGAACTCCCTTTACGAGCACACTAATGACAGCAATTCTCAGTCACTTAGAGAATCGCTTGCTTCGCTATGCGTCTCTCAAGTTCAAAGCAAGCTGTCACTAAACCCCGAGTTGGTTGGTGAATACTTGCATATTCTTGCAACTTTGGAGAGTGATTTCTTCGTGAGGCTCAGCTACTACGCTCGCTCTACCGCAGCCCCTAAGTTGCTCGAAGATTCCTGGAATTTGTTGTTGGAAGATAACTCCGCAATGGAATCAGGCACATTCGGCGACAGGTGGCTGATGGCTAGCGAATTGGCAAAGCTTGTCGAGAACGACCAACTAGTGCACTTGCTGGCTCATCTGAAGCAGGAATTGAACGCTTCAAGAATATCGGACTCAACATTTAGTCGAGTGCTTACGATTCTTGCAAAAACAGCGCCGCATGTTTTTGACCAGCCACTCAACGACCACTTAGCAAGTCGCCATTTGCAAAGAATTGATAGCCCTGAATTGCTTGTTCGGACTGGCATTTGGTCTGGAGAGACCTCCCCTATCACGCCAACTGACATCCGTGAAATGGGCCCAGCAAAGTTCCTAAGTTACATCGCAGGCTACAAGCCTAAAGATTTTTTTTCGACAGGCTCAAAAAGTGCAATTGCAGGCGAGTTAAAGTCAGTACTGGACGAAGATCCGAATTTTCTAGATGGGCACTTGAGGGACATCCACCTACAGGTAGAGGTTTTTTCCGCTTACCTTGAGTCTAGGAATCTTATGATTGGCAGCTCATCGGCGAATGAAATTATCAAGTGGTTGCACACAATCTCAGGCGCAATCGGGTTTGCAAATCTGCCCATGCACAAAATTTCGAGCCTATTCAGGTTGATAATTTCAACTCCAACCATTGAAACTTCACCGTGTCTGGTGACTGAATGCACGCTGTTAGTGGCAAAACTACTCAAGGAATTGAAGCCAAGCAATTACGAGCTGGATGCCGAAGCGCCAGGGTCTCAGATACTGCAGTCAGCAATCAATGATCCATATTGCATTGCTCTCGAGATGGCTATCCAAACCGCTTCCTGGCTTTGTGAAAGTGCATCGACAGAGTCGCAATTGAATGGCTTCCTGGAAAAAATCAAAGAATCTCTCGAAGACGTTTCCAACCAAGGCGTTTTGCCCTCAGCAATTATCGGTGCGCACTTTACTTTAATCGTAAAAACTTCCTTAGGTTGGTCCGCTCAGGTTAAGAACGCACTCCACCTACCCAAGAACAGGCAGTCAGCCACATCTTTTATAGTCAGCTACCTACATTGGGGTAAACCAACATTTCCTATTTTCAGAAATAATGACTGGATACTCACTCATGGCTTGAGGGGAGCTCGATCAACTCAGAAAACACTGATGGAAACCGAGCTACAAGCCTTGGCAGCTCAACAGCTTTGCAAATTTTTTATACAGGGCCACATCCAAGGCAACAATGAGATGTTCACGAAATTGCCTCAGCAACTAAATCGAAAGCAATTCAGCGACTTGTTTAAATCCATCGCTTTTGCTATCGGCAACACTGAGCCACTAGATGAGCCTTTGCTCACCAACTCGATGCGCCTCTGGGAGCTACTAAAGAATCTGGCCACTGAACTTAGATTCGAAGAAGAATTAACCTTCTCCGATGCATTCTCAAACTGGTTAGCAATTGACTCTTTGCCAGAAGACTGGAGGCTGGAAACATTCCGCGAAATTATTAGCACTGGCGATGTTTCGTTCAAGGACCTGTACGGAACACTAGAAAGCCTGAAAACTCTATCCCGATCACATCCTCATGACTGCCTGAGCTTGGTGTTTGTTCTGCTATTGAAACTGAGACAAAGGCACGATCTAGCTTGGAGCGTGCATGTCATCTACGAAATGCTCGAAGACCTGCCAGAGCAGCCAAATGATCCACTTGGTGAAATGCGCAGTGAAATCGAATCACAGCTAGCACGAATTGGCTATTCAAAGTCATAAAGCACTGATTACGGCTAGTGCTGAACGGAATCTAAACGGAATCCTGAGGGTAAAAAAATAACGCGGTCGTGAGAACC
>CAYZUJ010000145.1:1787-2952 GCA_964481375.1 uncultured Neisseria sp. | reverse complement strand
GAGGTACTCTATCTATAGGTAAGCAAAGTTCCTCCAGTAATTGAAAAAATGCTTCATGTACCTTACCTCTTAAATTTTTAACTTGGCTGGTATAAAGATTATACCACATGAGGTTATCTTCTTCAGAATAGGAAACTATGTTGTTGGATATCTTAAAATTACTGCGCTGTAATAACTGTACCATAAAAAACTAACCAATTTAATTACCCTAAAATGCTGACAAAAGGATATAAAAAATTTAATTTACTGTCAAGTACAAAGAAACTCCTGGTTGTTTATAGCACGTTTATTTTTTTGATAAAAATTGTACATTATATTGATCTAAAAGAAGAGGGTACTTCATTCTCTATCTGCTAAAAACCCATTTACCTGCATCTTCCACATAAATGCATATTGTTTTTTGGACTCTAATAACTCCTTGTGGGTTCCATCTTCAATAATAGATCCTTTATCAAATACAAGTATTCTATCCATTTTAGAAAGCGTTGACAAACGATGTGCTATAACAATAGCAGTACGTCCCTTCATTAAGTTATATAATCCATCTTGTATATACTTCTCAGTTATAGAATCAAGTGCTGAAGTAGCTTCATCTAAAATTATAATAGGAGCATTTTTTAATATAGCTCTTGCAATAGCAATTCTCTGACGTTGTCCCCCAGAAAGCCTAATACCGCGTTCTCCTACCAATGAGTTATAGCCATTAGGTAGTTGAGTAATAAAATCATGACAATAAGCATTTTTTGAAGCTTTAATAACTTCTTTTTCTGTAACGTTAAGCCGCCCATAACTTATATTTTCTATTATAGTACGATGAAACAAACTGGTATCTTGTGGAATCACTGCAATATTTTCACGCAGTGATTCTTGCGTAACCTTAGTTATATCTTGATTATCAATTGTAATAACTCCTGATTCTACATCAAAAAACCTTAGTATAAGATTGACAAAAGTGCTTTTTCCACTTCCTGAAAAGCCTACTAACCCAATTTTTTGACCTGCTTTAATTACTACATTTTTATTCTTAAATATATTATTACCTTTGTTATAATGAAAAGTAACATTACTAAATACTATTTCTCCCTTAGTAACTATAATAGGTTTAGCATCAATACTATCAATAATTTGATGGGTAGATGTTATAAGCGTTAAGGCTTGTTGAGCT
>CAYZUJ010000145.1:0-1777 GCA_964481375.1 uncultured Neisseria sp. | reverse complement strand
GTTGAGCTACCCCTATCTCACGAAAAAGATTAGATAGTGCATAACCTAAATGCCACATTTGGGTCATAACAGCAAAAATCATGTTAAAAATAAGTACAAAATCCCCAGCACTGACTATCCCTTGTTGCCAACTTGTTATCAAAAAATACATAGTACTTCCAATCATTACTGTAACTATTACATCCATGCACCTTTGGAAAGTATTCATAGTATTAATGAGAGATATATTACTTTCTTTTTCTTGTTCCTGTTTATCTCCAATATAGCTTAGTTCATGAGAATATCTTGCAAATAGCTTCACAGAAATTATATTAGAAATGATATCTACAATACTACCGCTTAAGGCACTTTTATCTTCAGCATTTTTTTTGGAAACCTTATTAATAAACCTAACAAAATACAACGTTACTGTTAGATGAGCAATAACCCACAAACCTAAAATCCAACAAAATATTTGATTAATTGATGTCATTATTATCAGTGTAGTTATTACAAGTACAAAAGTAGAAACAATTGTTCGATAAAGTATTATTCGAATAGACTCAATTGTTCTAGGAAAATCTCTAATTTTATCTGCAATATTTCCAGCTAATTGATTAGAGAAATAATAATAAGAATGCAGCATTACATATTTTATTACTGACATACGTATATCAGATTCAAAAGCAGGAATTGTATGAGCTTGTAACCAATTTTGTAACCACATTATAATAACTAGACTAATCCATGCTATTCCACCAACCCATAATGCTGGTATCATTTCTTTCATAATAGCACCTTTATTACCTTGATAAGTTACTACTGTATCAATAAGCATCTTAAGGGCATAAGGAATAACGTTTGCTTCGAGAATTATAGAAAGAGGTGCTAAAAAAAATATTACAAATAACAGTGGGTGTTTTTTTGTAAAAAACCAAAAAAATTCAGCTAAAGATGTTGGTAGCTTTTCCATAATAAATAAACAGTATCAGGTTTTTATACTTTAATTAAGTGTAGTTTATAGATAAATTTGTTAAACTCAAGGAAAAATAAATTGTTATTAAATGTTATTAAGAAGACCATAAATAGTAGTTACTTTATTTATATTAACACCTCCATTTTTTACAAGGTAATTTGGCTACAATAAATCGGACAGGTGAGTTAATATAAACTGCCAAAAGGAGTTAAAACGAATTCCTGAAAAAAAACATCAAGTCTATTCTACAGAAATTAAGGAGTCATTAGTAAATTAGCTATTGAATCAGTAAAACCAATAGCTATTACAGCAAGGAAACTGGGAATAAGTGAAAATACACTATATAGCTATATAAGAAAATATTCAAAAACTTGTAGTTCTAATATCTCTAAAGCCCATAATAATAGAATTCACTTATGATGAAGTAATAAAACTGAAGAAAGAGTTAACCCGGGTTACGCAGGAACGAGGCATATTAAAACAACATCTGCGTACCTTGTAAGAGAACCCAGGTAAAGTACGCATGGGTAAAATATTGCAACAAATTTTCTATTGTTTTTATGTACAAGGTATTGAATGTATCCCGCAGCAGTTATTATAAATGAACAAATGAATTGCGTAATACAGCATATACTACTCTTGCCAGTTTATAGCATAGTGTTATTTTGTGTTGGTGAACCTGCTCTCTTATACTTAAAATTATGACTTTTTTCCAACTTTCGACAGTTGTGGTAAGTAGCCATTGCGAACAACTTGCTTACTCCCATTAGTAAGTAACTTATCTTGGTAGGATGATATAAAATTTTGTACTTCTTCCTCTAT
>CAYZUJ010000144.1:0-3001 GCA_964481375.1 uncultured Neisseria sp. | reverse complement strand
GGACTCAGTAATATTGTAAGTATTACTCTTTATAAGTTAGTGGGCCATAATAATTAATATTTTAAAGTTTTATTATTGCTTTTAATTAATTCATTATATAATTAATTCTCTCACATTAAATTAAATAAGTTTAATTTTAATAATATATTTCTATCTTTAGTTTATGTAGGATATACTATAGAAATGACTAAAATTAAATAAAGAGATTAATATGAAAATACATCTTTTTTCGGTTTTTAAGAAACTTTTTGGACAAGAAAAATTGCTTTTTATTTTTATATCCAAGAAGCTAATTAAACTTACTGGTTTAAATGTAACAGATTTATATTTAAAAAATATAAGAAATTTAAAGAAAAATAATAGTGATTTAAAAGAAAAAAATTCTAATATAGAAAAAGAAGAGAATTTAGATAATAATCAGGATAAATGTAAATCGGATTCAATTATTATTACTGATGGTTTTTGTAGTTAATAGTTTTTAAATAGCTAAATTGATAAATGTATATGAAGCAATAGAGAAGTTATTGTTCTCTTTATGAAGCTATGATAGAAAGCATAGTATAAATCTCTAAAAACAACAGGATAATTTAATTTTTTAAGAAAGTTCTTTGATGAAAATCCTCAATTTCTTTAGGAGTTTTTCCTTGTAAAGAATCTATAGAATTTTGAACACTATTAGCCAAGTGCTTATATATTGAGTAATACCTTTCGAGAAGATGATTGTATGGATATTTCCATTCATTTTTTTCTTTTATATATATTTCACAGAATTTATCAAATAAAGGAAGAAATGTCATACTGTATCTATCAACTGCTTTTTTATTAATAACTCGATGACGAGTTGATTTTAATAAACCAGATGACCAATTTTGTAATATTTCTCCAACATTAACAACAAAAGTATTTGGTATTGGTTCAACATCAACCCATTTTTCTTGAAACCATACTTGTAATCCTCCTGTTTGATCTTGATTAAGAATAGTCAAAAGACCAACGTCGTTGTGAGGTGCTATTGTACCTCCATTAGGAGGATAATGTATGAATCTCCCTGTCCATAAACGCTCTTGAAATCCGTCTTTCCAACTTTTAAGAAAACCACTTGGATTTCTAACAGAATTTAAATCTAAATAAGGTGCTAAATGTGTATATATTTTTTCATTAAGTTTCCAGCATGATTCTATATATTCTGTTAAGGCAGGCTCAAAACTATATTGAATATTCTTTTTATCAATAGGAAAAAGAGATGGAGAATGAATAACATAGATTTCATTATCATGTGGAACAAAACTTGTCATTGATTCAAATCCAGCATAACCTGTTAAAGATACAGATTTTTCAATAGCATATTTACTTTTTTTATTAGTCGGTAATTGAAAGAATTCCTGACTTTTTCTTTGTAATTCACCTACGATCTTTAAATCTACTACCTGTTCTTGCCTATTATCAATATAAAAAAAACCATGTTCTAAACAAGCTTCTACCATTATCTTTCCTTGATTATCTTTATTAAGATTAATAATTGGTAGATCTTTTCTTTTAAATTTATTCCTCAATGCCATCGCTTTTACTCCTAATAATAAAATATACTATACTAAACTATCTTCAAATATAACCTTAAAATGTCTCCTATTATAGAAGGGTAATAACTTAGTTTTTAGTTTTCATTTCGAGTACGGTTATTTTTCTAAAACTTTCTAACCATCATTATAAATTTATTAAAATTTATAGCATTCTAATTCAGGGATTTCTAACGATATTCCTCTAGGGTAACCTCTATACTTTACATCATGTATTGTATTTAAATAGTATAAAAAACCTCTTTGCCCACATCCTAAACGCTTTGACAAATTTTGCCAATTAACCTTATTATTTTGTATAGTTATAGTACTCGGAGACCAGCTAGCTTCAGATAATCCAGCCATTTTAGGAACAGCCATATAAACTAGCTGATCATAATTTAAAAGGTTTTCTGACCATAATGCCCCTTCTAGTCCTAAGATATTATTATGAGCTAATAACTTAGTTCTTTTTTGTACCTCATTAGAGATTTGTGCTGAAGATAATACAGAATATGTATCATTATTAGGAGCTGACCATGCAAGTCCTGGCTCACTAATATCTGGTGTGTATACAATATCAAAATACATTTTATCAGCAAATGCTAATACAATAGGAAAATTATTATTAGCTAAATTAATTGCTTGATCAATTCCGGTTTCATTACTTTTGTTCCAGATCCATACATGACCAACTCTACTATAATCAACAATATCTTTACCTAATTCAACTCCATTGTTTTGTATAAATTGTTGCCACCCAGAAAAAATTATTGAGGTATGATTTTTAGATAATTTACTAAAAAACTTATGAGATTTTGCATTAGAATCAAGATTATCCCATTCACCTTGACAACTTTTAGTTTTAGTCCAAGAATCAGGACTTACCTCGTCCCCCCCTATACTTATTTCTTTATCAATAGCATATATGGTTTTTTGTCCACTAAATATATTAGCAACATTATTTATAATATTGTTAACGGTTTTAGTAAATTTTTTTCCGATTGAGGTATTACTGTCGTATGTACACACAGGTAAAACATTATCTGTATAACCTTGTGCTGATATATAATTAGACTTATCATCTGGATCAATTAGCATACTTGGTAATGCTTTGATTAATGCCCTAGAGTGAGCAGGAAAATCAAGTTCGGGAATAACTGTAATTTGATTTAAATTAGCATATTTTATTATTTCTCTTATATCCTTATAACCATAAGATCCACTGTATACATTACCAGCACGAATAGAATTGTCAGTTTTAGTATTTGTATTATAAAGGTTTATTTGAGATAGCATTGTAGGTCCGATAGGTAACCCCAAGCCTCTAGTATATGCGTATTTTAAAGGATAGGAAGGAATTTTTATTCTAAATGCTTCATCATCTGATAGGTGTAGGTGTAGAGTATTTAATTTATGGGTACCCATTAAGTTAATAAAGCTTT
>CAYZUJ010000143.1:746-3012 GCA_964481375.1 uncultured Neisseria sp. | reverse complement strand
TTTTTAATACCTTTAGCATAATCAATAACTTCATTGATAATATTCACGCATTTAGCACTAACCCCTCCATCAGAACTACAAGTTATTGTTGGATATCCTTCTTGTCCTATAGCATGACTATCGTATTTTAAAAATAATTGATTAAATGCATCTGGATTACCTCCCATTTGTAATCCGGATGCTGTTAATGAATAATTTATTTTATTTGGATTAGTAGAAATTTGGCTAAGAATATTTTGTAAACCACCAATTTTATTTAGCGTATCTGAAAAGTAGTTCTTTTCAATTGAGGAATTAAATTTTAAATTTATACGCATCAATACATTTATTCCTGCATCTACCTGAGCTATAAAACCATCACCACACAGATCTCGAAAGATTGAAGGAGAATTTTTTAATGCACTCCTTGCTATTGGAGTTAAAATAGATTCTCCCTGCATAGATATGTTATGCTTTAAAGTAGCTATGCCAGTATATTGATAAACATAATTAATGTTTAATGTATATGAATCATCTTGACTAGATTTTCCATAATTATAGGCAATATTAATGCTAAAAGGACCATAACCAATATGTTCATTAAAATCAACTCCCAAGGCTTTTTGAACAGTTTGAAAATCTTGTTCTTGACTAAAATCTAAACTACTATGCGGATTAATGATAACAATATTATCTGAATTATCTCCAGCAGCTAAACATGTTTTATTATTAGTAGAATGTTGAGACATGCTATCATAAGTGCCAGCCACTTCAAATAATGATGGGGTGGTATTAACAAAAAAATCACTGGTTTTTTGCATACTTTTAGCATTATTATTTAATACTTCGCCCATATTATTTTTACAAGAAATAGTAGATACAATAACTACCAGATAAAACAAATAATGTTTATTCATCATGAACTACCTTCAACACAAAACTAGATAAATCATAATACGAATTCTCAAAAGATATCAAACTACTATGTAATACTTCTCTAGCATGTAATGCTATGCTAAGACCCATATTTCTATTATCATCTCTTCCATTATCAAATACTCCAGTAATAACAAAATTCCCATTATTTGAATTATAATAATATGATGGTGAGTCTATGCAAATCAAACGAGAAACTTCAGCACAAAGATGTTGCCCAGCTAATGCAAGTATATTAGGTGTACTAGGAAACCCTGGTGAAAACTCTGATAGAACCTGCCGTAAGGATGGGGTCACATTTGGATTATAAGTTCGTTCAACCTTACCTATTGTAATTGGATAGTTAGTTAAATCAGTTACAATCTGTGTTCCTGGATAAATAGTTCCTTCCTCAGTATTATCAAAAGGAACTTCAATTTGAGATGATGAAGCAGTTAAAATTTGCAAGCGTACAGGATCAAAAAAAGATTTAATAGATACTTTACTAAATTTATTAGAAACATTAATCACTTCACTGTGCAGTGGACTCCATGAATCCATAACCATGTCAGTACCACTAATGTGTGCGCTGTTAGCTATATTAGGAGTCATTTGAGCTCCATAAACCTCTTGTAAAGGAATCTGATTTGCCTTGAAATTAGCAATAAGATTAAATTTTTTAATATGTCTTGGAAAAACGTAAGTTGCATCAGTATCAATATTAATCACGTCAGTTTGTTCTGGTTCTCTAGAGATTTTGTTTACAGAATATATTAAAATACAACTATCATTTAATTTATCTAAATGATTTGTTTGTTTTAATTCTGAATTATTAACTAAAGAACATTCGTTGAAATTATTATAGAATAGATCATTATCCGAATCATTAGCTCTATGTAACAAATAAAATACTGGATTGCTTAAACCATTAATTTTTACAATATTTAAAGGTTTTAAAGAGCCATTTTGTATTAATATGATCTTATAATTATTTTTATTAGATGCTACGGCACTGCCTGAATAATATTTTGCCTCCTCCTCTAATACCATACGGTAATTACTGATAGACCAGGTAGGTTTTGCCACTACTTGAAAAGATAGGATTGTAGGTATTTCTATATTATTAGGAGCAATTTTTACTGGGAATACAATACTCTCATTTGTATTATCTTGATTATAGGATAACTTAAAGTATGCACTACAACTATCATCAACACTACTAAATACTGCATCTTTACAATTAATATCCTCTATATCTATTCTTTGCCCAACATAATCTCTAGGTTTAGGATCAATGGCGGCAATGATTCCGCCAACTGGAGTAGCTTTTAATGATTTAGATATTTCGGATACTTTCATAGTAACTACATGC
>CAYZUJ010000143.1:0-736 GCA_964481375.1 uncultured Neisseria sp. | reverse complement strand
AGAGTTTATATCTTTAGAATCTTCACCATCAATTATCCAAGATACATGAATAGATGTTTTATCAGCTGAGAACATAGAATTAATTTTAGCCTGTAATTTTTCTGTTAAACTTTGCTGTCCTTGTCCACCAATATTATTCTTACAACCACAAAGCAGTAATATTAGAAAAATTACCATAATTTTATAATAATATTTAGTCAATTTTATCTCCTAATTTAATAACTTACTTAATAATCAGCTACCCACATTTAATAATATATTAATTCTTAAAATCGAGGATTCTATTATATGATTTCTTAATTTGTCAATATAATTATTTATGAATTTTTATACTAGAATATTTCCCAAAATTTTATAATCTTATTTTATTTGCTTAAACCTTTATTTAAATTATTGCCAATATAACAATTATGTCGAAAATATTTTTTATTTTTAAACTTTTGTTTTTCATGATTTAAATTTAATCTTGATAAAATACTATAAACTGTAGGTAAGGTACAATCTATATCATAATGTTTTTTTAATAACTTCTGAATAGTGGTTCCAGTTATTTTATCTTTATTATATGTTTTTTTAAATTCAAGAATTATATTTATAAATTCAGCCTCTTTTTCTTGCTGTAGTATTACTTTACGTCCTCTACCAATTTTATCTTTTAGTCCATCAAGCCCATGTTCTTCAAATTTATTTAGCCAGCGATGAATCATACGGCTACTCTTATGTACTAAATCTGCTG
>CAYZUJ010000142.1:0-3105 GCA_964481375.1 uncultured Neisseria sp. | reverse complement strand
GTAACCAAATGTCCGAATAAAAACAAAAACTCTAAAAACAGATGCCACAGAACCAAAAGAGGTAATAATCGAATCTGATCACGGTAAAAGCGTTTAACCAAGCCGTTATTGGGATTTAAATCAATGAAAATAGCTTATGTAATTATCTAATGAGAATATTAAAAAAAAGGAAGATTGGGCTTCTGGAAATATAGGCAAGGTATTTTGGAGGAAATTAGAATCATTACTAACAGGTTACTCTTAGTAACCTTCCAATTATTTGTAACAGTGCCTGAATTTCTACTATAAACCAGAATTCTCGTTTATACAGGTTTATATAATAAGTAGCTTGTGGCACTACCAATATACTTATAATTTGCCGGAAAATTAATTCCAACATTTAAAAGCACCTGAGAGTAGGTATCCAAATCTGACTCTGTAACTAAAACCCAGGACTTTTTAAGCCGTGCGATATCTAAAAGTTTAAATACCTCAGCAGTAAAAACCTCGGGGTGAAAAATCATAAGGTTATATCCAGGTGTTCTGCCACCCATTGCAAACACCATTCCTGGAAAATAGTTAGCAATAATATTATCACCTGGTTGAAATCCATTATTAACGGCAAGTGAAGTTAAATTTTCTATAAGATCATGTGTTGTTTTATCAAATAACATAGTTGTTGAAGGAAATCCTACTTTTGTTGGCACTGTTTTTAAATGTAAATTTCCTAGTGAATGAGTTACCCAAGTACCCTGAATTAGTTGACTAGTAGCAAATGCACTTATTAATAAAATACAAGTAGGCATTAACCAATAATTATTAGTGTTAGTTACTAATAAGATTAGTAACAGAACAATAACACCGAACCAAGGGGTCACACTCCAAGCTGTAATATAAAAAACTGCGCTTGTTGATCCCACACATGCAACTAGAGGCAAAACTATTAATAATAATAAAATTATTTTATCATTGAAACTTATTTGATTAAAGTTAACCTTACCATTAATTATCTTTTTAGAAATAAAAAAATTGTATATGATCATAAAGACCAAAAGAAATATATAAGCTAAATAAAAAGTTAAGTAAAAAGGAGCAAAAGAAGGTCTAAATGTAAGTTCAACCCTTGGTACAAAATTTACTATAGGTATACATAATCCAGCAATAACTACTATAACAAAAAATAGTTTTCCAATAAGGAGACTACGTTTTAACAAGATCGCATAAGCAAGTGCCCCACCCAACACTAAGTAAACTAATAAAAAGCTCTTTATTGCACCATAAATTAGATAAAATAATTGTTGACTAGAATGTAAAATAGTTTGCTGAAAGGTATGATACCCCATTAGTTGATAGAGTTGCCACCCTTTCTTAAAATATTGCCATGAAGTAGTAAGTGGAAGAACAAAGAGAAAATGAACAGAAAACCAGGCAATAATTCCCCCAAACACCATAGATAATATAATTGTTTTTTGACATCTAGAGATAGATTGATACAAAAGTACAACCACAATACAAAGCAGGCTAAGACAGACTCCAAATGGAAATACAGTAAACAATGCTAATCCTATACTTAAGCCTGTTATAAAAAATATAATATTAGATTTCATTGGTTTATCTACCACCCATGATAAACCTAGCATTAACACGCCAGCAAATATATTAAGAGTAAATGAATTTACCATATAGTTGCATGCAGTCATTGGGAAAAACCATTGATAATACAATACAGAACCTATTAGTATGAATAATAAAGAATACACTCTTATATATTCAATTTTTAAAGATTTGGTACGTAATTTAAACAAATTATCAAATCCAATCCAAAATATTAAAGCTGATAATATTAATAAAAACAGGGAAACTAATCTAAATGTAACTAAGTTATAACCAGATATTTTGAATAATAAACCTGTATAAACATAGATAGCACTAACATTAAATTTAAAATCTTCTGGGAAGCGAGCACTTAAAATATACAATCCTTCATCACGTAACTGAAAACCTTTATCTAGGGCCCAAATAATAGTTATAATTGAGGTAAAGAACATCAAACTTAGTAAGATAATTAAGAAAGTATTTAACTTTTTCATTCAAGACTTTTTTTTATATATTAGTTAATTTTTTTAATTCAACGAACTTCTTCCGTGTAATTTAGAATTTAGATAATCAATAATTTGGTAAGGTAATAAATTAATGAGCTTTAACCCTAAATAAATAACCCAAGATAAGGTAATAACTCCTTTTTTTTTATTAACAGCTTTAATAATAATTTTTGCAGCCTTTTCTGCTGATATCTTGAAAGGCATAGGATATCTAATAGATTGGGTCATTGGAGTATCAACATAACCTGGGATTACAACACAAACATTAACAGCATAATTTTTCATAATAGGTCTTAATGCATCTCCAAATAATTTAACAGCAGCTTTACTTGCGCTATAAGCTGGTGATCTAGCAAGACCCATTAAAGCTGCCATAGAACTTAAAATTACTATATCTCCTTTTCTATGTTTCATCATAAATGGAATTGCTGGCATAATAGTATTTAATACACCATATAAGTTAGTATCTACTATTTCTTTTATTTGTAAAAATTTTTCTGGTTCACCTGAAGTTCCTGCAGAAATTCCAGCGCAAGCTATAATAATATCTAAATATACTGTATCATAAATTTTTTCAATAATTCTTTGCATATTTAGATTATCTTTAACATCTGATACTATAACTTCTACTTCAGCTCCTTTAGCAATACATAATTTCTCTAATTCCTGTAATTTACCTTCAGATCTAGAAAGTAAGAATAACTTGATACCATTAGCCGCATATTCTATACTTAATGCCCTACCAATACCACTAGCAGCTCCAGTAATTAATATATTTTTTTTCTCCATATATACAACTTTATTTTAGGGTTATTTGTTTATATATTTTGAAAGTTACTAATCAAAATTTATTCTTTCACGCTCTATTACTAAAGGTCTACGTCTGACCTGATTATAGATTGCCAGTATATATTCTCCTAAAACACCTATGAAAAATAATTGCACTCCTCCAAAGAAAAATAGTCCTACTATAACAGTTGGTATACCGTGTATTGTTGAGAGCATACCTGTAAGCGCTAAAATG
>CAYZUJ010000141.1:0-3212 GCA_964481375.1 uncultured Neisseria sp. | reverse complement strand
AAAACTTCTCTTTTTCTTGTAAGTGTATTAAATAATGATAATTTCATATTCCAAGCAAACTAAATTAAATTTTGATCATTCTACAATATCAAACAAACAATTAAAAATAATTTATGAATTTTGATCATGATAATATCGAAAAACAGCCTAGTGATTATAATGTAAATATCCAAATAATTACGTTTATTGTTATCACTATGGTAATAATTTTAACTTTGATAAATTTCATTCGGATATATTCGAATGAAAAATCTGCATTATTAAAGGAAATGTCTGCGGAAGCTAACTCATTAAAAACAGTTTTTTCAAGCCAGTTAAGTTATTCTAAATATTTTATAAAACTAATAGGTAGAAATATAAAAACAAACCCTACAGATTTATCTCACATTAAAAAAACTCTAAAAACATCTTTTCTCTCTAAACATTTTAATTCGCTATTTGGATGGCGTAAATACAGCTGGGTTAATAACGAATATCTAGAATTAGTAACAAGTATTGATGGTATTGCGGCACAACCAAAAAAGCTATATTTTGTAGAAGATATAGTACACAAAATTGATCAAAACAAAAAGATTAAAAGTTATGTAGATTTTCGTATTAACAAAACTCCTGACAGTCATAGTTTAAAATTAGTTAATGTAATATTTGATAAGTTAACAAAAAATTTTATTGGAGCAGTTGTTTTAAGCTACGACATTGATACTCTGATTCAAAACCTAAACAACCGCAAAAAAGACTCAAGTGTCAATTTTATAATAGTTGATAAAAATTTTGATATTGTAGCTAAATCCAAGCCGATAATAGATAAAATAGTCGATGCTAATAATAATCTGGCACCTCAATTGTTACAAGCATTAGAGAAACAAAACCGTAATTTGGCATCCCTCTTTCAAGACTATTCATATCTTGATATGGCAAATGGATTAAATTATTTTATAAAACCAGTAGAAGATTTTCCTTTTACAGTTATTATTAATATTGACAATGATTTTATAAAGAACAATATAGTTCAGAACCTTACTAAAAAGTTTGTTGAAGTTGGCTTTCTAGCTGGATTCTGTTTAATAATTATTATTGCGATTTATAAAAGAGAAACTTCTCTTAGGACAAAAGCTGAACAAGCTACTATCTTAGCAAATAATGCAACCAAAGCCAAAACTGATTTCCTTGCTTTTACAGCTCATGAAATAAGGTCTCCCTTAGGTTTTATTGTGACTGGTTCAGAAATTATGTCCAAAGAGTTATTTGGAAGGATTCCGGCAGAATATACCAGATATGTTGAAGGAATACACCAGAATGCCCAAATAATCTTGGATTTTATTACTGATATTTTAGATGAGAATCAAATAATTGAGGGCCAGTTTAAAATAGTCAATTCTTTAAATAAAATACAGGATATAATAATTCGAGTCGCAGAATTCTACTTAGGCAAAAAAAATATCTCTATAATAACTGATTTTGAACCAAATTTGCCTTTAGTTATTTGTGATAAGAAGAGGATGACTCAGGTAATAGACAATTTAATCAGCAACAGTATTAAATACTCCAGTAAAAATACTGCTATTCACATATCCGTAAAAATGGATAAAGGTCAAATGTTAATCACGATCCTAGATCAAGGAATAGGAATGAAACCAGAAGAGATCCCTGTTGCCTTAAGTAAGTAAGTATGGTACCATTCATAGACAAGATTACCAAAAAGGTGGATCTTATGGATTAGGATTGCCTATAGTTAAAATGCTACTGGCTGCTCATGAAGCAATTTTAACTATAGAGAGTACATATGGAAAGGGAACAAGTGTAAAAATCATTTTCCCAAAATCCAAAATCGTTTATACTAAAGGAAAAAAATAGCGAATGAGTTACTCTACAAAAGAAAAATTTGTAGCTAAGTTACAAAAAATACCTTTTTCCATACCATTTTTAATAACAACTATTTGTATTTACGGTTTTATAATTCTTTATTCTGCTGCGGGGGGAGCGATAGAGCCTTGGGCATATAGGCAAATAATAATTTTTTCGATTTTTATGCCCTTAGCTTTAATAATTTCTATGGTTGACACTAGATTTATCCATAAATGCTCGTATTTTTTATATTTTTTTGTTTTATTATTTTTGATTGCAGTAGCAATCATCGGTAAAACAGCTATGGGTGCTACAAGATGGATAGACCTTGGGGTATTTCACATCCAACCCTCAGAACCATCTAAAATAGCTATAGTTCTAATGCTTGCTAGATATTTTCATAATACTAGCGAAGAAAACATTTCTTCTATTTACAATCTAATTCCTCCTATAATCGGAGTACTAGTTCCTACATTTTTAATTATAAAACAGCCAGACCTTGGAACAGGAATAATTACCTTAATAGTTGCAACTATTATTTTTTTTGCCGTAGGGGTTAAAAAATTATATTTTGTTATAGCCGGTATTGGAAGTTTAACCTTACTACCGATTCTGTGGAGTCTATTACATAACTATCAAAAGAACCGGGTATTAACTTTTTTAAATCCTGATAGAGAACCGCTTGGAGCAGGCTATAATATTATCCAATCAAAAATAGCGATAGGATCAGGAGGATTCTGGGGAAAAGGATTGTTAAATGGCACCCAGAGCCATTTAAATTTTTTACCGGAATATACCACTGATTTTATTTTTTCTTTTCTGACGGAGGAACTTGGGTTTGTTGGGGGTTTAATTCTAATAATATTATATTTTATGCTAATCCTCAGTTCGTTAGCTATTGCTATTAACACTAAGCCAATATTTACGAAGTTAATGGTAATAGGATTAACTTCAATATTTTTTAGCCACATATTTATTAATATAGGAATGGTAATGGGTATGTTGCCGGTAGTAGGAGTGCCATTACCTTTTATTTCATATGGTGGCACAATGATGGTATCAATGCTTATCAGTTTTGGTTTAATTATGAACGCGAGCTTACATCAACATACTAACTTCCATAGTAATTAATTATGTATAAATTACCGATCAAATTATTATTAGTACTTATTTTAGGAACTTATATATTTTTAATTTGTTTAGTACCGTTAAAACTCTATAAACTAGGATTAATTGATATATTTGGCCAGATTTTTCCTGCCCTAGATGTAGTAATTATTTATTATTTTTCGACTTATACTAATGTCTTGGATCAACATGCTCCAAGATTTGTGAATACCACTTTCTCAATACCTTTTTAGAGGAGT
>CAYZUJ010000140.1:842-3220 GCA_964481375.1 uncultured Neisseria sp. | reverse complement strand
ACCGACGCCAACAAAGAGAACTTTTTTGGCTTGGTTGAGTTTCCTTTTCCGTCCGGTGATGGCTTGCACGTGGGGCATACGCGTTCGTATTTTGCGCTTGATGCCTATACCCGTCGTCAGCGCATGTTGGGCAAGAACGTCCTCTTTCCGATGGGTTGGGATGCTTTTGGCTTGCCGACGGAGAATTACGCTATTAAAAACAAGGTAAAACCGCAGGATGCTACGAGAAAAAACATCAGTAATTTTAAGCGCCAATTCCAATCGATGGGTTTTGGTTTTGATTGGGATCGTGAAATCGATACGACCGATCCAAAATACTATAAATGGACGCAATGGCAATTCAAACAATTTTTTGAAAGCTTCTATGACCGCGAACAAAAGCGCGCACGTCCGATTTCTGATTTAGAAATTCCTGCAGAAATTCTCGCCAAGGGCGAAGAGTTTGTTCGCGCGTATGTCGACGGTCATCGCATGGCCTTTAAAGGTTCGTCGACGATTAATTGGTGCGACAAATGTAAAATTGGTTTAGCGAATGAAGAAGCGGTTGGTGGTGTTTGCGAACGTTGTGGTTCGCCCGTTGTCGAAAAAGAAAAATCACAATGGATGATTCGCATCACCGAATACGCCGATCGTCTTTTAGAAGATTTGAATAAGGTGGATTATCTCGATCGCGTCAAAGCACAACAAAAAAATTGGATTGGTAAGAGCGAAGGCGCGCGCATCAAATTCAGAACGAATACGGATGATGTGATTACGGTCTTCACGACGCGTCCTGATACGATTTTTGGTGTGACCTATGTGACGCTTGCTCCTGAACACGAATTGGTTTCATCGTGGTTGAAGGGCGGATTCATTAAGAATCCTGATGAAGTAAAAGCGTATGTTTCTGCGGCTTCGGCGAAGAGTGTAGAAGATTGCCAAGCTGAACAAGAAACGAAGACAGGCGTAAAACTTGAGGGAATCACGGTAACGAATCCAGTGAATAGCGAAGTCGTACCAGTCTTTATTTCAGATTATGTTTTGGCCGGTTATGGCACCGGTGCGGTGATGGCAGTGCCTGCGCATGATGATCGTGATTTTGCATTTGCAAAAACATTTAACTTGCCGATCAAGCAAGTTGTCACGATTGAGGGTAGTGAAGTTGAGTTACCGTTTACCGAAGACGGTATCGCGATCAACTCAGACTTTATCAACGGTTTACCAACCTGGAAAGCAAAAGCTGATGTCACAAGTTGGCTCGCTGAATACGGCAAGGGCGAATACGCCGCGACCTTTAGATTGCGTGATTGGGTGTTTTCTCGTCAGCGTTATTGGGGCGAACCGATGCCAATCGTTCACTGCGAACGTTGTGGTTATATTGCGGTACCTGATGAGCAGTTGCCGGTCGTGCTTCCTGAAATCGCTGAATACGAACCAACTGAAGATGGTTCTTCGCCACTCGCGAAGATGGATGAATGGGTAAATGTTTCTTGCTCTTCATGTGGCGGCAAAGCAAAACGTGAAACCGATGTCATGCCTAACTGGGCGGGTTCGAGTTGGTATTTCTTGCGCTACTGCGATCCGCACAATGATGAAGCGTTCGCTTCTCAAGAAGCGATGAAATATTGGATGCCAGTCAATCTCTATAATGGCGGCATGGAGCACACTACGCTTCACCTTCTCTACTCACGCTTCTGGCATAAGTTCTTGTGGGACCTCGGCCATATCCCTAAAGAAGTTGGCCCTGAGCCTTATGCAAAGCGCCGTTCACACGGACTCGTCATGGCCGAAGGCGGGGAGAAGATGTCGAAGTCCAAAGGCAATGTCGTGAATCCGGATGATGTCATCGCAAGTCACGGGGCTGATGTTTTCAAGGTCTATGAATTGTTCATGGGTCCATTCGACCAGGCGGTGCCTTGGGATACCAATGGCATTGAAGGCGTAAAACGTTTCTTGGATAAAATCTGGCACCTCGTTGAACTCGGTGTGACAAGTGAAGCAAAGCCCGCTGACGCAAAGCTTGAAACGCTTTTCAACCAAACCCTCAAAAAGATTGGCGAAGGCATCGATGATCTTCAATTCAATACCTGTGTTTCATCGTTGATGATTCTCGCGAATGGTTTTCAAGATCATGGCGGTATCCCAACGTCGATGAAGAAGGGTTTTGTCGCGATGATTGCGCCATTCATGCCGCATCTCGCCGAAGAGCTTTGGGAAAAGATCGGTGAGAAGGGGAGTGTGCACTTGAGCGCGTGGCCAACCTTCGATGTAGCTAAGCTCGTTGCTGACACGTTTGAACTCGTTGTTCAGGTGAACGGTAAAGTCCGCGCCAAGGTGCCGGCGTCATCGTCCATCACTGAAGAAGAAGCAAAGGCGCTCGCGCTCAGTCAGGTTACTCA
>CAYZUJ010000140.1:516-832 GCA_964481375.1 uncultured Neisseria sp. | reverse complement strand
GTATAAATGAAAACAGCGATCGTCGAGTAGACGGTCGCTGTTTTTGTGTAGACGCTAGATCAGGTGATCAGAGCGAGGTGACCGGAGTGAGCTGGAAGGCTTCGAACTCGCGGTTGGGGGTGCAGCTTGAGCCGCTGGTGACCTGGCACCAGCGTGGCTTCGAGACGAAGCTGTTGTAGTTGAAGAGCCCTTGGTAGCGGCTCACCCAGTCGAGGCGATGGGTGCCTGCCGAGAGCGCGACACAGCCGACGGGCGTGCGCGGGCTGGCATTGTAGCCGACCTCGCTGCGCAGGGTCTTGTCGACCCAGGTCTGCGT
>CAYZUJ010000140.1:0-506 GCA_964481375.1 uncultured Neisseria sp. | reverse complement strand
TGCCGGGGGATTCGTTGTCGTTGCTGAAGCAGTAGGTGCCAGCGGCAAAGGTCATGTTCGCTGAGAACATCAGGCCGAAGGCTTCGGTCCCGCCGCTTGTGAGAGCGGGCGAGAAGTTGAACGAAGGATCGCGGTAGTTGTGCGACAGGCTGTCCGTGTCGAACTCCCAACCGCTTTGCTGTACGCGTTGTTCGCGTACCGCCGAGCCCCAGAACCAATGCGAGCCGAAGCGTGCAAAGTTCGTGACCTCGCCCCAGGTGTCGTAGTTGTGGCAGCCGCCGCTGAGGTCGGCGCCTTCGAGAATCGAGACGTCGCTCACGCGTAGGTAGGCGCCGTTCTGTACGCTCGGACTCGAGCCGGTGATCGACTCGGTGCACGCACGAAGGCCGTCGTTATCGCTGTCAGCTGCTCCCGCTGCGGTGGCGCATGCCGGAAAGTAGTAGTTGGCGAAGTTCTGGCCATAGAGCGGTGCCGTGAATCCGTTGCGACGAGCCCACGCATTCGAG
>CAYZUJ010000139.1:2545-3230 GCA_964481375.1 uncultured Neisseria sp. | reverse complement strand
AATATTTCTAGTTTTCAAATGGATAGTGCAGTAAATAATAGAGTTATTGACGTTATTGCGTCAGGCGGATTCTTGCTTACCGATAAGAAAAATGATTTAGAAAAAATATCGCCAGTTTTTAAAGAAATTATATTCAGTACAAAGGAAGAATTAAATAATTTGATTGAAAAATTTTTAAAAAACGATAAATTTTTAAAAGAAATAAAAAATACGTTACTCGAATCAATAAATAATAATTTTACATACACATTTCAGTTAAATGAAAATTTTGAAAAATTCATTTAGAAATACAGATGATCAATAAAAATTACATCAACTTAATAAATATAAATAAATACAAAGATAAAAAATCTGCAGTATTTATGGATACGGTTGATTCTGTCGCAAGTTTATTAAACGAATTAGGATTTGAAACTAACATATCAAATAATGTAATTATTCAAGATGCTATAAATATTATTTGGGGTGCTGGAACTCACTTTAGTCCAGAATTGGAAGAAATAGAAGATATTGCGTCACCTAGTAATACTATTATTTTTAATATGGAGCAAATTGATAGTGGATCGCCCTTAATAACAGATCGCTATTTAGAATTTTTATCAAAATATATTGTTTTGGACTATAACCAAACTAATTTAGACAAACTTAAAGGATTAAGAAATATAGTTGGATTTGAATTTCCATT
>CAYZUJ010000139.1:0-2535 GCA_964481375.1 uncultured Neisseria sp. | reverse complement strand
TCCAACACAAGATTTTCTTAAAGATTATGATACATCAAAGAATTTTGAAAAGAAATATGATCTGGGATTTTATGGGTTGCTAAATGAGAGAAGAGAAAAAATATTAAGGCAATTTGATGGTTCAAATTTAAACATAAAAATATTTACTGGACTTTACGGTCACAAACTGGCAGAAGAAATTTCTGATTGTAAGGCAATATTAAATATACATGCTTACGACACTGCAATATTTGAAGTTGCTAGATGCTTAAGGCCATTAGCGATGGGAATTCCAATTATTTCCGAAAAATCAATTTTACCTAAATCATTAAATTGGCTTGATAGTGGAATTAAATTTATAGAAACCGAAAGAATAGCAATTTCAACTTATGAATTATTGAGTAGTTCAAATGCTTTACTGTCAAATTTACAAAAATCATTTTATTTTATAAATGCAAAAGAAAATAAAATCAAGATTAAAAATTTAATGTCTGTTTTGCAAAATCTATTTTAAATAATGAGAATACTACTAGAATCTTCACGTGTGCCAATTTATGAGCGGATTAATTATTCGATTAAATCAGCTTTGGAAAAATTTGGCCATGAAGTTATTTTTTTTTCGGCTGATTTTCCAGATGATCAGCAGTACTTAGATGCTGTTAATAATTTATCCGCAGATTTATATTTTTTATCGAATGAAGGCGCTAGGGCTCACAAATACAGCGAATTTTATGGCCAATATTTATTTGAATTACTAAACCATAAATTAATCTTTCTATGTCACGATAATATGTTTTGTGGGACAGAGTCAGTAGAAAAATTAAAAAATAGATATGAAGCACTTAGATCGGTAAGTAATAAATCCAGAATTTTTTGTATAGAGAGTTCTAACATACAAGATCTCAATTCCTTAGGCGTTGAGAATGTTTATAAGATTAACCATGCTACTGAATTTAAAACAAATGAACTTATCTTGAGAGATCTGCCAATATCATTTGTTGGCCATACAATGGCTGGATTACAAACATTTCCAATTGAATTATTTAAAGAAGCTTCTTATTTACGTGAAATAGCAATAAAAAGACTAAGTGATTGTACTTTTAGTGTGCAAGATGAAATTGATAAAAAACTTTTGTCATTAGGATTTGAAAGTAGTTTTATAAATCGACAATATTTACTAAATATTTTAAATAAAATGACATTTTCATATAGAGGAGATTTGTTGAATTTAATCAATGAAAATTTAGTTATTTTTGGTGGCGATCTAAGTTATGGAAAAGGTGATCGAGATCAGTACATCATACCCTCTAATAAAATTAACTATTTACCAGCTACACAAGATTATCGTATTACTGCTGATATTTATAGGCGATCCAGAATTAATATAAACATTACAGGATTTCAATTTGATACCGCAATTACAAACCGAGTATTAGATGTGATTGCTGCAGGTGGAATTATTTTTACTGATTACAAGTCTGATTTTGTTGAGCAATTTCCTTTTGCATCAGATTTGGTTTATAGAAGCGCAGAAGATTTAAAAAATAAAATAGAAAAATTAAATGATGAGAATTTTTTAAAAAAAATAAATGAAATATGTTCTGAGTTAAAAAAAATAATTTATAAAAGTTTTTCTTATGACAGCACTGTAAAGAGAATTTTTGATATTATGTAACTCGAAATTTTATTTACGTATATTATTTATTCGATACATTTATTAATAAAATTTAAAATGGAAGTATTATGAATTTATGGCAAGATTTCAGTGTAAACAGAGAGAACTTGGTTGTCAAATGGCAACATTATTTTCCTATATACGAGAAACACCTTAATCCATGGCGCAATAAAACTGCAACTATTTTAGAAATAGGGATATTCAAAGGCGGTTCGCTTGGTATGTGGCGTCGTTTTTTTGGGCCAATGGCAACAATTATTGGGATTGATATTGATGCGGGGTGTAAATCATACGAGCGAGATGGAATAAACGTTCGTATCGGCGATCAGTCAGATATAAAATTTTTAGAATCTCTTATTGATGAATTTGGCCTGCCAGACATTGTAATTGATGATGGTAGTCATCAAATGAAACATATTCAGGCGACTTTTGATTATTTGTATCCTAAAATTTCTAAAAATGGTGTATACATCGTTGAAGATTTGCATACATCATATTTTGAAGAATTTGGTGGTGGACTTGATAATAAAAATAGTTTTATAAACAAAAGTAAAAATTTTATTGATCAATTAAATGCTGATCATTCAAGGGGTGGGATTGAACCTAATTTTTTCACTCGTAATACCTTTGGCATCAGTTTCTACGATAGCGTAGTTGTTTTTGAGCGTGGCTCGATGCCCATCAAAGGTATGGTTCAATCTGGATCGCCGGAATTAATAAATATCCCAGCACCAATATATAAGAAATATGGTTAATTAAAAATATATAGTTTTGTTCGTTTTATTTAATAATTTTTATTTTATTATAGATAATAGCTAAAAAATTAGGTGAATTCAAGGACGAAGTGCAACTTTGATTAACGGGTTGAATGGCTGAGATGC
>CAYZUJ010000138.1:0-3274 GCA_964481375.1 uncultured Neisseria sp. | reverse complement strand
GTCGGGGGTTCGAATCCCTCAGCGCGCACAAAAAAACAACACCATGATTGGTGTTGTTTTTTTGTGAATGACCGAGAGGGATTCGAACCCAACAAATTTATGAAAGTATTTAAAAACTAGCGATAATCTTGATATTCCATTGAAATTATCCTCAGTAATAAACTCCTCTTGCAAAGAGGCTATTTGGAGTATAAATAATTAATAGACAAAATAAAAAATATGGTTTAAACTTACATCACTAATATATCTTTTTTGGAGTTGAAATATGAATTTTACTGCTGGTCAGAAGCTACATGAGAATGAGGTAATTGAATTATGTGGAAAGGGAAGTTTTGGACACGTTTATAAAGTCAAAACTAATGATAATAACTTAGAAGCCATAAAAATTCATCCCAATATTGACGATGATAATAAAAAACGTTTTTTGTTAGAAAATAAGATCTTACATGATTTATTTGAGCATCGTTTTATTATTACCCCGTATAGTGACGTAATTACCCTTGATCAAGATCATGTTTATTATAGGATGGAATTAGCAGATTATAATTTAGAAAAATATTTAGATATAAATACTCTAAATACATTAAAAGAAAAGATTCTGTTATTTCGAGACATTTGTGAAGGTTTAAAACATGCTCACGAAAATAACATTGTTCATAGAGATTTATGGTGGAATAATATTTTAATTAAAAATGAAAATGGAAATTGTATTGTAAAGATTAATGATTTTGGGAGAAGTAAAAATTTCAATTATCCTGCATTGTTTAGCTATCAATCAAATTCTTGCTGGGGTCATTTATATGTAATACCTCCAGAATATTATTTTAATATTTTTGAAGAAAGAGATATCCCAAATAATATCATTAGTGATTTATATTCTTTAAGTATTATTCTGTTTTTTATAATAGAATTTACTATACCCGGAAGAGGTTTTGACTTACACAGAGACATTGTCATTTTTTTTGCAAACAATAAAGTTAATGATCTAAATTTATTGACATTAGATGAAAAAAGAGAACTATACGAACGATGGCTTATCCAACATAGGGGAAAAGATTATAATTTAAATGTTTTCTTAGCCGATCAAAAAATCAATTATAAAGTTAATAACTTAATTAAAAAGATGAGTAACATTGACTATAGATTAAGATATAAAAATATACAAGAAATAATCCAAGATGTCGATAAAATTTTTATATGAGCAATCAAGTAATATTTGAAACCAAAAATTATATTGATGATAACGAGTTTAAAAATGAGCCTCAAATAAGTCATTTTTTTAAAGTTCCCCAAGATAGTTCAACTAAATCACAATTGTCTAGAAATTTTAGAAACAATTTCATCCGTCAAAGATTAAAAGACTTAAATGCAAAATATAAAAAAAATAAAAGCATAACAGTTACATTACAATTAGCAGATACATATCTATTAAGCTTTGATAGATACAAAAAAGCGATCAAACTCTATTTAGAAGCGTTGGTTCTAAATCCCGACTTAATCTCAATTTACCAGAAGATAATATTAGCTTATACAATGCATAATCTCTATGACAAAGCTGAAGAATATTATCAAAAATTATTGTCCCTTACGAATGAAAGATCCGATTTACTACACCAATATGCTTTGTTTAAAATAAGAACTTTTAATAAGAAAAAAAACTTTAACTCACAAATAGATGACGCTTTAAACATTCTTAATAAAATAATTGAAAGTGAATCAGATAACTTTCATGTACTTAATTCTTTAGGATTTATAATATTAAATTTAAAAAACGATATTGAACTGGCAAGAAATTACTTTTTGCGAGCTTTAAAACTAAATCCAAATTACTTAGATTCAATTAATAACTTAGGTGTATGCCACTTGAAAAGTAATGAATTTGACGAAGCCGAAAATTCTTTCAAAAAAGCTATTGAATTAGAACAATATAATTACCCAGAAGCTTACCAAAATTTAGCCACTCTCTATATTATAAGAGAGAATTTTGTTCTAGCATTACAAATTTTAAAAAAAGCAAAAGAAAATGGAGTTATGATTTCCGATTCGTCAGATCATAATTATGGTTGGATGCTTCTCAAAAATTCCTTTTTTGATGAGGCAATTGAGTGGTATAGTGATAAAGTTCAAATAGAACCAAAAAATAACTTTTTATATAACAATCTGGGATTTTGTTATAGAAAAAAAGGTTTAAACTATGAAGCAGAAAAAAATTTCTTAAAAGCGACAAATATTGCTAAAGAAAGAGCACAAATCAGTGGACAAATAGAATTACGTTCTATGCTTGCTTTCTATAATTTGGGGAGATTGGCAGTAGATAGAGGAGATGTTGTTTTAATTGAATCTACAGCCAATGATATTTTAACGTTCAACCCTGAAGATGCTTTTGGGAAGTATTTGCTTGGAGCGAGAGCTATTATTCGCGAAGAATACAATATTGCAACAGCATATTATAAACAGGCTCTTGAAGTAAATAATAAATTAGCAGAGGTTTATCCTGATCTAAGTTTTATTTATGAATGTATATTTCAAGACTATGACGCCGCCATTCAATTACTTGAACAAGCCCTTTCTTTAAACTTAAAACGTCCCTTAATTGATAATAATTTATCCTATGCATATATAAAATCGGGAAACCTAAAAGACGCAAAAATGCTACTTGATCAATATAATGAAGATGAATCAATACCTAGTATTTTAGCAACAAAAGGGATGTTATCTTTCCGAATGGGTGATTTAAAAGAAGGTGTACGTTTATATGAAAAGGCAATTGTCCAATTTCCTCAAAGTTTACAGGATTTAGCTCACCAGATATACCTCTATGAAAAAGCATTAGCCCATTTTAATCAAAATAAATACAGCGAATCTTTTGCCTTACTTACACAAGCCAAAAGGTTAAGAAAAGATTCATATATGAGTAAAGATATTAATAGCTTAATTGATACTTTATCCCGCCTAAAAGTTACTTCTACTTAACTTAGTGATTGGTATCACTATATCATTGTAGTAATAGTAGTAGGGGAAGCTAAGGACAGCCTGTAAGTCAGGAAGGTCTCGATTCACTGGTTTACAGTAATACTAAAGGTGTTCCAATCTATACCCTCAGCGCACACAAAAAACATCCTCTTTTCGAGGATGTTTTATTTTTCTTAGATATCAATCAATTAATACCTATTCTTTTTTACCACAGGTTTTATCCCCTTCACCGCCGCTTTGATAAACTCACGAAAGAGTGGATGTGGAGTCTCTGGACGAGATTTGAATTCTGGATGAGCCT
>CAYZUJ010000137.1:1224-3284 GCA_964481375.1 uncultured Neisseria sp. | reverse complement strand
TAAGTATTTAACTAACTCTTATAAAAAAATGTTGCAACTTACTTGACAATGGGCGGAATAAACTAAAATCAATTTGTAACTCAAGCAAAAAATTATGCTAATATTCTGGTTTGCTTATTAAAAGCATACTATTGTAAACTTTCATATTAAAAGGAAAATATATGTTAAAGCACACAATTTTAGTAATAGGCGCTGGTAAAATTGGTACAACAGTTGCTGGATTATTAAGTAATACTGATGACTATAAAGTATTTTTAGGTGATTTAAATAAGCCTAATAATCTTCCTAATATCAAAAATAATCCTATAGAATTTGTTCAAACAGATATAGAAGCACATGAAGAAATTAAGAATTTTATAAAAAATAACAACGTTGAAGCTATTATTTCTTGTTTACCTTTTCATTTAACATTGAAAGTAGCAAAAATTGCTCATGATTGTAATATTCATTATTTTGATCCAACAGAAGATGTTGCTATTACTGAACAGGTTACTATGCTTGCACAAAATAGCAAAGGAGTATTTGCACCTCAATGCGGGTTAGCTCCCGGTTTCATTAGTATAGCTGCAAATTCCTTAATGGAAGATATGGGTGATATTGAACATGTTAAAATGAGAGTTGGGGCATTATCACAAAGTACAAGTAATAGCCTGCACTATGCTTTTACTTGGTCTATTGATAGTGTAATAAATGAATATATAAACCCATGCGAAGTTATTGAAAATGGTAAAAAACATATTACTCCAGCTTTAGGCGGACTAGAAAAACTTATTATTAATGATAATCATTTTGAAGCCTTTCATACTTCTGGTGGTGTGGGTTCACTAGCAGATACTTATAAAGGAAAAGTTAAAAATTTAGATTATAAAACTATACGTTATCCTGGTCATTGTAAAAAAATGGCATTTTTATTACAAGACTTAAAATTAAAAAATGATCCTGAATTAGTTAAAAATATTATTAGTAAAGTAGTTCCATATATTGAACAAGATAAAGTTGTAGTATATGTTTCAGTAGAAGGCTATAAAAATGGAAAACTTTATGAAAATATATACTCTAATACTCTCTACCCAATTAATATTGGCGAACAAAACTATACTGCAATCCAAATGACCACAGCTTCAGGAATATGTACCGTTGTAGATATGGTAATAAAAGAAAATAAATTAAAAAATAATGATGGAATAATCAAACAAGAGCAAATATCTCTTAAAGATTTTTTAGCAAATCGATTTGGCTCATACTATGCCCAGGGAGAAAATAATGCATTTATTAAATAAATTAAATTTATCAGATAAAATTTCAGGAACTGCAATTGGCAATAAGTGGCTAGATGGTGAGAAATTAATAAGTTCGTATAACCCTACCACTGAAAGTAAAATTGGAGAAGTTGAAGAAACTACAGAAGAACAATTAGAGCTAGTTATTCAAAAAGCACACGAAGCATTCCTTCAATGGCGAGATGTACCTGCACCGAAAAGAGGAGAATTAGTTAGACTAATTGGCGAAAAACTTCGTGAATATAAAGAAGATTTAGGACTTTTAGTTTCAATTGAAATGGGAAAATCTAAACAAGAAGGTGAAGGTGAAGTACAAGAAATGATTGACATGGCAGATTATTGCGTCGGTCAATCAAGAATGCTTTATGGTTTAACAACTCACTCAGAGCGTAGTGAGCATAGGCTTTATGAGCAATGGCACCCACTAGGAGTGGTTGGAGTATTCTCTGCATTTAATTTTCCGGTAGCTGTGTGGGCATGGAATGCTTTTATTGCTGCCATTTGTGGTAATAGTGTTATTTGGAAACCTTCGCCCAAAACTCCAATTTGTGCTATTGTGGTACATAAAATTTGTGCTGAGGTCTTGGCAGAAAATAATTACCCAAATATCTTCTCTTTAGTTACTTTTGATAATATTCCTCTAGCACAAAAACTAATAGATGATAAACGCTTACCCCTAGTTTCATTTACAGGTTCAACAAAAGTTGGACGCGAAGTAGGAGAGCGTTTAGCACGTAGATTTGCTAAATCAATTTTAGAATTAAGCGGTAACAATGCAGT
>CAYZUJ010000137.1:0-1214 GCA_964481375.1 uncultured Neisseria sp. | reverse complement strand
CTAAATACTGCCATTCCCCCTTTAGTATTTGCAGCAGTTGGTACTGCAGGACAAAGATGCACTACTCTACGCCGTTTGATTATTCATGAAAGTATTTATGAGAAAACCATATCAAGTCTTAAACATGCTTATGCACAAATTAAAATAGGTGATCCTAGTGACCCTAAAAATCATGTTGGGCCTTTAATTGATAAAGATGCAGTAAAATCTTATGAAAATACTATAGCTAAAATTAAAGAACTTAATGGTAATATAATATTTGGTGGCAAAGCAATCGAAGGTAAAGGTTATTTTGTTGAACCAACTATAGTTGAAGCTGATCCAGACTGGCCAATTGTCTCTGAAGAAACATTTGCTCCAATTTTATATGTTATGCCTTTTAAAACATTAGAAGAAGCTATTGAGCTTAACAATAAAGTTGAGCAAGGTTTATCATCTGCAATATTTACTCAAGATTTACGCAGTTCCGAACATTTTCTCTCAGCTCATGGGAGTGATTGTGGTATTGCTAACGTTAATATTGGTACTTCTGGAGCTGAAATTGGTGGTGCATTTGGTGGAGAAAAAGAAACAGGTGGCGGTCGCGAATCTGGGACTGATGCTTGGAAATCCTATATGAGACGCCAAACGGTTACGATTAATTATGGTACACAATTAACCTTAGCCCAAGGAATCCAATTCAATTTATAAAATTAAAATAATCATATAAGTTCAAGTATAATTATGGTATAAATTAAATAAATTTTTAGAAAGGCTAATATGGAACTAAATAAAATGCTTAATAATCTTTGGCAACAATATGTAGAGGAAAGCCCTGCATCTTTAAAAATATATGATTTATTAACTGCAGCTGGAGAAACTGTTGTTAATGATCATATTGCTTTTCGTACCTTTGATGACCCTAGGATTGATGTAAATCATTTAGGTTCTTTTTTTAAAAAATTAGGGTATGAAGAAAAGGGTGAATATGAATTTCCTACTAAAAAACTTTTTGCTAAACATTATGAGCATAAGGATAATGAAGAACTCCCCAAGATTTTTATTAGCCATTTATTAACTAAAGAATTTAGTCCATTTCTGCAAGAACAAGCAAAAATATGTGTAGATAAAATTCCATCTTCTATCATTTATAATCCTGAATTATTATTTTCCGGTGAGTTATGGGGAGATTTGGATTATGAGATTTATAAAAAACTTTTAAATGAATCTGAATA
>CAYZUJ010000136.1:1300-3388 GCA_964481375.1 uncultured Neisseria sp. | reverse complement strand
GGCCGAGCTTTTGTTGATGAATCCAATGGTTTAGTTTTTTTGAGAGTCAACATTTTTTAAAATCATTAATTCAACTACCTCGGACAAACCATAGCGTGCTGCTAAAGAGAATGGGTTTTTGCCAAAGTATAAATTCTCTAAGAAATTGGCGCCTTGATCGATCGAATTACTAATACGCTCTAAAGCCTCAGGAGAATGATTCACTTTATACTCATTAATGTCTTTTAATAAATTCACTAATGCTGAACCGGCTGCCTTTTCTCTTTTTTTGACATATTAACCTCTTGAAGTCTATTAAGAAATAATATACTCACGTTAAGCCTATTCCTTTATATTAACTAAATCAAGTATATAATATAACCCTAGATATTTTTCTTTTGTAAATTATGCCTACGAGGCTGTATAATAAATAATTATGAATATATGCAAGTTAGTTAATACATTAACTAACTTGCATAATAATTCAGTTGATATTTAGAGAAACCAAAAAAGTTTATACTATTCGTTAATAGGTATATTTATATCTACAGTATTAGTTTCGCCAATCAATTGTGTATGACTAGTAGACTCTACACTACTTGGAAGAATAACATCGGTTGTTTCGAATAATTTAGGAGGTATTTTATAACTTGCTTCTACTTCCTGTCTTAATATATGATATCTATATATATCCCCGACAGACCAAGGATCTAATTTTACTTCATGCTTTTTAAGAGTATTGAATATAGATTTTAGATTTTTATTTCTTTGATCTAATATCATTTTATCTTTTTGAGATATAGGTGCTAAGAATGTTAAAGTTTTCACTAGTTCAGGCTTATTATTATAGTCTGAAGAAGAAATGTTTTTGAAATCTTTTAATGTTTTGTTGATTTTAGTAAAGAATCTTTTCATTTTTATAATCCTTTTATTATTAATGATTAAAACAAATCATGAAGATAATATATATTTTTATTAAACAATCATGTTTGAATATTGTGACTAAATATCATACTAATATTCAAACACTAATTACTTGCAATAAAATTATTAAATAATTTTAAAACGAATGTTAGAGTGACTATTATCACCTAAAGTTAAATATAGATCATTAAAAGCTAAAACAATTCTAGTCGCGATTTGAAGAATATTAATTATAAAGAAATTGTTCAAACTAGACCAAGAAGTAAATCAACTAGCTCTTTAGAACCAAAATTCTGGATTAGAGGGAGCTGCAAGGTAAGTATTTACAAGAGATAGAAGATACTCTATACAAGTTTTTAGCAAAAAAACAAGTATCTCCATGAAGAAAGATGTAACAAGTGTAATGAAAGCTACTATGTTTTGCCACCCAGAAAATTTTTCTAACTTCGCAGTCTTAGAACAAGCGGTAAATTACATTGATGAAAACTTGTCTTCAGGTCATCAAAGTCCTCAAGTTAATTCCCTTCTTGATTTTACAAAGATAGATCAGTTTTTTTATAAAGAGGAGCCTGAAGAGCAGACTGATATGATGGCTAAGGAAATGAGTTCACAAGAATTATAATACTAGATTATTCCGTCTCAACTATGCTCCATTGCTTTTTGTCATAATCAAATTGCATATACAACAGCTTGAACTTCTGTTCTCCATTAATGCAGCGTACTTCGTAAGCAGCAAATTCTTGAGAATAAATAGGACCAGCATCTATTTTTTGACATTCTTTGCCATTCATTGTTAGAAAATTAGCAAATCCTAATCTTTCCATATCATAAACAAATTGTTTATATGCTTCAGACTCAGCTTTATAATCTGATGGAACATATTTATCCAATTTTTTTATGCATTCCTCTTTATGATCTGTGTGTAGAGGGTAACATTGTAAGTATTGAGCAGCTTGGTTATTTTTATCTGGTATGTTTTGCTGCAGTAAATTACTAGAATATGCTCCCTTTGCTATAAAAAGTGCTGAAAGAAAAATTAAATAGGTTGATAGATTAAAAAATGGCTTTAGGTTTTTCATAGGGTTACGCAAAATAAATTTATTCTTTCTATATATTAGAAATATACCCAAGATTCAATCATAAATTGTCCAACTTATTATTTTCAAAAAATTTGTCTAAATGCAT
>CAYZUJ010000136.1:0-1290 GCA_964481375.1 uncultured Neisseria sp. | reverse complement strand
TTCTTTTAAAATCAAAAAATGGTGTTTGGTGAAAATATCATCTATATCTGAGGCTATTAAGTCGATATCTTTAATTTTATAATTTATTTTATCGTGAGAAGCAATATTACTATATAATAGTTCTATCGTGAATAAGGTTTCACTAATAGTGTCTGATAAGTTTTCGAAAGAATCATCTATTTTTTTGTTTATATGATGATAGAAATACTCTGTATTAAGAGTGTTAAATTTGTTTTTCATAATTTGCTTATATATTTATAATTCATATTAATAACCGTAACTAGAAATTAACAAAGTATAGTATTTTGTCAAGTATAAAATTGCTTTATAATGCAGTTTTAATGCAATATAAAGTAATTTATATGTATTATTAAGCAAAAAAATGCTTGAAATTGCTTTTTTATGTATTATATTATATGTATGTGCACATGTATTAAAGTTATATGGAAAAAAACTCGGAAAAATTACAACTTGAGAAGCTTGGTAATAGATTGAAAACACTCAGGCGAAATTCTAATCTCACTGTAAAATATATAGCTGAGAAATATGGCATTCCACCTAGGTCAATTGCAAATTGGGAAAGCGGATCTACTGAAATAGGCATTTTGAATCTAGTGAAATATCTAGAGGTATTTGCTGAACACGGTATAAAAGTATCTATTGATGCTTTATTGGATATGAATAATTCTATAAAAATTTTTATATAAGTGATTATTACCCTGTTAGCCTCATCTATTTATTATATATAATGTCAACTATTAATAGTAATAAATATATAATGAGGAATAATAATTATGAAGCAACAATCTCTAATTCCAACGATAAATAGCATGCAACAACAAATAAAATTATTAAGTTCTATATATTCTAGTACTAAAAATTCTCCATTCAAAAATTTTCAAATATTACCTAAGATATTTAAAACGAATATTGAAGTTAATAAGTATTTATTTGAAGAAAATAAATCATTGTTGATAAACATAAATAATAATTCTGATGATCAACTTAAAGGTAAATTTTTTGTTCGAGAAGAAAAAAAATTATCTAATGACAAAGCATTATTACGTATTGCAACTGAAAATGAAATTATTGACTCTAAAATAATAGCAATAGGAGGATTAGGTTTTGATAGCCCACGTCATATTTCTGCTTTATTAAAAGCTACTAAAAATATGGCCAATATAAATGAATATAATGAAAACCAATGTACTAAGATAGTAGCTATAATGCCTGAAGTTGAACCGGCAGTTAGATATAAAGCAGCAGAAAATTATTCTGTTAATTCAGACT
>CAYZUJ010000135.1:0-3411 GCA_964481375.1 uncultured Neisseria sp. | reverse complement strand
AAAATATTTGCTATTAACTTAGTAATTATAATTTTAACTTCAACATTTTTGCTTGAATCTTTTGAATTCGGCAATTTCAGTTCTATTACTATAGCTCAAATTATTATTGCAATTTTAGCTGCACTATATATAGGTCCGGAACCGGCTTTACAGGCGGAGTTATACCCAACAAACATCCGAAGTACAGCTCTTTCGGTTTCCTATAATACTGCTACTAGTATTTTTGGCGGTACAGCTCCATATATAATGGAATCATTAGTACAAAACCGCAATATGGGTTCAGGGGCAATTTATATAATCGTATGCGCTGTTTTGAGTTTGATAGCTCTATATTTTTATGTTGATCGATCACAACCGGCAAAAAAAGTCGGATAATCATAATCGATTTTTTATTGTATCAGTACTATAGTCCAATCAATAATTAAAACCCATAATCCTACAAATGAAAATTAGTACTTATATCTTTTATTTCTTAACAATTTACTAGCTTTGTAATGAACCCTATTTTGAATTTCCTGCATTAATAAGTAAGATAAAAAGTAGAATTTTAACAGAGCTAAAGTTACCTGATTTTTTTATTTATTATCTCTTAAAAATTATATTTAAAGTTTTTGATTTGATATTTTGATATAAATAAATTTTAAATTTTCTTTATATAAAGCACCAAAATCAGTTTTATAATATTTTAAATGTTGAAGAAGTAGTTTATTTAGTGTTTTATAAACAACATAATATTATTTATAATAAAGTTTACTAGTTTTTCAACCCATAATTTCTTGAAAACTAATTGAATACTACTTAAGTTATTATAGAATAGAAATATAATTATTATAGGTTATTAATTTTGTATTCTTACATTATTGGTCAAATTCATTTTGACCATAATAAATTAAGGAAAGATCTCTTTCAGTTAGAAGATATAGAGTTTAGTAGTGCATATCAGGAGTATGCTTATGGAAATTGGAAAATATGTGCTCTTTGGAATCAAAATGGTTCTCAAGATCAAGCTGTGATAAGTGAATACAATGAGCCTGCTACTAAAACTGCCATAGGTCATAAGTTAGAATATATAAGTTCTATAATTAACGAATATTTTAATGTTTCTTGTCTAAAATTTGCAAGAATATTTTCTGCAAGTAATAATGGATTAGTTATTCCCCATTCCGATTATTTAGAGCTTAATAAACCTTTTAAGCGTATTCATATACCAATTCAAACTGATTTATTTAGTTTAACTTCAGAAGAAGATAAAGTTTTTCATATGCGCCTTGGAGAAGTATGGTATTTAGATGCATCTAAAGTACATAGCGCTGCCTGTTTTTCTAAAATTAACAGGTTACATTTAGTACTTGATTTTGATACCGATTTTTCTGTAGAAAAAATATTACTTAAACCAGATCATGATAAAGTGAATATTATTCCTAAACTCATAGAAAGGGAGAAATTATCTGATGATTTTATACAAAAATTGCTTAGTTTGAGCAATATTATCTGTAAAGAAAACTTTCGTGATATAGTAGCTATTTTAGCTAAAGTTCATTTTAAAAAGTCAGTAAATGCATCTAGTATGTTTGATTGGCTTAAAATCATTACTGAAAAAACAAAAGACCCCTTTCTTATTGAGCAAGCTTATTCGCTTCATAAAAAATGCATTATTTCTAGATAAAAATAAAGTAAAATTATTTGAAATTTATCTATAGCTATTAAGGATATACTAAAAAATTCAAAGAGCAATTTATGACAGTGACTAAAATTACAAACTCTGAATTAATTTTTCCACATATGTTAATACTATGTAATTTAGAAGGTAATATAAATACAAAATCTTTTAAAAAAGTATTTAAAAATTTAAAAAATCAATATAAAACTTTAAATAACAAGAAAATTTTTTTTAGTTTTAGAGAAGATAATATAAAAAAAACATTATTAAAAGAGCAACAAAATAAGTTAAACCTTATAATACAAGAAGAGAGAAAAGCAGTTTTTTTAAAGAAAAGTTTGTTTTTTAGTGTATGTCTAGTTTGTTTAGGTAAATTAGACTATAGCTTAGTTATAACAATGAATAATAATATTATTAATAAATGGTTATTAGAAACTTTATTAAATAGTCTAGTAGAAGAAATACCTAATAATAAAATTGGATTCAGTTTAAAAAGTTTTAAAGAACAATATACAGATTTTTTAGTATCCCAGAAAGATTATGCAGACGATAAAACTTTAAATGATCAATTAAATTATTGGCAACAACAATTAGAAAAAACTCCAGAAAAATCAACATTTTTATTTGATTATACAAGATCCAGTGTATCAACTTATAATTATAAAATAAACAACTATAAATTAAAATTAGATAAAAAATTTGTTAAAAAATTAAAATCTTTAGAAGCAAGTTATAATGTAAGTTTATTTATGATATTACTTGCTACATTACAAATTTTAATATACCGGTATACAGGCCAAGAGGATATAGTAATAGGTTCTCCAATATTTATAAACAATCAAAATAAAAAAGAACAATTAAGATTTTTTATAAATATACTAATGCTAAGAAGTAAGTTTAATAAAAAACTAACTTTTATCGATATTTTAAATCAGGTATCTAAAACTACCATAGAGGCATATAATAATAAAGATGTATCATATGAGAAAATAATTGACCTTGTAAAAAAAGGAAAAGTAACTAAGGATTACAATCCTATTTTTCAAGTAATGTTAGTGTTGTATAAAGCCGAACAAGAAGAATTATTTTTAAAAGAAATAAAAGTTAAATCTACTAAATCTAAATATATTAATACAAAATTAGATTTAATAATAAATACAGAAACAGAAGTCAATGGAGAAATAAATTTAAATATTGAATATAATATAAATTTATTTACTAAAGATACAATAATAAATTTAGCTAATAATTACCTAGAGTTACTAAGGGCTGCTATAACTAATACTCAAGAATTAATTTGTAATTTGCCTATTTTAAATAAAGTGGAATATAAAAAGCTTATATTTAATTGGAATCAAACACAAGCCGTATATCCTAATAATAAAACCTTACATCAGTTATTTGAAGAACAAGTAGCAAGAAACCCGGATAATATTGCTACAATTTATGGACAACGTCAGTTAAGTTATAAAGAATTAAATCAAAAAGCTAATCAATTAGCTTATCACTTAAGAGGTTTAGGGGTTACATCAAATGTACTGGTAGCAATTAGTATGGAGCGATCTATTGATGTAATAATAGCAATTTTTGCAGTATTAAAAGCAGGTGGTGCATATGTACCTTTAGATCCTATTTATCCTAAAGATCGCTTACAGTTTATGTTAGAAGATTCTGGTTCATCTATATTACTGACAAACTTACCAACTCCTTATGTTTCTCTAAATTTTCAAGGGAAAATTCTATCCTATGAT
>CAYZUJ010000134.1:2272-3424 GCA_964481375.1 uncultured Neisseria sp. | reverse complement strand
TACTGGAATATTTCTTAATGGTAAGGTATTACCTACTTTAATAGGTGCATCCGTTCCAGATATAATTTGCATTCCTGGAGTTAATCCCTTTGGTGCAACTATATATCTACGCTCCCCATCAACATAACACACGAGCGCTATATGAGCCGTACGATTTGGATCATACTCTATTCGCTCTATTTTACCTTCAATGCCTAATTTATTTCTTTTCCAGTCAATAATACGATAATGCTTCTTATGCCCGCCACCTTTATGACGAACAGTAATTCGTCCATGATGATTACGACCTGAGCCTCTAATCTTTTTTGCTAGCAATGGAGCAAATGGTTCGCCCTTATGCAGCTCAGAAGTATCTACCTTAACAACCCCTCTTTGCCCAGGTGTTGTTGGTTTTAATTTTTTAACAGCCATTTAATTCACTCCTACTTCTGATTTGATGCTAAATCAAAGTTTTGACCAGGCACTAAATGTATATATGCCTTCTTCCAATCAACTCTTTTACCAGTAAATCCACCAAAACGCTTTGTTTTGCCCTTAACATTCAATAAACGAACCGAATTAACCTTTGCTTCAAATACCAACTCAAATGCATTTTTAACATCTATTTTAGTTGCACTCTTTAAAACCTTAAATGAAACTTGATTATATTTTTCTGCCAAAGTATTAGCTTTTTCAGTAATAATTGGACTAATTAATACTTTATATAAATCTATCTTCTTCATACCCATTGCTCCTGCAAATCTTCTACCGCTTTTCGCTCAAAAACAACCTTATTACAACGCAATAGACTATATGGGTTAACTTGATGTGATTCTAATACAAGCACATTCGATAAATTTCTTGATGCAAGAAACAAATCTTCAGTTAATTCATTAACAACAACTAAAACAGTATCGTTTGATAAGGACATATTATTTAATATTGTTACAAAACCTTTTGTTTTTGGCGTTTCTAATGCTATACTGTCGGCTACCACGAACTTTGTATCACGAACTAATTGTGACAAAATTGAAGCTAACGCACCTCTATACATTTTTCTATTTATTTTTTGACTAAAGTTTTCATCTGGCCTATTAGGAAATATCCTACCACCACCTCTCCACAATGGAGATGAAGCTGCACCAGCACGTGCACGGCCAGTCCCCTTTTGTC
>CAYZUJ010000134.1:0-2262 GCA_964481375.1 uncultured Neisseria sp. | reverse complement strand
CTCCAAGGTTTTTTAGTTGACTTAGCAACTTCCCCTCTAGTTTTTTGCGCCCTAGTTCCTTGACGAGCATTTGCTAAAAATGCGGTTACAACTTGATGAACCAATGCTTCATTATATTCACGATTGAACACTTCATCATTTACTTGCAAAGTGCCTACATCATGACCTGCTGTATTTATTACTTTTAATTCCATTATGATACCGCCTTGACGCTAGGTCGAACTATTACTTTACCACCTTTGCTACCCGGAATTGCACCTTTGATTAACAATAATCCACGCTCCACATCAACTCTTACCACCTCAAGATTTTGAGTTGTTACATTTACATTTCCTAAATGCCCAGCCATTTTCTTACCTGGAAAGACTCTTCCTGGATCTTGACGCTGACCTATTGAACCTGGAGTATTATGTGATTTTGAATTACCATGAGATGCACGGTTAGATGAGAAATTGTGCCGTTTTATAACACCGGCGAAACCTTTACCTTTAGATACCCCCGTAATATCAACTAATTGACCTGGGGCAAATATTTCAACTGCAACCTCACTGCCAAGTTGCAAATTAGTTAATTCTTCATTTGTTACACGAAACTCTTTTAGCTTACTTCCTGCCTCAACACCAACTTTAGTAAAATGCCCTTTTGCTGGCTTATTTACCCTGTTTGCTTTTTTACTTCCAAAACCTAATTGAACAGCGTTATAACCATCAGTTTCTACTGTTTTAACTTGTACAACCCTATTGTGTATAACTGATAATACAGTAACTGGAATAGAGCTACCATCATCTGCAAATACACGGGTCATACCAAGCTTTTCGCCTAATAATCCTAAACTCATTTAATCGCCTTTCTTATTATTTTCTCTACAGTTTAGCTTATTTAGAACTAAACATATAAAGAGCTAGTTACAATTGACTAGCATTTTATAGTTCCACTTATACACAAATTTGTCTAAAAATATGCGCATAAGAAAACGCGATTGTACCATAAATAGAAAGTTTAATGCAAATTTTTCTTTGGAAATATTATTAAACATATATACATAATAAAACCCTCCTTATATTAAATCTTTGACAAATAAATATTTAAAGGGGCTTTACTTGAATTTAATACAAGCTGTTTAAATTGACTTTTCTATCTCATTTGCTAAACTAATTAAATGCTTAGTAGTTTTAGGATCATAAGTTTTTGTGGTACATTCTAAAGTATGAGAATACAAGTTGTTATTATAATGATAGCTATACCACCTAATGCTATATAGAAATGCAGAATTATCGCCCTGTTCAACATTTATAGTATTAGGTATGTCACTAATATCATACCTTGCATTTTCTTTATGTATTTGAGCACTACCATGTACAAGCGTCATATTATTTATAATATAATTACAAATACCTAGGTTTTTATTGCTAAAAATCTCTGCTATACCTGTCCATCCTTCAGGATTTTTAACCCATGATCCTGATGCTCCAAATCCTGTAACATCAACCGGTGATACATTTGATAAACCTATAAATGGAAACGCTAATTTAATGTCAAAAGCATTTGCTTTAAGATTCGTATCATACGGATTTGTATTGAATTTATTTTTAATAATATCAGACTTGGTACTAATTTTTATATTTTCTAACCATCTAGGTGTAGTAGTATTACTATTAGCATAACCTTGTAATTTCATTTGTCTATTCATAAGGTTGTTTTTATTTATCATCTCTGGCGACAGCCCTTTTGGCGTTTTATCAGTGATTGTTATTCCTCCATCTGGTTTTGGCAGATTGTTCTTTTCAGCGTACTCGCTCATATATTTATCTATATTTTGAATTTGCTCAGGAGTTAACTCAATAGTTGTACTCTCAGCAAATAAATAACCTGATACTAAATAAAATAAAGACACTAATATAATTTTATCTTTTATTAAAAATACCCCTTTCAATTTAATTCTAATATATTAATCCCACCAACCATCGTATATACTACAATCTGATACCCACTCCTAGGCAAACCTGTCATGTTCATTAAAATTGATGTAATGCGAACCCTCTACTCTCCAATTACCAGTACCTTCACCCCAATGCACTGCTGCAGAACGCCATGTATTTTCCCATCCTGTTTCTATCAAATGACCACTTGGGCTCATATGATCATTTACATGAATTGAAACTGTTTTTAAATTGTAGCTATGCCCTAAATGCCAACTTATAGATTCATTAACCATGTTGGGAAATAAGTGCAATAGTAAAAATTAATAATAATCTTCACTCA
>CAYZUJ010000133.1:0-3432 GCA_964481375.1 uncultured Neisseria sp. | reverse complement strand
TAAAAAGGATAAATTATGATTGACCACACTGGGGTTATTGTTAGTAATTTTGAACTAAGTCGTAATTGGTATGAAATTACTTTAAAACCAATTGGATATGCAAAACTATATGAGTTTGATGGAAAACTATCTGGTTCTGATGGCGTTGCTGGATTTGGTGAGATAGGATTAAATAAACCATTATGGGTAATATTAAAATGAAAAAAACATCTAAAACTGAATTGGTAATGACTAGCAATCGCTTAGACACATTATATAATAATATCTCTAAACACATTGATACCGCACGACAACGTATTCAAAATTCAGTATATTCTGAAATGGTAAATGCATATTGGCTAATTGGCAAAGATATAGTTATTGAAGAACAAAATGGGAACAATCGGGCTGAATACGGCAGACATATTATCAAGGAGCTATCAAATCACCTGATAAATAAATATGGCAAAGGATTCAGTGCAACAACGCTTAAGAATGCAAGGTATTTTTATTTAACTTATCCAGATATAATTGGGCAGACACCGTCTGTCCAATTTAAGCAAAGTCTTGGATGGTCACATTATGAATTAATTATGCGAGTATCAAGAATTGAAGCAAGGCAGTTTTATGAAATTGAAGCCGATAAAAATCATTGGTCTGTTCGTGAATTACGAAGGCAAATTGCTAGTTTATTGTTCGATAGATTAGCTAAAAGCAGAGATAAGAAAGGCTTGTTGCAATTAGCATATAAAGGTCAAGAATTAAATGATCCAGTAGATGCAATCAAAGACCCTGTAGTTTTGGAGTTTTTAGATATTCCTGAATCTCACAGAATGGTTGAATCAAAACTAGAAGAAGCATTAATTAATAATTTACAACATTTCTTATTAGAGCTTGGCAAAGGCTTTGCATTCGTTGCCAGACAAAAGCGACTTACATTGGATGGCAAGCACTTCTACACAGATTTGGTTTTTTATTCAATTCCTTTGAAGGCATATTTGATAATAGATTTGAAGACCCATGAGCTAACTCACGCTGATTTAGGGCAAATATTAATGTATGTAAATTATTTTGATCAAGAAATCAAATTAGAAACCGATAACCCTACAATCGGTCTAGTTTTATGTACCAAGAAAAGTAACACTATGGTTAAATATTGTTTGGGCGAGAAAACTAAACAGATTTTTGCTAGTACCTATCAATTCAACCTGCCAACTGTGGAAGAACTGGAAGCTGAATTGAAAAAAGAACTTGCTGAAATTAAAGAGGAGCTTGCATGCAAAAAATCTAAGAGTAAGAAATAGTTATGTAATGAGGAATTCCTTAGCGCGGATTTTCGCACCATTCTGCTTGCTACCCTAAATAGGTCAATAAATATATGCGATTTTCCAATGATAAATTCTAAATAATATTATGTGATACCAATATTTTTAGAGAAGAAAAATAGAAAATTTGGTCATTTTGGTGACCGATTTTACCCAAATATGCGGTAAAACCCCATGTACTAAAAATCACAATCAAATTTTTTAAAGTAAATGGACAAATTAAATAAGGGATAAAAATTTAAAATGCACTTCAAAAAAATATTAGTAATTTTTTTTTATTTGATGCTTTTATATGGTTTGTTAATTTCTTCTGTTTATTCTTGTCCAAATGAATCTATATCAAAAAGCTGGTTTGATGAAGAATTAATTGAAAAGAAAAGTATATTGGAAGCATTTTGGCAAGAAAGAATATTACAATATAACCAAAATAGCGTTAATGAATTTAAAATAGCTATTATCAATGGTCACTATCCTAAAGACATTCTTTGGGAAGAGAAAATAAACAAATTATTTGATGAAGCAGCCGATAAAAAAATCAATTTTGATTTTTTCTTTAATACATTAAAAGATCAGCCGTTTGTGTTAATTAACGTGATGAATGAAGTTGAAAAATTAATACCACAAAAACAGTTTAAAGATAGTGATCCTCATATCAATTCCTATAATTTATCTAAACTCCAACAATACATGAGAGATAAACACCTATCAGCATCAATCACACTTGGCGCAAAAAATGCGAGATTAATCACACCTAATTTTCCTGAAAATGATACAACCCATACTTTTGCAATCCATTCTGTAGGAAAAGTTTTTACTGGCATACTCACTTTAATCATGATTGAAAATAATATCTTGGCAGAGGATGATTTATCAAAACCAGTTCAATTGGGTGAATCCACTTTAAGACAACTACCGCAATCTGTTAGAGAACAATTGAAAAAGGTTACTTTATATCAGTTAATGACTCACAAAGCAGGGTTAGGTGATTATTTAGGCAAATATAGATTAGCTATTTCACAAGGACATGTACCCACCATTAAGCATACAGAAGATTTTCTACCATTTGTTGACAGTGAAACTTTTCCTATTGATGAAACTCGATACAGTAATGTAGGGATATTATTAGTTGGTCTAGCTATTAAACATGCTTATGAGAAAAAATTTCATCAAATGGTTGATTATAATGATATTTTGCAAGATTATATTATTAACCCAGTTGGAATGCATTCATTTTCACCATGGCGTCCACAAAACAGTAAATACAATTTAAATGATCCTATAGCTCCCCAAATTGTCGGTAGCCCAGCAGGTGGCTACTGGATGACGGCGAGTGATTTAGCTAAATTTGGTCAATGGATATATAAAAAAACACGTGCTGATAATTGCTTCAAGATGCTAATTGAAAAATATGGTCAGGAATTTTATGTAGCTGATCGACAACTGATTGTTCATGCAGGAGGTCTCCCATCTTCTATGGCTTTTTTATCTATTTCACTAAAAACAGGTGGGATTATCTCAATTTGTTCTGATCAACCACCTGTAGAAGCTTCTGATTTAAAAGAAGTGCTGATAATGCACATGTTTTCAAAAGCAATATAATGATTAGAGGAAAGTGAATAATGGAACTTGTATCGGTTCTGTCGCAAAGTTACCTTAGCTTGTAATCAATTGATAAATCAACGTTTTTCTTACGTTTGGCGACAGTTAGCCGCTATATGGCCTGGGACTAAAGACGGACTACTTTTGGGGGGCGATTCACTCTTGCATTAATTTATTTACTACCTTTCATTTTTTCAAAACCGTGTAATAATTTGGTATAATCTAGTTCTCTCAGAAAAGCTGGGAGAGCTGGCATTATTAAAGAAATTTGTTAGCTGTTTTATGAGAATTAGATCATCATAATAAATATGATTATCAATTAAGTTCTTTAACAAGTAGAAGCCATATTTAAAAATAGAGAATTCTGAACATTGTATTATTGAGGCATCAGATTGCCTAAGATTTTTTATTTTTGGTGGATTATGACTTGCTCTAAATTCCCCGATAATGCAAGAATAGGAATAAGCTATAGCAAATTGTACTAATCTAGATTTAATCTGACATTCGATATAAAAATAAAGTAAAATAC
>CAYZUJ010000132.1:2031-3435 GCA_964481375.1 uncultured Neisseria sp. | reverse complement strand
TGGCACCTAAAGAACCCATGCCACGATAAGCTTTATAAGAGCGGCCCTGATATAATTCAACTTCACCTGGCGCTTCTTCAGTACCTGCAAACAGACCGCCAATCATGACAGCATCTGCGCCGGCTGCCAAGGCTTTGCTAATATCTCCTGAGTAACGAATGCCACCATCAGCAATCAAGGCAACGCCAGTGCCACGCAAGGCTTCTGCCACTGCGCTAATGGCAGTTAATTGTGGCACACCAACCCCTGATACAATACGCGTAGTACAAATAGAGCCTGGGCCAATACCAACTTTAACTGCATCAACACCCGCAGCTTGTAAGGCTTGTGCAGCTGCAGCGGTAGCAATATTACCCGCCATGATGGGGATTGCTGGATAGTGTTGTTTAATCCAAGCCACTCGGTTAAGCACACCTTGCGAATGGCCATGCGCTGTATCGACCACTACCATATCAACTCCAGCGGTAATTAATGCCGTAATACGTTCTTCGGTATCACCACCTGTGCCGACCGCCGCACCCACCATTAATCGACCTTGCTCATCCTTACAAGCCAAGGGATTATCCTTAGCTTTATCAATATCTTTCGCGGTTATTAAGCCACAAAGTTCAAAATGTTTATTAATTACCAGGACTTTTTCTAAGCGATGAGTTTGTAAACAATTTACCACTTCATCGCGACTTGCCCCTTCGTGAATGGTGATTAAACGCTCTTTAGGCGTCATAATCATGGCCACCGGTAAATCCAAGCGGGTTTCAAAGCGGTAATCCCGACGCGTGACAATCCCCAGTAATTGCTTACCGTCAGTCACCGGCAGCCCAGAAATACCGTATTGCTTAGCTAACGCTAATACTTCACCCACTGTAGTGTGCGGCATTACCGTAATAGGATCAGTCACCATACCGCTTTCAAACTTTTTAACCTTTTTTACTTCTTCGGCCTGCCGCGCTGCTGTCATATTTTTGTGAATAATACCCAAGCCACCTTCTTGCGCCATGGCAATAGCCAATCGCGCTTCTGTCACGGTATCCATCGCTGCTGACAACAAAGGAATATTTAACTGCAAATTCCGGGTCAAATGGGTTTGCAACTGTACTTCTTTGGGAAGCACCTGGGAAAAACCCGGCAGTAATAATACATCATCAAAGGTTAAAGCTTGCTGCACAATTCGCATGAGGTAGACCTTGTATAAACATCAAGAGTTAAAAGCTTGATTCTAACCTGTTATGAAGGGATTTAAAAACACTTCCGTTGCTATTATTGGTTGGCTAACCTTTAGCATTAAACAGCACAGTTTCTGCAGGTTCCAGCTATTTCCATAGGCTTACCAGAAAGTATAAATTGATGTTGCTTCGCCATAGTTTGCAGAGCATTTTCCAAAACTTCAGCGCTTATCTCTTCAGC
>CAYZUJ010000132.1:967-2021 GCA_964481375.1 uncultured Neisseria sp. | reverse complement strand
TGGAAAATGCTCATGGTCTGGGGTTTCACAAGCTTTATAAGCGTTTTGGCTGGCAACACGATGTATCAGGCGATGTTTTTGCAAAAAATCCAAAGCACGGTAAACCGTCATAGCTTCTGCCTTAGGGTAACTTGTTCGAAGTTGCCGTAATAGTTCATAGGCGGTTAGATGTTCCTGACTACTGTATATCAGCATCAGTAAATCACGCCGAATCGGTGTTAAGCGGGCATTAATTTGCCTGCACAGTGACTCAGCTTGAACTAGACGCTTTTCTCTCACTTTATCCATAGAGGAATCCTCACTACCCATAAAAACTAATTTACTTGCTTTAAAATTTAATTATGTTATGTTATAACATAACATTTAATTTACTTGATCTGTTTTATCTAGCTATTTTAGGGGGTTAACTCGCATGTGTAAAAAAATAATTGGTCTTATCCTGCTATTATTTAGCACTATAGTTTATGCAAAGCCAATTAATATTCTTGCAGCAGAAAATTTTTATGGCAATGTAGCCAAACAAATTGGCGGTGATTATGTAACAGTAACAAATATTATGAATAACCCCAATCAAGATCCTCACCTGTTTAGTAGTAGTCCAGCTATAGCAAAAGCTCTTGCAACTGCCGATTTAGTTATCTACAACGGCATTGACTATGATCCTTGGATGGAAAATCTACTCAAAACCAGTACGAGGCAACCAAAGCAAGTGATAGTCATTGCAGATTTATTAGGAAAAAAGTCTGGCGATAATCCTCACCTCTGGTATGACCCTAACACAATGTGGCTATACGCTAACCAATTAGTCAAAACATTGACCAATATAACACCTCAAAATGCTGCTTACTATCAATTACAGCTAACAAATTTTAGTAATCAAAACCATATCCTAATGCAAAACATTTTTAACTTAAAACAACAATATGCCGGCACTACAGTGATTGCTACTGAACCTGTATTTAATTATATGGCTGAAGCATTAGGTTTAACGATGTATGGTAATAGTTTTCAGCAAAATATTATGAATGAAACGGAACCTAGCTCTAAAGATACC
>CAYZUJ010000132.1:0-957 GCA_964481375.1 uncultured Neisseria sp. | reverse complement strand
CAAAATAGCTAAACACCAAGTTAAATTATTGATCTATAACAATCAGGTGATTAGTCCTGTTACAGAACTTATGAAAGAGCTAGCAATTAAATCCGGTGTTGCAGTGGTTGGTGTTAGTGAAACTGAACCTTTCAATCAAGATTATTGGACATGGATGAATAATGAATTAGTCGCGGTAAAAACCGCCTTAATAAAAAAATAGTAGGCAGGAATATGCTTGAATTTAATGACGTAACCTTGGGTTTCGGCACAAAACAGTTGTTAAACCGATTTAATTGCACCATTACACAGGGAGAGTTTGTTGGTATATTAGGCGCTAATGGCGTTGGGAAAAGCACTTTACTCCGAGCCATATTGGGTCTGATCAAGCCACAAAGCGGCAGCATCCAAATCAATGGCAAGCGTGTGCAACGCGGCCACCCTGATATCGGTTATATGCCTCAAGCAAAGTCGGTATCCGCTAATCATCAATTGACGGGAAGAACTTACCTCGGTATTACCTTGCAAGGATTAACTTGGGGCTTATCATTTTTAACTAAAGCGCAACAAAAACAACTTGATGAGGTTATTGAGTTAACTAATCTGCAAAGTTATGTTGATCGGCCATATATACAACTTTCTGGTGGCGAGCGGCAACGATTAGCATTAGCACAAGCCTTACTGAATCAGCCAAAAATATTAATTTTGGATGAGCCTTTAAGCTCTGTTGATCTAGGCCAGCAACTCAAAATCATCAATACCATTCGATCAATTCAGCAGCACTTTAATATCACAGTTCTGCTCACATCCCATGATATCAATCCATTATTAAACACAATGACTAAAATTATTTATTTAACTATAGGGAAAGCTGCGGTAGGAACTGTAGCTGAAGTCATCAATAGCAATACGCTAAGTTGGCTCTATGATACACCTATTGATGTTATCACTTGGGAGGAAAATAAACTCATTATTCAG
>CAYZUJ010000131.1:1266-3495 GCA_964481375.1 uncultured Neisseria sp. | reverse complement strand
TTCTATTTAACAGCATCTTTATCTACTTGTCTATACCTTAATCTAATATGCTATATCTCCCTTTTTCATACTTTAAAGCTCTTCCTCCTTTATCATATGAAGTAAAAAAATGCCTCTCTATACCAGTCCATTCTTTATCTGTTAAATCAGTCGGGTAGCTTTGCCTTGCCATAACAACTCCTTATAATTTCTACCATTAGTATCCATCAATGTTATGCGTTTATCAACAGGCTCTAAAATAAAATGTGTTAAATCCTCTACATGGCTTTATCAAAAATTGGAAATTGTGTTTGACTTAATCAACTCTAGGTAATAATATTAAACATATATTACCCTTAGGTGTATGTTTTTTGAATTTTTATAAACCAATAATTAATGAGATTTTATTATGAGCGAAATTGATTTTAAGGATATGGATACTACAGAAGGTCTACTTAAAGTAGACCTAGATGAAAACTCTAATTTAAAACTGTCTATGTTTCTACAAGAATTAAATAATATCAATATAATTAGCATTCCAAAGAATCATAGCAGTATAATCACTAACTTAATAGAAGAAGAACCTGAAGATTCTTATCCTAAATGTTTTAAAAATCAGTTTGTTAAAGCAGGAGGAGGATTTAAAAGGGCTTACGATAAAAAATGTTAACATATTATAATATAATATGTTAAATTCCATAGAGCTTATACTAAAACTTACGGAACGTTGTAACCTGAACTGTAAATATTGTTATTATTTTAATGGTTTAGATCAAAGCTTCAAAGAAAAACCAGCGGCATTAAAGCCATTGGTTTTAGATAAAATAATCAATTTCCTATTACGGGGTATAAAAGATCTAAACCTTAAGAAAATGACGATTGTATTTCATGGAGGAGAACCATTATTACTTAACAAGCATTTGTTTGATGAGTATTGTAATAAGCTACGCAATTTATTGATTCCACAGTTAAATGAATTATATTTAACTGTACAAACTAATGGTGTGTTAATTAATGAAGAGTGGATTGCCATTTTCAAAAAACATAATATTAGATTAGGAATAAGCATGGATGGGTCACGTGAATATCATGATCAATTTAGAGTTGATCACAATAATCGTGGAAGTTATGATAAATTAATGCAAGCAGTTACACTATTAAAGAAGCTTAATTATGATTTCGGTGTACTGAGCGTTATAGATCCATCGAAAGATCCAGAGCTAATTTTCAACCATTTTATAAAAGATCTGGAGTTAAATGGATTAGATTTTTTGTGGCCAGATTTCACTCACGATAATCCTCCTCCCTATCCAGCCAAAATGTATGGTGTTTTTATCTCTAAAATCCTTCAAATGTGGGTTGCACATGGTGATCCTAATGTTAGGGTTAGGTTTGTTGATTCGTATGTCAGAATGTTTTTAGGTAAAGAGGGGATAATATATGGAGAGGGTGCAAATAGTGTACCAGCATACCCTATCTTCGTTATCCGATCGGACGGAGAAATTTCTCCTTCTGATGAATTGATGTCTACAGAACCGAGTACTGTCATGAAAACAGGTAGCAATGTTGAGCATACTAGTTTAAAAGATTTTTTTATGCTACCAATTTTTAAAGAATTAGATAATGCGGTGTCTATAGCTCCAGGAAAATGCCTACAATGTTGTTGGGAAAAAGTTTGTGGTGGAGGTGGTATAACAAATAGGTTTAGCAAGAATAATAGGTTTAATAATCCCTCTGTTTATTGTGATGGTTTGAAGATGTTCTTTTCAACAGTATTACAGGAACTGATACACGCAGGTGTCTCAGTAGAAAACATAGGAAAAAATTTATGTATCAAAACATATTAATTTTCTTTAAAATTTGTAGTCTGTTGTTTTTTTTTCTATTAGCCTTAACGGCGCAAGCAGGTTTTAGGTCAATTAATTATAATATTGAAGTTAATGAAACCCACCTGGATATTGGATTATGTACAACCGATCAATTTAGTACTAGCACGGAAATACAATTGCCTATATTACTTGGACATAGTAACAATAACTTAGATTTATCAATTGAAACAAACATAAATGGAAAAACAAAAATCTTGCATGTAGACTATGATTACTTAACTTTAAATCACACTGCTGGAGATAAAATATGCATAAAATACAAATTACATAATCCTCACTACCCGCAAAAACATTTATTCTACATTGAAAAAAATAGCTTTTTTATCAACGGTTTAAATGTTTTGGCATCAATCAATTCTGA
>CAYZUJ010000131.1:782-1256 GCA_964481375.1 uncultured Neisseria sp. | reverse complement strand
ACAAGATATTAGAGTAACTATTAAATTTTATAACTGGCAAGAGCAAATAATCAGTAACTTAAAATATAATAATTCACAAAAGCAAACTTTTAACTGGGTTGGCAAAAAAGATGATTTACTTAAAAGTTATTTTATTTCAGGTAATTTTTTTTTAATCCAGGATAAAAAGTCTCAAATTAATATCATTACATCTAAAAATTTAAAAAAAGATTTTATTAATAAGTTAATTAATTACCTGTCTAACATTACTGTGGGGTGCAAAAATTTTTTTAGTACTAAGGGTAATTCCTATTTACCTCCCAACAATACTTTTATCTTAATTGGAGAGGAAAATCCCTTATTTAGTACCCAAGGAATAGCTCAACGAGGAAATAGCTTTAGTTATCAGGTAATCACTTCTAACGATTTGTATAATAATAATTTTACTAATGAGTTAAAGCTTAGTCTTACGCATGAGTATTTGCACCAATGGAT
>CAYZUJ010000131.1:0-746 GCA_964481375.1 uncultured Neisseria sp. | reverse complement strand
AGAGAATATTATTCTTTTAATTTTGATAAAATTGAAATTAATGACTTGCCTCAACAAATTCCTATATATGATTTATTAGAATATAGAATTGGTTTTTTATTATCTAGCATAATAGATAACAAGTTAAGTCTAGCAAGCATTAACTACAATCTTGATTTTTTTATTAAAAATATCATAAATACGGAAAAATTTTTTATCTTAAAAGACTTTTTGAAAAAAATAAAAGATAGTACACATCTTGATTTAACGCAGTTAATTAATGAAGTTCTATATAAGCCTGACAGGAACTTGCTTAAGTTCCTTCCAAGCAAGATATGTATTCAGGATAATACTAATTGTAGAAAACTAAAATTAATCGGTATATCAGTTCCAGAATATGGATTTGATATTTTTACCAGCTTAAAATATCAAAAGTTAACAGGCGTTAAGCTTGATTCTTATGCCTATAAACAAGGTTTAAGAAATAAAGAGGCTATTAAAGCATTCATAAAATATCCAAAAAATGATCAATTTTATTTAGAACTTATCTCTAATAGTAATAATACTAAGAAGCTTAATGTTTACCCTATCTATAAAACTATAAAAATTCCTCAGTATATTAAGAATTAATAAGCTATTAAAGAGATTTGTCAATTTTTATCGGCAGGCGTTATTAGGCTCTGTGCAATTGATTGTGTAAATTCTCATAAGTTATAGCATATTAGATTAAGGTATAGACAAGTAGATAAAGATGCTGTTAAATAGAA
>CAYZUJ010000130.1:2227-3531 GCA_964481375.1 uncultured Neisseria sp. | reverse complement strand
AGCAGCTTCAAGACCATGAGACGTTGGTGTCCCGCCATAACCTTATTATCGGTGTCGATGACGGGAATTTCGACCAGGTTGAACTTCTTGAGGCTCTTCTTGAGATCCTCGATTTGCTTAGGGCTCATGGTCCGAGGATTGCGATCATTCGGGATGAGGGTCGAGACTTTGCGGATCTCGGTGTGCCAAACAAGTTGGTGCATAGGTGTGATTAACGTTCGTTAGATCTTATTTCTAGCATGGGTATTAGGTGCAGATACATGGAATGGTTCTTAACTTTGGTAACAAAAAATTCCCTTTTCTTAGGGAAATTTTTGTGAGTAATCCACTCAAGATGTGGCGAACAAAATTATTTTGTACGAACTAGGTTATAAACTGGATTGATTCGGTATCCGGAGCTCCTTTTGCTATCGATCAAGAGTTGATTCTTAGGTAATTGCAGCTTTGATTGGGTATCGTCGTTTATTTTGCCCACCATCTTACTCAAAGACACTGCACTCTTGGATCCGATAAAACCCATGAGGCGCTGCGTTTTCACATATTCTCCATCCTCTGGAAGCCAGGTAAGAATCTGCAGCTTCAATTTATCAGCGGCGAAATCACACTTAAGCGATACTCCATTCACCTCTCGTGTGATTCTTCCAGAAGAGGCTAACGTGAGAACGATGACTGGCGCCCCGTTTGAATACTCGATGATCCTACTCTCGATAATTTTGAGCATTTCGGACCAAGGCACTTCGTTGTTAGACCGGGTGAAATGGAAGGGTCCTGCTTTAAAAACACTTCCTTCTAACCATATGTTCAACATTCTCATGGCGTGCAATAGTTTTGAACCATCAAACTCCCGCTCTAGGTAATCGACCCGAAGGGAGTTCATTTTTTCCATACCTACATTCGCTTTATCCTGAACCTCAAAGGAAGCAAAAATGCTTTTCACGATGGGTAGATATTCGGTAATTGTTATTCTTGAAAAATCCGCCATATTTCCTCAATATCTAAGCAGGATTGCCTGATCTTTTGAAGTTCATGAATGGTGAATTGCTTTACCCCGCTATTAGTTATAGGTTTACATATATGGATCAAGATTTAAAGGAATCATTGGAAGAAGCAAAAAAAGCTGAAGATGCTAAGGATTATTTTCGAGCATCACATTACTATCGACTGTCTACAGAACTAGCTCAACGATTGAAAGACTCAAAAACTGTAAAGCTGTGTAAAACAAAAATCGTAGAAATGAATCGTAAGACTGTTTCGGACAAAAAGTCATTAAAAGAATTTTCGTATGAGTATAAACTCCCTGAGGA
>CAYZUJ010000130.1:0-2217 GCA_964481375.1 uncultured Neisseria sp. | reverse complement strand
CGTCATGTTCTTCATAAAAGCGATTAAATTCATAAATCAATTCTTGGTAGAGAAGGACGGAAAGATCGCTTTAAAGAAGATAGGCAAAAATTCATATCTACGTGTAAGGATTGCGGAAGTTGAGGCGATCGCCAACAAACGAATACCTATTAGTTATTTGATAGCCAGCCTCTCAACAATCTCCCAAGAAGGGCATGTATTGAAAGGAAGCTCAGATGGCCGTTACTCCTGGTTCATGGAAATTTACAAGATCAATCTATCAGTAGCCATAAACTACCTATGCGACATTTTTTATAAACTTATGAAATTGAATGATAAAGAAGCACGTTTAGATAAAGACAATCTCGTAGAGCACTTCACCAACTCTAAGATATTTGAAAAGAAAAACCTGGATATCATCCTCGTTGGTTTAGAGAGATATTTTTCAAAAGACTATATTTCATCAATGCATATTCTGATACCGCAGTTTGAAGGTGTATTTTTAGATATCTCCGGAAAGATGGGCATAAACATCGTCTCTTTAAATCGTGAATCAGCAGTTTCAACCTCAACCATTACACTTTCGGAAAAACATCTAGACTCACCTGAATTCACGCAAACCTGGGGCGCAGATCTCTGTAGAGAAATAAAATTTATTCTCTTTGAACAGTTGGGTTATAGGATGAGACATAAAATAGCTCATGGGGATATTGATTCTAACGAGTGTAATTTTGAAAATACCACATTGATTCTTTATCTATACCTGATACTGATTGGCATAGTTGCCTTGAAACCTAAGTCTGATGAGGAAAAAACAGCCAGTTAAACCCTATCGCCTATGTATCCTGAACCTATCAGGGATTACATGGATCAGTGCGACTATCTGAGAACTAGTTAAGAGAGAAAACGAGGAGGCGATATAACGGCAGAGCTGAAAGCGAGTGAGCCTCCATATTTTGTCGAGTTATCTCCTAGAACATGGTTGACTTGAGCATTGATCCATGACAGGTTATCGAAAGAATTTTACTTCCATGACCGTTATCCCATACGACCAAGTTCGTACCGAAATAGCAAATAAAACTACGCACCTTCTCTTGGGAAACGGTTTCAGTATTGGCTGTGATTCTGTCTTTCGATACGACAGCCTATACGAGCAAGCAGTCAAAGCCGGCTTGAGCGAACGCATTCAATCTCTTTTTCAGAAGCATGGGACAAATAATTTCGAAGGCGTAATGCGTCTTTTAAACGATTCCCATTGGGTAGCTAAAGAATATGAGCTAATCTTGGAAGACAATTCTGAAATACTAAAAGACAAAGAGATCATCAAGAAAGCACTTATTTCTGCCGTAGCCAAGACACATCTTGACGATGCAAGTACGATTATTCCCTCAAAGAAGAAGCTTGCCTCAAGTTTTTTGCAGGATTATCAAAGCGTGTTCACTACCAATTACGACTTGCTTCTTTATTGGATGGTGATGGATTCGGGGCGAAACACTTTCCAAGACGGTTTTCGTAATGATCCTGATGATTCCTCATCACTCATTTTTTCTATTCCGCCAGGAAAGAACAAAGGCATCTACTATCTTCATGGAGCACTTCATCTATTCTATGAGGACGGAGAAGTAAGAAAACATGCCTGGAGCAAGACCGGTACGAAGCTTACAAAACTCGTATGCGATAGCTTGAGTCAAGAACGCTACCCTTTGTTTGTCGCGGAGGGCGATCATGAAAAGAAATTGGATCAAATTCAACGTTCAAGCTACCTCAGCTATTGCCTTGGAAAGTTGTCGCGCATCAAGGGACCTCTCGTTATTTACGGGCATTCGTTGTCTTATGATGCTCATATAGTCGATCGCCTCGTTAGGAATCACGATCTTAGCAATATTTACATTGGGCTTCGTAAGCCAGACGGTCCAAGCGGGCTTGCTGCAAAAGATTGGCGCTGAGATGATCCAGGCGCGCAAAGATCAGGATGAGAAATCCACTATTACTATCCAGTACTTCAATGCGGATACGGCGAACGTTTGGAAGCGGTAAAATCATGAACGAGACACATGTCTCATTCATCCTTAAAACTGTCTCATTTGTCTCATTTTGACCCCGTCTCACGTGCCTCGAAAACGTTTCGATTTTGACCCCTGAAAAAGCCCTTGGATTACACGTTTTCCTGGTTGCTTAACTCGACTGGCCCGCCATGTAAGAAGCTGCAGAACGTTCAACGACGACTGCAGCTTTTTT
>CAYZUJ010000129.1:0-3561 GCA_964481375.1 uncultured Neisseria sp. | reverse complement strand
AATAGAACTAAAAAACAAACGGAGAAATTATGAGTAATAAAAAAAACACAATAATCAATAACAAGGCTGTGTGGTCAAGCTCAGAAAAGTTACTGATAAAAGATTATGGAACAACATATTCCGCCTTCAATACTCTATTTACAGCTAAATTAGAAAATTCATTAATGTCTAATTTAGAGTACACTGAAAATGAAATTGATGCAATATCAATAGATCAGTATGTTAATACACACAATTTACATCCGAATTTTATTAAAATTGATGCTGAGAATGCAGAGTATGAAATTTTAATTGGGATGAAAAAAACACTAGCAAAATTTCGACCATTTATATCTTTAGAAGTTGGCGATATAAGTACTGGCGACTTTAAAAATAGCGAAGCTTCTATAAGATTTCTAGAGGAAAATAACTATACACCGTACGAGATGGTGAATGGAAAATTGATCAAGCATACAACTAGAAATCATTACTTACATACAAATTTATTTTTCATTCCGAATTAATCTGTATGGCTCTATTTTAATAAAAATTGGATTTTGAGCAGAAATTGAAAAAAGAGTTAATAAATTCACTGCTTAGTTATGGCACAACAATTTATATAATTATTGTAACCTTTTTTTGTAATGCTTTTTATTATAGAAATTTTGGTGGAGAAATATTTGGATTAATAGCATTAGTCCTTCTAATAAGTACACTAGTAAATTTATTAGACTTTGGATTTAGTGTTTCCTTGTTAAGAGAAGTAGCTTCAAGTAAACTGGAAAAAAAAGAAAAAAAACTAAGTAATTTAATTCATTCAATAGAAATAATTTTTAATTATTTAATTTTATTTATTGCCATTGCTGTTTATATCTATTTAATTAATTTACCAAAAAACTGGAATGATGTATTTTTAAAAGAACAAATAAATATTAAATTTTTAGGCGCATTAATTACACTAATAATATGTATAAGATTTTATTCTATAATTTATCGAGCTGGCATTATTGGGTTGGGGAATATAGCGCAATATAATTTAATATTAATTATATTTAATTCATTTAGATATTTAATACCAGTTTTATATATAATTTTATTTTCAAATAATATTTATGTTTTTTTCTTAATTAATTTAATCGGATCTTTTTTGGAGTTTTTGGTTCTGAAGCGATACTTCCACAATAAGATATTTTTAATTCGAGAAAACGTTTTTTCTATAAAAAATATAGAATGGAGGTATTTTAAGGATATATTATTTTTTTCACTTAGCGTAGGTGCGGCGTCTACTTTTATTTTAATATACTCTAACGCTGATAGAATTATACTGTCTAACACGCTTCCAGTCATCGAGTTTGGATATTTTAGTTTATTGATATTAGTTTCATCATCAATGATTAATATAGCAACTCCAATATTAACATCATTTACTCCTCGGCTTATTAAATTAGTTGCTGATAGTAAGATTGATGAAATGTATTCTACATATGCTGTGATGACAAAAATAATTACATTGCTTCTGAGTATGTCAGCTATGTTTTTAATTGTATTTTCTTATGATATTATTTATTTAATATCTGGCGATAAAAAAGCAGCTAGATGGGGCGAAAATATATTTATTTTTCATGTTCTTGGCTCTTCTTTTTTTATAATAAATTCATTTCAATATTATCTCCAAAATGCAATAGGAAAAATAAGGTTTCATTTATTTGGCTCAATATTATCAGCTTTACTTTTTATCCCTTTATTAATATATTTTGTCAATATAAATGGCGCTATGGGTGCTGCATTGTTATGGTTTGTATTCAATACTCTATGGTTTTGTTCTTGGGGAATTTTATTTCATTTGACTATAAATTATTCTTTTTTTATAAAATGGTTAACCTTTGATATAACTCTAACAATTATTTTCAGTTGCCTCATGGGATTATTAATGCAAGCTATAATTAATTTAGAACTTTTTAACTACAAATACCAATTATATATTTGTGGTATTATTTTTTTATTTATGCTTTTTTTAGGAAGTCTAACCATCAATTTAGTTAGAAGTAAAATTTACTTTTTTTTTAATAAATTTATCTTTTAAATTTACTTAAATATAGTATTTTTTGTTTAATTTTTTATAAATGATGTTTTAACGATGTAGATATTAATTTCATTCGCTTTTTTATAATTATATTTTATAAGCCCTTTATTTTTTTAAAATTATTTATTTGTATTTATGATTAGGATTACTAAATTCTAATTTATTTTTTTGCACTTTAATTTTTTATATTTTCTTGGTTGTTTATTGAAATTAGTTTGGATCTTATTTTATGTTTTTATATTTTTCATTAATAGATTATGAATAAAGATAAATATTTTATTACAAATTTTGTATTTATCCTCATTATTATCTCACCAATTTTCTCAAATTATGTTTTTTTCTCCTTTTTTAGCATTGGAGATTTCCTTCTTTTTCTTACTATTCCATGGGTTTTAAGTAATCTGTACATTAATCACACAAGACTAGTATATTTATTATTAATATTTTTAATTATTACTATTTCATTTATTCACTTAGGTAATTTTAATGTTTATAGAGGTTTTTATCGCTCATCTTATTATTTTATTTTAATATTTACGGTTGTTAATATTAAAATAAAAAGTTATCAAATATTTTTAGATTATTATATTAAGATTTGTAGTTTTATTTCTTTTTTATTAATATTTCAGCGTTTAATTTATTCAGTCTCGGGTATCAAATATTCGTTGCATCTTCCTTTACCTGTTTATGAGAAAGATGTTTTACTTGTTCTCGACCACATTTATAGGAGTGGTGGCGTTTTTAGTGAACCTAGTTATTTTGCAATTTTTTTGTTTCCGGCATTATTTATTTCAATACAAAAGAATATCTTCTTGTATTTTTTATTCATTGTAGCTGCTGTTATTTCTACATCTGCTTTAGCTTTTTTTTCAATTATTGCATCACTAATATTTTATTTTATTAAGAGATTTGGATTTTTTTATTCTATTTTTCCCATTGTTATTATTGTCTTAACAATATTCTCTATTATTTTTGCAGAATTGCTGCAATATTTAATGATGGTGGAACCCTGGTTGGTCGTTTTAATCCAACTTTTAACGTTCTCGCAACTGCAAATACTTTTTTACCAAATATTGCTACGTATGAATTCTATTTGTCACAAGATGACTGGTTCAATTCTGGTGTAAGTCAGCTTGTCTATTTTGGCTGGTTTGGCATCTTAGCTATAGTTTTTATTTCGTGTAAGTTTGGCCCATTTTTTTCTCTATGTTTCATGGCATTGTTTTTTACGACTCACTTTATGTCCTCCAGTTTTTGTTTTTTTTTTTCATTTACACTAATTGCTTTAGAAATGAAACTATTCTAATCACTGGCGGTACTGGCTCTTTTGGTAATGCTGTTTTACGTCGTTTTTTGAATACGGATATCAATGAAATTCGAATATTTAGCCGCGATGAAAAAAAGCAGGACGATATGCGCAAACACTACAATAGTTATAAGCTAAAATTTTATATTGGTGATGTTCGTGATCCTCAGTCGGTTTTATCGGCTATACGTGG
>CAYZUJ010000128.1:3389-3605 GCA_964481375.1 uncultured Neisseria sp. | reverse complement strand
TATCATTATTTTTAAATAGCCTAATATCCTCCAAAGTATACTTAAGCTTTTCTGCGCAGTTATATGTTGCAATGATAATAGTAAGATTATTTCGCTTCATTGATAATAATTGATAAACAGCTATCACTAAAAATAATATTAGGATTTGTTGGTCGCTGCATATTGTATTTAGAATCTAAAAAAAAGGATTTATGCAAGGCCCCTGTTGAAGCCGAT
>CAYZUJ010000128.1:2450-3379 GCA_964481375.1 uncultured Neisseria sp. | reverse complement strand
AGAGAAATGTCCATGACAACTCAGCTCCATGTGGAGCAATTATTATCCTTGCTCCTAAGAACAAATTTATTTGCTCATCAGGCTTTAATTCATCAAGAAAATACTCCTTAAAACCTTGATCAATTAATCTATCATACTGATATTTCGAGAAAAGAATGGACCTACCATATTTATTTTTTCTATTAATCAGTATTTTTTGTGTTTTCTCTATTTTCGGAAACTGAGATTTCAATTTTTGAATATTTGAACAATTTGGGCAGCCGCTATAATATCCATATTGAGGAATAACCAAATTTTTTACCATACACCGTTCATTCGATTCAATAATCTTAATTAAATGAAATCCGAGTTTACCTAAAAGATATTTTTTTACCTCAACTAACGAATTATCGATTAAAACTAGTTTCTCTCTATGATTCTCACTTTCTGATATTATAGGAATTAAACAATCATAAATAAAATGATATAAATTATTTGAATTTCTATTCAGACAAATGATTGCATCATCAATTACATTACTTTTTAAAATAAATTTATTTATTCGCCTTGCTCGAGGTCTGCCAAATTGTTGCGAATGTTTTATTATCCAAGCACCTTGATCCTTAATTGCTCCATCAGGATATAAGTATGCATTTTTAATCCTATAAGATTGATAATTTATTTCATTGTTAAATATACGCGTATCACCAGCTGTTACAAAATAATTTAAAGTATTCTTGTGTTTTATACTTATTTTAGTAGTATATATTAGTGGATTCAATTCTGTATATATTATTTTATCAAATATATTTACAATACGACGAAGTGTTTTTAATGCGAGATTCAAAAGCGCATAGTTTTTTCGAACTACTTTAAATAAAATTCTTACTGATATTGAGTTGAATATCTTTAATAGTGAAATTTTGCTTGTATTTCTCAGTGTATGTATA
>CAYZUJ010000128.1:509-2440 GCA_964481375.1 uncultured Neisseria sp. | reverse complement strand
GAATGTAGTTTCTATACTGTAGCTCCAATCCGGAAACCATATTGGATAATTACTTAATTTAATTTCATTTATCTTTAGCAACAAAGACAATACAAATTGATCATGGCGATGATTTATATTATTGTTACCATTGAACAAATATCCGTTTTTGTAAAGAGAGCAATAACACCACTGTTTAATAATTTTTTTAGTTTCTTTGTCATTTCTTAGTATTAATACGCCTGCTGCACATGAATAATCGTTCTCTAAGTTTGTCTTTAATCTATTTTCAACATAATAAAGCACTTCATCATCGCACCAATCTTTTACTAATAAACCATTTGTGAAGTATTGGCTTCCATCTTTTGCAACTTTATTCAATAATCTTTTAATTTCGGGTGTTGATCCATTTGATAACTCGCACCCCGCGTCAAGATAAAACAAAATAGCATTATCCTCCATTGTTTTTAATATGCTTAATATAAACCATGGTTTCCAAATAAAGTTTTTCTTAAATTCTATATTATATTTTCTAAGAACTCTTTTATATTGGTCGGGAATGATAGCTGTGTAATTATTTTCTGTTAGGCATGTAACGTCATCCGTTAAATTATCCTCAACATAGTTAATTAATCTGGATGCAGCACTATAATATTTTATACCCAATGCAGAAGTAAGAAATTTAAAGTTCATACTTGAATATCTCATTTGCAAATCCATCTTTTACCTCAACGACCCTATCCATATATTTTAAAATAGACATGTCATGAGTCACAACTATCAGAGTTAAATCGGGATCTTTATCTTTTATAATAGTATCGATGATTAAATTTTTTGTGAAAGAATCTAGAGCTGATGTTGGCTCATCTAAGAATATAAATCTTGAGCTTTTATATAAAGATCTAGCAATTCCAATTCTTTGCTTTTGGCCGCCTGAGTAGTCGTTTCCATTTTCAGCTATTTGAACATTAAAAATATTATTTTTGTCTATAAATTCATAAATACCTGCTTTAACACATGAATCATTAAACTTGTACAAATCGAAATCGTCACCAAGTGTAATATTATTAACAAGAGTATCTTCGAATATAAATACATTTTGAGATACGTGGCTGATGTAGCTCCTCCAATGTGAGATGTTTCTTTCATTTATTGCAATCCCATCTATCTCTAATTGTATTGTATTGTCAAAAATTAATCCCATTAAAATATCGGTCAACGTTGATTTCCCCGCGCCGCTTGGTCCAATAATAGCAATTTTTTCTCCCACATGTATACATAGGTCAACTTTTTTTAAGATTGGCGCTGTATTGCCTTTATGAATGAAGTTATTAATTTTTAATTTAACTTTTTGTGGGTTATTACTTTTTAGCCTATCACTTTCATGACTTGGAGAAGAATAATCAATTATTTCAGATAATTCGATTAAATTTAATTTATTTATTTTTATCTGAGATATTGCCCAAAAAGTTTGCTGCATTATAGGAAGCATTTTTATCGCAGCCATCGCAATAAGACCTATTTGTGCTATACCATTTTCACCTACTCCCCCTTCATTTAGATAAGTAGCAGTTAAAGCCAGGAATATAATTCCAATTGTTTCAATGTAGTATTTTGGTAAATTTGAATATAGCGAGCCTGTTATCTGCGCCCTCCGAAGATCTTCGTCAATCTTTGTAAATCTGTTTACATGAAATTCCTGTTTATTGTATAAAATTACTTCTTTAATGCCTTGAAAGGTCTTTTGAAGCGCTGCAATTTGAGTGTCATTTGATTTTGATATATTGATACTCGCTTCTCTTAGTTTTTTATCAACTATTTTGCTGGTTGCCAAATAGATAAATCCAAAGGTCAGAGCTGTAATTAATGTTAATTTTGGATTGACTATCATTAGCCCCCCAACTACAATTAACCCAAATACTAAATTGCAACTTATGAGTACGCAAGGGTAT
>CAYZUJ010000128.1:0-499 GCA_964481375.1 uncultured Neisseria sp. | reverse complement strand
TTGATATATATCCTGATGTGCCTTTCTTAATGTGTAACTGATAGTTTTGAGCCAAAATCTTTTTTAATAACTCACTGCTTATTTCAGTTCCAATTCTAAATGATAGTTTGGTATTAGCTGTGAATAGAGCTCCTTTATAAATTCCAGCTACTACGTTTATGCCTATAAAATAAAGCAATAACTCACCATGATTATTTAATTTTATAATATCTCCTATGAATGGAATCACCATTTCATTGTCAATCTTCTCTTTTGTTAGTCCTATTATGAAAGGTAGCATTGAGCTAATGCCAATTAACTCCACAAAAGAACCTATTATGGAAGCCGCAAATAATGTTATTAATTTGATTTTGCTTTTTCTGTTGATTACGCTCCAAAATTTATATACTATCGTGTTTATATTCATCTTAAAACTATATTTCACTCAATTGGATTTTGAAAGTTAAATCCGTTTTCCATTAGAAACCTATTTTTCTTTGCAGATTTATAATCAATCCTC
>CAYZUJ010000127.1:0-3624 GCA_964481375.1 uncultured Neisseria sp. | reverse complement strand
TCTCAATATTATATACCAATTCATTTCGTAGAATCATTTATTATGAGTATATATAACCCACTTCCGTTTTTAATACTCCAGTTAATTTTTGAAAAAAATATTCTACTCCCCAAAAACAGCCTGCTGCTAAAATTGCTTCTTCTGTATCTAGCACTTCTAAATTATTAACAAAATCTAAGGAAAAAGAATTTACACAAAACCTAGTGTTTAATTTAGTAAAACCTTCTCCTGTAAAAACATGGCCTAAATGAGCGTCACACCTAGCACATAAAATTTCAGTTCGACGATTATCCTTATCAATTTGCTGCTTTACAGCCCCCTCAATTCCTTGGTCGTAGCTAGGCCAGCCACAAGCAGCATTAAATTTATGTTCTGAACGAAAAAGTGCTAAACCACAATTTCTACACAAGTATGTCCCTGGCATCGCTAAATCTTCATATTCTCCACTAAAAGGATCTTCTGTACTTTTATTAAAAACTATTGCCCCTACCTCTGGTGTTAAACTATTAGCCTTTATCATAAAATATCCTTAAAAAATATATTCTCTCATAATTTTATACTAATTATAATATTTAGTTACAAGCAATATTATTTTTCATATATGCTAAAATAACGGCTAATTAAATAATTAGCACAAGCATCAAGGAAATCAAGAAAATGCAAGAGAGTTATAACCATAATGATATTGAAAAAAAACAACAAACAAAATGGGAAAATTTAAGCTCATTTGTAGTCAATGAGAAATCAAATAAACCAAAATTTTATTGTTTATCAATGTTTGCTTATCCTTCTGGCAAATTACATATGGGACACGTAAGAAATTATACTATTGGTGATGTAATTTCAAGATTTTATATAATGAAAGGTTATAATGTGTTACAACCTTTTGGTTGGGATGCTTTTGGTTTGCCTGCAGAAAATGCTGCAATACAAAATGGGATTGCACCAGCAAAATGGACTTATGAAAATATTGAATATATGAGATATCAGTTAAAAAGTATTGGCCTTGCTGTAGATTGGTCTCGTGAATTTGCGACTTGCTCTCCTACTTATTATAAACATCAACAATGGTTATTTATCAAACTTTATGAAAAAGGCTTAATATTTAGAAAAAAGGGATTAGTTAATTGGGATCCTGTAGATCAAACTGTTTTAGCTAATGAACAAGTAATTGATGGCAAAGGCTGGCGTTCAGGAGCTATTGTTGAAAAAAAAGAAATACCTATGTATTATTTTAAAATTACTGCTTATGCTGAAGAATTATTAAAAGATTTAGATAATTTATCTGGTTGGCCTGAGCAAGTTAAAATTATGCAAAAAAACTGGATTGGTAAATCTAGCGGTATGGAAATATGTTTTCCTTATAAAGAAAATGAAACCAAAGACTCTCTCAAAGTCTATACTACAAGAGCTGATACCCTTATGGGGGTAACTTTTATAGCAATTTCTCCAGAACATAAATTAGCTACTCTTGCATTAGAAAAAAATCCTCAATTAAAAGACTTTATTATTAAATGCTCTCAGGGTGGCGTATCAGAAATTGAACTTGCAAAAAAAGAAAAGAAAGGCATTTTTAGTGGTTTATATGTTCTACATCCGGTAACGAGGGAACAAATCCCTATATGGATTGCAAATTATGTTCTTACCAATTATGGTGAGGGCGCCGTTATGGGAGTTCCTGCTCATTGTCAAAGAGATTTTGAATTTGCACACAAATATAACTTACCTATAAAAATAGTATTAAAGCCTAAAGAAAACTTAGATTTACCTATAAAAAATGCTATTTGTGAAGAAACTAACGAAGGCATTTTAATAAACTCTGGGCAATTTAATGGTTTAAATTTTAATGAAGCGTTTAGTCAAATTGAAAAATTTTTGCAAGATAATAATTTAGGGCAAGCACGCCTTAATTATCGTCTTAGAGATTGGGGGATTTCTCGACAAAGATACTGGGGATGTCCAATTCCTATAATTAATTGTAAAAATTGTGGCGATATACCTGTCCCAGAAAATCATCTACCTGTTATATTACCTGAAAATGTTATTCCTGATGGAATAGGTTCCCCATTAAGTAAAATGGCAGATTTCTATGAAACAACATGCCCAAAATGCGGTGGGTATGCTTATCGTGAAACTGATACTATGGATACTTTTGTAGATTCTAGTTGGTATTATGCTCGTTATCCTTCCTTTAATTGTAAAGATGCCATTTTAGATGATAGAGTCAACTATTGGACACCAGTGAATCAATATATTGGCGGTATTGAACATGCTATACTTCATCTACTATATGCCAGATTTATTCATAAATGTTTAAGAGACTTAGGTTTTGTAAAATCTAGTGAACCTTTTTCTAATTTATTAACTCAAGGAATGGTTTTAGCTGAAACTTTTTATAGACAAAACAAAAATGGTAAAAAAGAGTGGTATAATCCTAGCGATATAAAAATTACTAAAAATGAAAAAGGGCAGATAACTAGTGCAATTTATAAAGTAGATAATAAAGAAGTAGAAATTGGCGGAATGGAAAAAATGTCCAAATCGAAAAACAATGGCGTTGATCCACAAGCATTAATCAAAAACTATGGTGCAGATACTGCAAGGCTATTTACTATGTTTGCTGCTCCTGCTGAAGCATCTTTGGAATGGTCAGATCACGGAGTTGAAGGAGCTAATCGTTTTATTCGACGTTTATGGCGGTTTGTCTTTGAACATGTGCAAAAAGGAGTTGTTAGTAAATATAAAATAGGTGAATTAACTAATGAACAAAAAAAATTACGTAGACAACTGCATCAAACTATTGAAAAAGTAACATATGATATTGAAATTAGAAAACAGTTTAACACTGCAATTGCCAGTATAATGGAATTAATTAATAGTTATAGTAAAGTTTCATTTATTGAAGAAACTTCCCGGCAGTTTGCTCAAGAGTTACTAGAAGCTGTTATTATAATGCTCTCACCTATCATTCCCCACGTATGCGAAGAATTATGGCAACAGTTACGTCCTAATACTGAACTATTACAACAAAAATGGGTAGAAGTAGATAAAAATGCTATTGAAGCTAATGAAATTGAAATTATTATCCAAGTAAATGGAAAACTACGAGGTAAAATTATGGTTGATAAATCTTTGTCTAAAGAACAATTAGAAGTTATTGCTTTAGAAAATTCAAATGTACAAAAATTTATTGCCAACCTTATTATAAAAAAAATAATTATTGTACCAAATAAATTAATAAATATTGTGGTTTAATTTATTTACTTGTAGTTTTGAGCCAATTTACATAGGTTTCCATAAATTTATGCAAAAACTCCTCAGTTTCTTTTTTAGATATGTTAGAGTGAGCATCAAATAAATTGCTTACATCTCCAATATATGCCTCTGGCTGTTGCATACAGGGCATATCTAAAAATACTAAAGATTGACGCAAATGATGATTTGCACCAAAACCCCCTATAGCCCCTACAGAATTCGAAATTATAGCTGTAGGTTTCTTACTCCAAATACTTTTTCCATAAGGTCTTGAACCTACATCAATTGCATTTTTTAATGGCGCTGGAATTGATCTATACTCAAATCAAATCATTTTGCGAAATTTGCCTTATCATAATTTAATTTCTG
>CAYZUJ010000126.1:0-3660 GCA_964481375.1 uncultured Neisseria sp. | reverse complement strand
AGGCGTATTAAAATCGTTACTAATACTCCCAATGGCTAGGATTAAAAAATCGTAATCAATGACGCGATTTTCACTAGGTAGTAAAGGGGATTCCAGTTGGATAGGATTTAAAATGATTTGTTGCTGCTGCCGGTTTAAGCTTTGTAGCTCGCCATAGATGAATTGAAAATGATGTTGTTTAGCTAAACTAATATAACTAAATTCATCCGCATGTGAATCTAAAGTGCCAGCGGCAACTTCATGCCATAAAGGTTTCCATAAATGCGTTAAATTGACATCGACTAGCTGAATTACTGCTTGACCAGATTTACCGAGCTGATGTCCTAAGCGAATGGCTAATTCCAAACCGCCAGCGCCACCACCAACAATAACAATATGTGGTATTTTACTATGATTTTTTGCCATAAGATAAGTTTAAAATGTGGCTAATCATTGACATTTTATGGTTAAATTTACTTGACTAATTTATTATCAAAAAATAATTACTTCAATCGAGTATTAAAAGCAAAATTTACTCAAGTCGCCATTAAATCACATTTTAACAGATTAATGTGTTATAATATCGACGTTGCACTACTAAAATAATAACATGAATATAAGGTAGTCATGAAGCTCTCTTTGAATAATTAATAATTTTTTAATATTACGATAAAAAGTGGAGGGTGATGCAGTGAATTATACACAGAAAGAGATGATACATTATGATAAATTTAAATTGATATATAAAAATTATAATAAAAATGGGTTAAGCAAAAAATGCACTTCACAATTTGATGAAAGTCTTGGTGCTATTAAATTAAAGCTTAAGAAGAATCAACGACAACAAACGCTATTAAAGAAAACATTAGCTAATTTTCCAATTATGGCATTTTAATTATAAGCATGGCGCCTTAACCTGAGGCACCATGCTGGTTTTCGTCGTCTTCGGGTAAAAATCCGTCCGTTTGCATATTCCATAATTTGGCAAAATGGCCTTTAATTTTTAGTAAATGTTCTTTGGTTCCATCTTCAACAATCTGACCTTTTTCAAATACTAAAATTCTATCCATATCGTTAAGCGTTGATAGCCGGTGTGCCACAACAATGGTTGTTTTATGTTGCATCAGTACTTTTAAACTATCATGGATAAGTTTTTCAGTGACAGAATCCAGTGATGAAGTAGCTTCATCTAAAATTAAAATAGGCGCATCTTTCAAGATAGCTCTAGCAATCGCAATTCGTTGCCGCTGGCCGCCAGATAATTTAATACCGCGCTCACCCACCAATGATTGATAGCCTTCATCTAATTTCTCAATAAATTCGTGACAGTGTGCTAATTTGGCAGCATGAAATACTTCTTCATCTGTAGCATTTAAGCGTCCATAGCGAATATTTTCCATTAAAGTACGGTGAAATAACGATGGATCTTGAGGAATAACCGCAATTTGTGATCGCAATGAATCTTGGGTGACTTTGGCAATATCTTGATTGTCAATTAAAATTTTCCCGCCATTCAGATCATAAAACCTTAGTATTAAATTAATAAAAGTTGATTTTCCTGAACCAGAAAAGCCTACCAAACCTACTTTTTGCCCGCCTGGAATAACAACATCTAAATCCTGAAAAACGGTTTTGTTTTGGCTATAACTAAATAACACTTTTTCAAATTGAATCTGTCCCTGTTGAATAGTAATTGCCGCAGCGTTAGCGGCATCAACTAAGTCATGTCCTTTTTTGATCAAACTTAAAGCATCACTAACAGTGCCAATTTCACGAATAAATACAGTTAATTGATAACTAATAAACCAAATCCAGCCGAGTAACCAAAATGATTGCATAGTGATTTGAGTAAAGTCTCCTAAGGTTACCCAATGTTTAGTCCAGCCATATAATAATGTAAACAGCATGCCTGCAATTAAAACCAGACCATTAATTGCTAAAAATGAACGCATCCCTTCAACTAACCACATGGCTTTTTTAGCTTTGGCAATTTCTGCTGCTTGAAATTCATTTAAATATTGAGCTTCATAGGCTGCATTGGCAAATGACCGCACGTTAAACATATTGGTAAAAACATCAATAATTTTTCCACTCAATGTGGTGACTGAGTCAGAGTGAAATTCCCATAGCCGGTTGCTCCGGCGCAATAATGTTATGCTTAAACCTAAATGTAGGCATAGCCAAGCCAGCAAAATAAACGCAAATAAAGGCTTGGTTAACCACATGGTAATGATAACAATAATGCTACCGGTTAATGCAGTGACGAATTGATAGCAGATAATTTCTAATATTGTTTGGCAACTTGTCGGTAGATCGGCCAGTTTTTTAGCAATATTGCCGGCAAAATTATTCGCAAAATACTCATGTGAATGTGATTTAACATAATCAAATACTGCAGCTCGAATATTGGCTCGAAAATAAGGAAAAGTGTAAATCTGGATGATCCCTTGCGTTCGTTGAGTTAACTCAGTCAGCAGCCAAAATGCTACGATAAGTAGCAATAGCCCTGCTGATGCTCGATAGATCCCGCTGGGTTCGCCCTGGTAGTTATGTAGCAGATCAACCATGTGCTTCAGCAAATAAGGGAAGAGTGCGTCATTGCTGCCCCAGATAATGGAGGTTACGATGAACAGAATGAAGCTAAAACGTCGTTGTCGAACAAAATGGTATATAAAACTAAAAGTAGTTTGAGGGAGTTGCATAAAACACCTGATTAAATAAGTTTGCTAAAAACGATTTTTTTCAAAAAACCGGACTTTTTGCGTTATTTATCAATCAAGTAATTTCATTAATGCACCTATGGCGAAGAGAATAAAAATTTCGAATAATGCTAAATGTTTTTTAATATTAAAGCAATAGCTATTTAATAAATTTCTTCATTCAGCAGGAATTTTAATTAAATGATATCCAACTTGACCAGCTTGTTGGCTGCGCAACATCTGCCAAGTTGGCGGAATAGGTAGCGTTACTAATTCACGTTCTGCTTCAATATAAAGCAGGGCTGGTTTAGCAAGGAATGGTTGTTGTGCTAGATAGTCGCAGCAGGTACGAATTAAACCTTGGCGAAACGGCGGGTCTAAAAAAATTATATCAAATAATGGCGTTAATAAGGGTAAATGATCAGGAATTTTCGCTTGATAAACAATTGCATTATCAGCATTGAGTAGCGCAATGTTTTGACGTAATTGCCTGACTACGGCAGCAGCATGATCAATCATAACCACCTGCTTAGCGCCGCGCGATAATGCCTCAAAGCTTAACATGCCGCTGCCAGCAAAGAGATCCAAGCAGGTTGCACCGGAAATCACTGGTGCTAGCCAATTAAATAAGGTTTCACGAACTCGATCAGCGGTGGGTCTAATTTCAGTGGCTTCGGCAAAAGCTAAACGGCGGCCGCGCCATTTGCCGGCAATGATTCGTAGTTTATGATCTGGTTTTTTAGCCAATGCTTGCTTAGCGGCAATAGTGTTGCTATAAGCCTTAGGACTAGGTTTTGTCCTAGATTTAGCAGAGGATTTATTGCTCATGTGTTGCATCAGCTGCAATATTATCAGTACTTAATAAGGCGGTGACAAAATCATTGGCATTAAAGGGCCGCAAATCATCTATCGCTTCGCCAAGGCCAATGAAGCGAATCGGTAATTTTAATGTATCTGCTAAAGCAAAAATAATACCACCTTT
>CAYZUJ010000125.1:0-3673 GCA_964481375.1 uncultured Neisseria sp. | reverse complement strand
ATTAAAAAACCAAAAAAGTGCAGAAACTCCGAAAAACTTTCAAAATAATTTTTGTCAAAATACTATATTGATAGTAAAAGCTATATAAATAATAAAAAAGGTTCTATCTAAAATTTTAAAAAGGAAAACAGAAAATGAGTTCAAATGCTTTAAATGATTATAAAATTGTTAAATCAAAAAAACTGCTTATAGCCATGTTATCAATGACTACTTTTTTATCTTTTGCTAATGCCAATAGCTATCATATAAATAAACCATCTGAGGCTGAAGCTATGCAAATAGTTGAAAATCCAGAAAATCAAAATAAGGTAGAGTTAGCCATGTTTATTTTAAAAAGCATTGAAGAGAAACAAATTAAAAACATTGATAAAAAAATAGATTTTGTTAATTCATTACCAGTGTCTGACGAAGTCAAAAGATTTGCTAAAAGTATAATTCAACAAGGCATAAATTATTCAGATCATGAAAAAACTTCCTATGGAATATATAGATTTAAAAACTGTAAGAATTTTAAAAACAATTCTAATGTTAAATCGCTCCCAGATTATCTACCACTTCGCGGATGGTGTGTTCCTCAACAATGGTATCAGTGTTAAATCTTAATATTGTATTTTTAATATATCGCAAAGTTGGTTTATCAGTTTTGCGATATATTTGGGGTTCTTTTACATGATATCTAAAGTAACTCTACTAGGCGGTAAACCCTTAGAAACCTAATTTAGTGTTTTAGAAAATTCCTAGAATTATTATAATATTAAAATTCATTACAAATAACTTTGACAAATTTTGGTACTATAGAATAGAATCAAGGATTCTTACGAATTATTAAAAATTATTTTGACTGGAGATTTTATGAAAAAATTACTTACTATTACATTATGCACATTATCTGGTTTAATTTTTGCAGATAATACTGCAGGAGGTTTAGAAATAGAACAAATTGATAATGCTGGGGTAGCTGGAGTAAAAACAGTTAATGATTCTAATATGCCTATTAAAATGATACCATATGGAATTGATGCAAATGATATGAAAACAATAAAAGCACATAGTAGAAAAAACAAAGAAAATTTGAAACACCAAACATATTGCAATAATATGGGAGGAATTGATATTACTGATAACTCTGATGTTCAAATAAGTTCTGGAGCAATTGATGCCATTTTTTGTAAAATTATTGATGATGAAAAATTTAATAAATACGCACAAAGTATGCAATGGAAACATAGTAAAGTTGTAAATGGTAAAGTGTTAGAAACACATGTGGATGATCCTATGCCAACTGGAGAATGGCGAGCATTTGCTCCTTGGGGAACAGTATCTGGACAATATTATGCAACTAGCGTAGGGCTTTTTTCTGAGTTATCTGGAACAGGGTATTTAGACGTTTCAGTTCCAAGTGATCGTTGTAGTGCTTCTAATCAACGCCGTGTTGACGGGTCGGCAAGATTCACAGTTACTACATTGTGTGGAAACTGGTCTGGTGGGCAACAGCCTAGTTATGCTAATGCTTGTTTTAATGGTTCATGTGTCCAAGACAGAGGTTGGATAACTAAAAACTAATTAAAATTAGAGATAGATTCTCTATTAATACTGTAATAGAGAATCTTTTTTTGCTCTTTTTTTATGATAAATTAAGGGTTAATATCACAAATCTTACGTCCTAATTATATTATCTAGATGGTAATAATTTTTCTGGTATTACCATAGCATATCCTTGAGACATAGCTTTAGTAATTAATAATTTAGTAGATAATATCGGCAAATCAAACTTAATACATAAATTTTCTGCTATTATTTTAACTACTTCACTTCTTGAACATTTAAGCACTTGTGCAATTTCTTGTTGTGAATAATGATAAAGCAACAAAAATAAAACTGCTTCTTCATTTTCTGTTAAAGATATTTGTTGACTATAATTCATATTTATTACCTTAAAAATTAATAATATATTGTGCAGTATTATATTAATAAATTAAAAATAATAAATACGATTTATTAGGGGTTATAAATATTTTATTTTAGGAAGGTAAATATTATCTTTCCAAATTATTTTTTGCTTTATCAAAAAAATCATTTGGCATAAATGGTAAAAGTTTACATAAACTAGCTTTTTCTATAAGAGCACTAGTAGTAGAGACATCTAATTTTGGATAAAGCTGTTTATTAATTACACTAGCTACAGTAGATGGTTCTATCTTTTTATTTTCTATAGTACTGATTATTTTAGCAATTTCTTTAGCAGATTTATTTAAGGAAAGAAAAAATAATATTGATTTTTCTCTTTCAGTTAATTTAATATTTAAAGGCAAGTAATTTTCAATAGTTTCACTATTATTTTTATCTATTTTACTATTCAATAAAGATGATTGATATGCTTTCATAAGCCTTTGCATTTCATCAATAAATTTATTGAACTTTTTATGTTCTTTTATAATTGTTTCATTCGCTTTTTGTTTAATTCTATATTCTTCATATTCACCTTTTAATTTCTCTAATTCTTTTTGGGCTGTAATATCAATCGTATTACCCACAATCCCTATAATTTGCTTATTATTATCATATAAAGGTTTCTTACTTGACAGTCTTGTTATTTTTTTTCCATCCGGTAAAACTTCAATTTCTTCAAAAGATAATTCAATATTTTCGTTGATAATTTTTAAATCATTAGCTCTAAATTGATCAGCAAGAGTTTTATCAAATAAATCATAGTCAGTTTTACCAATTAAGTCGTTCTTACAAGAAGCCCGTATTTCTTTCAATGCATGCTGGTTGCAACCTAAATAAATACCGTTCTTATCTTTCCAGTATATACTACCACTAACAAAATCAATAATATTATCAAAATATTCATCTATATGGCTCACAACTATTCCCTCTACGCTATTATATAATTTTATTAAATCTCGTTTTATTCTACATATATAATATAATAATCAATAATATTTTGTTTAAATGCTTGGTAAAATTGCCTAGACCATAAGTTTGAATTCATTTGCTCTAACCACTTATCATAACCAAAAAATACATGCTCACCTATTGATTTATACGAAAAACTTTTAAATCCAGCATTGTTAAAATCTCTTTGTACATCATTTATTAAATGCAATTTGTCTAGATTATATTCAACATGGGGCAACACTTTTACTAATCTTTGGTAATGAATTGGATCCTTTAAAAAATAAGTAGTAAAAATGATTTTCCCATCTTTTTTTAAAATTCTTTTCATTTCTTTTGCAAAACTGAACATATCTTCAAAATGCTGTGCGACTTCTACTGAGTATATTCTGTCAACAGAATTATCTTGTAATTTAGTGTCATAAACATTTTTATTTAAAAACTCTATATTTAATGCAATTTTTTTTTCATATAGAATGCTCTTAAATTTTTCCAATTGCCCTTCATTCATATCTAATGCTAAGATTTTATTACAGGGTATTTGTGATAATAAGTCGATAATGCCCATACCGCGCCCGCAACCAGCTTCAAGAACCGTATGTGTATTCTTTATTCCCAATTCTTTTAAAACTGCGCAATATAAATTCTTCGAGCTTTTTATCCTATCTTCAACAGAAATATCGTTATTACCTAATTTAATATTTTCCCAAAATCCAAAATTAATATAATCTCCTCTAAAATAAGATAGATCTCCCCAATTATTTGGTCCCAAACC
>CAYZUJ010000124.1:0-3688 GCA_964481375.1 uncultured Neisseria sp. | reverse complement strand
AACCATCCATCATTTTTAAACTCTGCGACCCTTGTCCAGGAAAAACAAAAGCAAAATGATCAATAACGATAGGGGAAGGTAAATAAAAGCTTAGGTTAGTTGCTGTAGCCAATCCCGTATTTAAGAAATATACTTGCACAGAGTTACCTGTAGCTCCATCTGCTGGATTAATGATTATATTTTGGGCCGAACTTACAATATTAGCTACATTATTACTAGTTAATGAAATATTAATTGTTGCTTCTTTTATTTCTTGAAAACTATTTGGTTTATAAGTAGAATCAGAAATAAAGGGCCTTCCTTTTATCTTTAATAAATAAGTTCCTTGAATATTGTCATCTTTTATATTTTCTGATTTTACTAATATAGTACATAAACTATCTTTAGGGTAGAAAATTGGGTTAGCTTTTGTTTTATTTGGACAAATTAATTCTGCTTTTAATTTATTGTAATCAATATTAACTTCTAACTCTTCATAATCATAATCTAAAACAAAAGGAATTGCCATATAACTTTGCGGAAAATCTGTAACTTTTAATTCAATTTTTTCACTAAAATATTTAAATCCTGTATTGGATTCTTCAGGTTTAGATATAACAATAAATTGCTGACAATAATATTGTTTACCATCATCCCCTTTAAATGATAATATTATCAAATAGTTACTAATTGCTTTAGGATAAACTATAATATTACATGAGTTTTTATTTTCTAATATATTACAATTACTAGCATTTATATCGATAAAATCATTAAAATTATTAATTGTTTGAAGTTTTCCTTGTGAATTTTGAACATATATATTCTGCAAAGTCAATTTAGTATCACTATTATTACTTGCTACCATGTATGTAATTTGTTTTTTATTTGAATTTAAAAATGGAATAGTAGTTATATAGCTTAAAAATATTGATGTAGCATTTTCACGAATATCATTTGCCGTTATTTCTGGGTTCGCACTAGAAGTATTACTACCAACACATGACATTACCCCTAGTGCGATGCAAATAATAGTCAACCATCGAAATATATGATTGAACATACCATACCTATATTTATTGAAGAGTGAAACTTAAATTTTGTAAAATGCCTGAGGTTCCTCCGCGCGGTGCTATTGTATAATTATAGTTATATACTCCTAATGGCATATTGGCAACTGAGGTTATAGTAACCGTACAAGTTCCCGTAGCAGTAGTAATATTACATGCGTTATTAGTTCCTGCTGTTGGTGAAGATGCAGTTGCATTTTGCCCTGCTCCACTAGTTGGAATGTTAACAATAACATCTACTCCTCCAGCTGGTAATCCTGAACCAAAAGCAGTAGAGGTAAAGGTGATAGTAGCAACATGTTGTACACTTTGACCACCTGGTACAGTAGGCGTATTATTAGTAACTGTAGCTATACTTTGAGCTGTTACATAAACCGTTCCAGCAGTAGAACCTGCTGTGCAACCACTAAAACAAGTTGGCGAATTAACTACATTAACTCCACTATTAGTATCAGTATAACTATAACCTAGTAATGGAAAGTTTAAAGCGGTATTATTAGGTATATTATATGGATTAATGTATCCTGTAGGATTAACTACTGTAGTAACAATTGTACAGGATTGCCCCGTTGTTAATGTAGTAGTTGGAGTTGACGTACTGTAAGGGCATGTTGAAGTTCCGCTTACTACATATCCATATGGTAAATTATAAGTATTTACATTAAAATTAGATGCACTAGCTGTACCATTATTTTTATATGTAGTAGTAAAAGTTAATTGATTACCTGGATAATTAGTAAATACATATGGAGAAATACTAGTTCCAGCACCACTAGTTGTTGTTCCAGTAATGGTTAAACCTGTTATTTGCATTAATGCCACTAAAGATGCCTTTACTGTTATTTGTGAAAAAGCAGTTGATGCATTTGAGCCCGTATTCGGCAAATAAGTAAATGTAAGATTGCTGTTAGTATTAGCCACATTACTGCTAGTGGGCCCATATGTTACATTAACAGTACAAGTTGCATTTGGCGCTAAAGTAGCCGCCCCACCTGTACAACCAGTATCTTTTACTAACCCTGTAACTGCAGGGACAAATGCAATACCACTAATAGTTGTTGATATACCTCCACTATTAGTGACTACAAAAGCTTGTGTAGCTGTTGCTGAACCATCAGCCCTGATAGAAAGAGTAACTGCACTAGGGTTAACCCATAAAAATGCATTACCTGATGTAGAGCTATACGAAACTGAAACGGTGGCTCCAGTATAATTAACTGTTTGATTATTAAGGGTGTATGAAGCTTGTTCCTTAATAATCAAACTCCCTGTATCAGTTGTAGTAGTTGGTGTGTATGAGACAACCAAAGTACATGATTGGTTCTGCACTAATGATTGGGTTCCGTTAGTTGCACAAGTACTTGCACTACTAAAAGTTATTGCAGCATTCACTAAGGCCGGATTGGTAAAGGCAATATTTGTAAGTGTAGTATTAGTAGTGCTTGTATTAGTTACATTAATTAATACAGTAGCTGTTTGCCCTTGTGGAATGTTTTGTAAAGAACCCATTACATTAACCATAGTCATTGCAACTGTAGAAGTAGCACCAATATATATTACATTAAAGTTGATAACTTGTTCCGCAGTGCCGTTATTATAAGCCACATTCACAAAAGTCTGCCCACTAGTGTTAGTTGGAGCGGAATTAACATTTACAAAAAATGAACATGAAGCATTTGCAGCTAAAGTAGTAATTGAAGTACAACTAGTTCCCACATTTCCTGCAGTAATAACTGCATTTGGTGATGTTGCACCTGAAGATAACTGTAATTCAGTGGCTGCGACAGGTCCTGTATTTAGAAGATATACCAAAACAGCATTACCAGCTACCCCATTAGCTGGATTAATAACCACATTAGTTGCTGAAGTAACTATATTTGCTACATTATTTTGAGTAATAGTTAAATTAACATTTATTTGATTAAATGTATCATTTATAGTTTTATAATGTTTACTATTTATTCCCTTAAAATGCTCATTCTTACTTATCGCTGTTCCTGAAATAGTTAGCGTATAATCCATTAAAACACTTGTTCCTGTAGGTGGGATATTTACAAATGCTTCACATAAATTACCTTGGTTATAAATATTTTGATTACAACTTAAAGTACTTTTAAATATGGCAATTGAACCAGTTAACGTTGGTGCACTTTCATAGTTAGCGTCTAATAAGAAAGGAATTGCAATTGTAGTTGAAGCAGTTGCAGCTTTATTTATATTTAAATTATTATTTGATACAGTAAACCCATTTATTGATGGAATTTGAGATGAATATGCAATTATCTGTGAAGGCGAATATTGTTTACCTGCTGTATCAGTAAAATTCATTGTTAGCAAAAAAGAACCGTCTGTATTAGGAACAGTGACTATTACTTTACATGTACCACCAAATGGTGCTATTTGACTACATGCCGAAATATCAATAGCCGGTGCATCATTAATAGCTTTATTAATTTTATTATTAATATTATAATTTAAATAATTAACAGGAAGGTCTCCACTATTAGTAACTACTAATTCTACTGTAGTAGGGCTACCACTTCTTAATGGGATTGTAGTAATATTTCCAATTGATACAACCTGCATATACTCAAATCAAATCATTTTGCGAAATTTGCCTTATCATAATTTAATTTCTG
>CAYZUJ010000123.1:0-3744 GCA_964481375.1 uncultured Neisseria sp. | reverse complement strand
ATACCAGAAATTGAATTATCAGCAATCATATTTTTAAAAACAGCTAAAGCATCATGCCTAATTAATTTTAAATTAGTTAAATTGTATTGTTCAACCTGCATTAATAAAGAGCCCACTCCTGGAGTATGAACTTCAATACCTAAATAATCATTATAAGGGTTATTCATTGCAATCTGCCAGGTTGCATGCCCCATACCAAAACCAATTTCAATAATTTTAGGATTATCTCTTTTAAATATTTTATTCAAATCAAGCATTTGTTCTTGAAATTCAATACCATATTTGGGCATTAAATTATAAAAAGCTTTTTTTTGGCTTTGGGTAATTTTACCTTGACGTAAAACAAAACTTTTAATTTGTTGAGTACATTTATTATACATTTAAATTTATTAAAACCTTATTCATATCCAATAAAGAAGTAATTTTAACATATTATCTATAATTAAATTAATCAGTAGCAAATACTATTTGCTACAATAACGGTAAAAATAGATTTTAAGGATAAAATAAATAAATGGCAAAATTAATAGTTGCAAATTGGAAGATGAATGGGTCGTTTACAAAAATAGAGGAAGATTTAAGAACATATTTACACAATCATAATACAAATGTAAAAAATGTAGTTTTTGCCCTGCCTAATGTTTACTTAGGCTTAATTAAATGTTTAAAGATTGATGCAAGCTTTAAGTTAGGGAGTCAAGATATTAGTAAATTTGATAATGTTGGTGCATATACTGGGGAAGTTAGTGGGGCAATGTTAAAAGATTTAGGAGTAGATTATGCAATAATTGGTCATTCTGAACGTAGAATGTATTTTAATGAAAATGAAGATATTTTAATTAAAAAAATTAATAATGCTATTAATAATAACATAACTCCAATTTATTGTATTGGAGAAAGCATATCAGTACGTAAAAACAAAAACTATAAAGATTTTTTACTTAATCAACTTGAAGTTTTAACAAAAACTAATATAGCTGTAACAAAAGCAGAAATTAAATTAGTTATAGCTTATGAACCAATATGGGCAATTGGTTCAGGCCTAGTTCCTTCAACTGAAGAAATTGTTGAGGTTATAAATTTTATTAATGCTTTTGTGCAAAATTATCTGCCACATGCTAAAATAACCGCCTTGTATGGTGGTAGCGTATCTAAAATAAACGCTAAAGAAATCTTGGATTTGCCACAAGTTGATGGGGTTTTAGTAGGGGGTGCTTCTTTATTAATTCCAGATTTTACATCAATTTGTAGTTATAAATTTGAGTAGATAAAATAAATAATGCCGTTATGAAAGAATTTTGATATGGAAATAATTAAGAATATTCTTTGGGTTGTGCAGATTATGTCAGCTATTATAATGGTTGTACTAGTTTTATTACAACATGGCAAAGGGGCGGATGCTGGGGCAACTTTTGGTTCTGGTGGAGGGGCTGGTTCATTATTTGGAGCTAGTGGGTCAGCAAGCTTTTTAAGTCATATAACAGCAATAATAGCGATTATATTTTTTGTTACAACATTTTCATTAGTACTATTTTCAAGAGGTGGAGAAGTAGGTGGAGCAGGCGTTATGGAAAATTTTACCCAGAAAAATAAAGTTATTGCTACTCCAATAGAAAGTAAAGCAAATACATCTAATGATATGGGCTTAATAAAAGCCACTACTAGTAATGTTATGCCAAATTCTAATTCAACTAAACCGCAACCAAACCAAATCCCTGAATAATCTTTGTGCCGATATGGTGGAACTGGTAGACACGCCATCTTGAGGGGGTGGTAACCGTAGGTTGTGTGAGTTCGAGTCTCACTATCGGCACCACTCTAAAAGCTTTGATAAAAAAATATTAGATATTTTGATCAAATATTTAAAGCAAAAAGTATTTTTGTCTAACGATTTTATCGCATCGGCAGAATTCAAACGCTATCATAAAAAACCTTAAACAAATATAAGACATATAAATTTTTATCATTAGTTCTTTTGCAAATGTAAATCATCGCACACATGCTGAACAACTTTCTTTATTCATGACATATATGATTCTTCTAAAATAATTTTTTCTAAAAGTGAATGTGGTATTAATCTACAATTGCTATTTTTAATTATAGTTTGCACTTCACATTGATTAATATCATCATAGACAATAAAAATTATAGGAATATTACTAATATTTGTTATATTTTCTTCTAATAATTTTTTATATAAAGTATAATTAGTAATAAGTATTACGTTTTCTAATATATTATTTTCTATTGATTCTTTAAATGAATCAAGGTCTGCAAAATAAAGTTTTTTATTATCGGTAATAATAAATAACTTTTGCCAATAAGAAAGATTACTAATAGAGTCTTCCAGTACCATAAATATAGTATCTTCAGTATATTGAATTTTATTTGTAAACCAAGAAGGTATAGATTGAGGAATTGTGATTATTATTTTTGTACCAATATTTTGCTTTGATTCTATAGCCAAACTACCGCCAATTTCTTTAAAATATTCTACAGCAGACGAAAGCCCTAGACCTTTTCCTATATGTTTTAAACTTTTTCCTTGTAAAACATTAGCTAACTGATCTTCAGGAATACCATAGCCCGTATCTTCTATTATTAATTCAATCATAGTATCTTTTAAAGTAATTTTAATTGTAATATTTTTTATAGAGTTGCTAAGGCTTTCGTAAGCATTATTTAATAGATTTGTTAATACTCTTTGTAGTTGAATGGGAACTAAGTTAATCCATGAATATTCATTATTCAAAAATTCTATATTACATTTCCATTGTTTATTATTTTGAATAATGCTACTTATTATGTCTTCTAGTATAATAAATTTAGAAAAGTTAAGATTATTTTCTATTGTTTTTTCTGAAGTATTTTCTCGAAAGTATTTTAAAATATCTGAGGCAATTAATTGAATTTGATTTATATAGATATCTAATAATTTTAGTTCAGGCGATTCAACCATATTATTTTTTATTTTAGGCATGATCATTTTAACACCATTAATAGGGTTATTTAAATCATGAGCAACACTTGCAGATATTTTATATATTGCCTCATGTAATTTCTTTTTTGTTAATGCTTTTTGTAATTTTTCAATTGTTTCTCTTTCCTGAATAATATAATTTGCTATGAGTTTAAAATCGTTAGTATTAAAATGATCAATGACATTAGAGCCAGATATAATTTTTGCTAAATTATTTATATTATTATTTATATATCGTTTAACGGAAATCAATATTAAAAAATAATTCATAGTAATAATTAAGATAATTAGAATTACTGCTAAAATAGCAGCCATTTTCATTGAGGTATCAAAAAAATCATTATTATAAAATTTTTTTGTCATTATAAATCCATAAAATTCATTAGCAATGTTTATTGGAATGATGCCAAAAAAAACATTTTTATTATTACATATAATTGGAGTATGTTTATTAATATTACAGTTTTTTAACGATACATTATTTAATGATTGTGTTAATTCAATATTATCAATTTTCGATTTTTGCTGAAGTGCCATAAGAGTTAAATTTATAGCATAATTATTATTTAATAAGATATATTTTGCTATTTCAGAAGCAGTTATATTATCTACAATAAGCAAATCTTTTTTTAAAATATCATTTTTATTAGATTTATAAAAATTTTGACCACACCAAGTTAAGAGTATAAGTAAGATAATTTGAAATATAGCTGAAATAAATAAGACGCGCGAAAATAAGAATTTAATTTTTGGTAGTTGGTTAG
>CAYZUJ010000122.1:2151-3819 GCA_964481375.1 uncultured Neisseria sp. | reverse complement strand
GTTATAGTTTGATTGTTGTTAGTTTTTTGCAACACTGTTTCTAACAGGGGTTTTTCCACCTGGGATAGAACCATATTATAGAGATTAGTCGTCAGTTGGCCATCAAGATTATTAAAATAATTTTCTAAGACTATAGTTACGTACTCGGCGAGAGTTGCTTTTTCGGATATATCGTTAGTCATTTTGATTTAAATCTTTGATGTCAGCTAATTAATATTAATGTAAGTGTTCACTATACAGATAGCGAGCGAAGGATCTTCCCCTCCAGGGGAAGTACCCTAGCCAATCCCCACAAAATAATCATAAAAAACAAATAATTATACGCGCACCCAAGCATAGGAAATTCAAGTAGTTATATTATACGTAAATTTATTAACCTAATTATTAAAACTATCACCAATAAGGCTAAAAGCCGATCAAATTAAATAAAATAAGGAGAAAATGAACTAGAGGTATTGAAATGTATGGTCACTTATGATCAAATTTGTTTTGTAGATAAATAAAATGATAAGGAGACCATACACTATGTTGCAATTATTACATAATGACCTAAAAAAATCACTACCTATTCATACAGTGCGACTAAAGCGTTTGATAACTAGTACAGGCTGTTTACTATCGCATGCACCATTATCAATGACAGCAATTGGACGAAAAACTAAAGGTCCAGCTAAAGTAAAAAATAAAATTAAAGCAGTTGATAGGTTATTAGGGAATAACAATCTTTATGCTGAGCAGGTTGATATTTATAAAATAATGGCCAAAAAAATTATTGGCAATATGCAAAATATAGATATTTTAGTTGATTGGTCTTCAGTAGGTAATAATAAAAATCACATGTTACGTGCTAGCATAGCATTTGATGGACGCTCAGTTACTCTTTATCAAGAGGTTCATCCTGAAAAACTATTAGGTAACTATAATATCCATAAACAATTTTTAAATAATCTAAAAAGAATAATTCCTTCGGGCTGTAATGTAAATATAATAACCGATGCTGGGTTTAGAACAGAATGGTTTGAATTAGTACAAAAACAAGATTGGGATTTTACAGGCAGAGTTCTTACGCCGATAGCTTATAAATTAGACGGGGAAGATAATTGGCAGCTTTGCTCAACTTTATATGAAAAAGCTACGAATATACCGACATATATTAGCCGTGGGACACTAGCAAAAGAAAGACAGTTGGAATGTGATATATATCTTTATTCTGAAAAATTAAATAAACAAATATTAAATAAAGTTTTAGAACCGAAAAAGAAAAAACGGAAGATTAGGACCAGTGGTTGCGGTGGCAGAAAATATAGAAAAAGCTATGAAACACCATGGTTATTGGTTACTTCTAAGAAACATCATTCTAATAATGCTAAAAAAATAGTTATGAAATATTCTCGTCGCATGAAAATTGAACACGATTTTAGAAGTACCAAAAATTTTAAAACAGGATTAGGATTAAATATTTATGGTAAACATGATATAAAACAGAAACCACATCGCCTAGCTATTTTATTGCTCCTTGCTGCATTAGCTATGTATGTGTTGTGGTTAATTGGATTAGCCGCTGAAGCGAAAAAATTGCACTATAGATTTCAAGCTAATACCTATAAGGATAAAAGAGTTTTATCTTTGATATTTCTTGGATTACAAGTTATTGAACATTGCATTGAG
>CAYZUJ010000122.1:868-2141 GCA_964481375.1 uncultured Neisseria sp. | reverse complement strand
ATTGAGGAAATAACAATTCATGATATGTTATCATCTTTACTCAAAACTCAGGAAATAGAGCAACAAAATGGTGAAAACCAGTAATTATATGAATAAATTAAAAATTAACTTGATTTTTTATGAAAAAATTTTGTGGGGATCACTTAGGGAAGTACCCGAGTGCAACGAGGGGGAAGGGGTTGGTTTGAGCTTTGCACAACCTTATTAAAATTAAGTCGTGCTATGTTTAGGCAACCCCATCCCCTTTTGCTGCGCAAAAGGTACTTCCCCTGAAGGGGCATAGGCGTCAAGCTAAGGAGATTCAAAACGTTATAAGGGTTTGAAAAATATATAAAAAGTAAGTTCTCGCTGTGATAAAATTATCACTTTTATATGCGATTATAAAAGAGAACTTACTATGGAAAGTCTATCAAAAATGGTAAAAAAAATCACAAAAATATTTAAAAAAGATGCAGAAAACATAGGAAGAGAGACAAAATTTAAACAAAGAGACAGCAAGTTAACCCCAGAAGCATTTTTAACAAGCTTTGTCATTGGTCAATTAGTAAACGCAGAATCAACATTAGAAGATATTTGTGCTTTGTTATATGAGCATTATAAGGTTAATGTTACAAAACAGGGGTTAGAACAACGCTTTAATGAACCATGTATAGCATTTATTAAATCAATATTTAAAAATTTATTAAATTGTTTTGCTACTGATAACCTAAAAATGCCAGAAATACTAAAACAGTTTATTAAAGTTAAATTATTAGATAGCAGTGTTATCAGCTTGCCAGAAACATTAAGCAATGTATTTCCTGGCTTTGGTGGAGCTGCATCAAAGTCTGCTTTACGTGTTCAAGCATTATTTGATTTGACAAGTAATGATATTAGCAATATTGACTTAACAGCAGCTACTAAAAATGATCAGGGATATAAGGGTTATCTTGAACATATAGAAAAAGGTGCCCTATTACTGCAAGACCTTGGTTATTTTGATTTAAATAGTTTTAATGAAATAACCAAAAAAGAAGCATATTTTATTAGTAGATTTAAGAGTAATATAAATACTTATCACTGTGAAAGCACAGATAACACAGGCTATCCTGAGTTTGATTTGATATCTTATTTAAAAAATAATGAAAATGAAGGCATATTATCTTTTAATGCTCGTATAGGTACAGCTAATTTACTGCCTGTTAGATTTATAGCAAGGCTAGTGCCAGAAGAGGTCTATCAGGAGAGATTGCGTAAAGCTAGGAAAGAAAAAAAGCAAAAGCAGATAAAAGAG
>CAYZUJ010000122.1:0-858 GCA_964481375.1 uncultured Neisseria sp. | reverse complement strand
AAAGAAAGCACACTTTATTTATATAGATGGGATATTTACATTACTAATATACCTGATGATATGATTTCAGATAAGAATATATTTATTGTATATAAACTTAGATGGCAAATTGAGCTTCTGTTCAAGCTTAGTAAAAGTCAGGCTGGTATAGATAAAGTAGCGGGTAGAAAGCAGCCCAGAATAATTTGTGAAATGTATGCTAAATTGATTCTGGTAACACTTGTATTGTATTTAACAAAGGCTGATATATTAGACGAAAAGCCTGAAATAAGCTTAACTAAAGCTTTTAAAAAACTTAAAACTTATGGCTCAGATTTTATAAAAGCATTAAAATCAGAATATTTATTAAAAAAATTATTACATAATGTTATAGAAATATTTTCTAAAACAGCTCTAAAAGAGCATAAACGAAAGAAAAGGCGAACATCTTTTCAGTTGTTGGAGGCTTTAATATGAAATCAAAGTCAACCAACATTAAAGTTGACGCCTATGCCCCAAGGGGAAGAGTTAATCCGTACAACTTAAAGAGTGTGAGCAATTACCAGGTCAAAACATACGATTAGGCCTGCAATAATAACAAGCTTCCTGGTACAGATTCATCAGCCTGATTTCTTATAGTGCAGGTATTTTGACTAATGATTTTAAAACGTGACTGAGTTAATGATTCGACATAATTTAAACCGTGTTTATTATGATAACGATGGTTTATCTCTAGTCATAGGGGGGCGTTGTTCTCCTTGGTTAATTCTATCTAGACCAGCCCTGTTTGAATGTTGTGTAGCACCGTAACTAAATGTCATGGGGGCTCTAACAGTCTGTATTTGCTGCGCTGCCCTTTCGATTAATTCAAAAGACTTC
>CAYZUJ010000121.1:1587-3825 GCA_964481375.1 uncultured Neisseria sp. | reverse complement strand
AATTCAATATCAATATTTCTAGTTTTCAAATGGATAGTGCAGTAAATAATAGAGTGATTGATGTAATATCGTCAGGTGGATTTTTATTGACTGATAAGAAAAATGATTTAGAAAAAATAGCGCCAGTTTTCAATGAAATTACATTCAATACACCCAAAGAATTAAATGAATTAATGGAAAAATATTTATCTAATGATTATTTGTATAAAGAAGTGAAAGAATTATTTTTTAATTTAATTTTAAATAAATTTGGTTATGAAAATCAAATTAGATATATATTTTAAAAATAGTTAATCAAAATAAATTATGAGAATATTACTCGAATCATCAAAGGTTCCAATCTATGAACGTATTAATCATGCTTTAAAAGTTGCATTAGAAAATAATGGGCATGAAGTTATTTTTTTTATGGCGGATTTTCCAGATGATCAAACCTATATTGAAACAATAAATGGTATTAGTGCTGATTTTTATTTACTTTCAAATGAAGGTGCAAGAGCACATAAATTTAGCGAAAAGTTTCAAAAATACTTATTTGAATTATTGAAGCATAAACTAGTATTTTTATGTCATGATAATCTTTTTTGCGGTACGGGCTCAATTGAAAAATTAGAAAAAAGATACACTGCTTTAAGAGAAGTTAGTGATAATTCAAGAATTTTTTGTATAGAAAAGTCTAATGTTAAAGATCTAAGTTCGTTTGGAGTTAGAAATATATTTTATATAGATCACGCTACAGAATTTAAATCAGACAACAGTGTTTCAACAAAAGAGCCAATATCATTTGTTGGTCATACAATGGCTGGACTTGATACATTTCCAGTTGAATTATTTGAAGAAGCACCTAATCTTCTAACGATAGCTCGGAGAAGATTACTTGATTGTACGTTTAGCGTTCAGCAAGCAGTCGATGACTTGATTTTAGAAAATAAATTATCAAATAATTTTATAAATCGTCAATATTGGTTAAATATTCTAAATAAAATGACATTTTCGTATCGAGGAGATCTACTAAATTTTATTGATGTGGACCTAGATATATATGGTGGCGATCTCAGTTATGGAAAAGGTGATAAAAAAACCTACATTATTCCTTCTAATAAAATTACATATAAACCTGCAACTCAAGATTACTATAAAACAGCATCAATTTATAAAAACTCTAAAATTAGCATTAATATTAGTGGATTCCAATTTGATACGGCAGTAACGAATAGGGTTTTAGATGTTATAGCTGCTGGGGGAGTATTACTTACGGATTTTAAATCTGATTTCATTATTAATTTTCCTTTTGCTAAAGAACTTACTTATAGCAATGCTAATGAGTTAAAAGAAAAAATTAAAAAATCTGAAGATCCTAATTATATGAATAAATTAATCGAAATTTGTAACCAAGTTAGAATAAATATTTATAATAATTATACTTATAAAAATACAGTTGAAACTATTATTAATAAATTTTAATGTATTTCCAGTAGTAATAATTATTTTGGCATGTCAGAAACTATTATGAATAATAAACAAATTTATGTGACTCAGCCATTTCTTCCTGATTTATCTGAATTTAGTCCATATCTTGAGAAAATATGGAATAATAAAATTCTTACAAATGGCGGTCCTTTTCATGAGCAATTAGAAAAAGAACTTTGCATTAAACTAGGAGTTAAGCATTTATCATTATTTTCTAACGGTACCTTGGCATTAATTACGGCCTTGCAAGTACTTAGAATAACTGGAGAAGTTATAACTACGCCATATTCATTTGTTGCAACTGCCCACTCTCTTTTGTGGCATGGAAATAAACCTGTTTTTGTTGATATTGATCCAATAACTCTTAATTTAGATCCAAAAAAAATTGAAGCTGCAATTACTCCTCAAACAACAGCGATTATGCCTGTTCATTGTTATGGTAATCCATGTGATGTTGACTCAATTCAGTCGATTGCGGATAACTATAATCTTCGTGTAATTTATGATGCAGCTCATGCGTTTGGAGTCGATTGTCATTGTGGAAGTATATTAAATCATGGTGATTTATCAGTGTTAAGTTTTCATGCAACTAAAGTATTTAATACTTTCGAGGGAGGGGCAATAATTTGTCATGATCTTAAGATGAAACAAAAAATAGATCATTTAAAAAATTTTGGTTTCGTGGATGAAGTAACAGTCGTCGCTCCAGGGATTAATGCAAAAATGAGTGAATTTAATGCTGCACTTGGTGTTTTGCAGTTAAAGCAT
>CAYZUJ010000121.1:0-1577 GCA_964481375.1 uncultured Neisseria sp. | reverse complement strand
CAAGCTATTCACAAACGATCAAGAATTGATTCTATTTATAGAGATAATTTTAAAAATTTAAAAGGTATTAGATGTTTACCAAATATATCTATAAAAGCAAATTATTCTTATTTTCCTATACTTGTAGAATGTAACTATCCATTAACGCGTGATGAGTTATATTTTAAATTAAAAAAGAATGGAATAAATGCAAGACGATATTTTTATCCATTGATATCAGAGTTTCCAATGTATAGGGGCTATGCTTCATCAGCTAAGGCTAACCTTCCAGTCGCATCAAATGCGGCTAATCAAATTTTATGTTTACCTATTTATCCTGAGTTATCATCTTATGATCAGCAGCGCGTTATAGAATGTATTTCTTTAATTGCAGCTTGATTTCCTTCGTTTTTTAATTCATATCTTTCAATATTTTTATTTATTATTTTAATTGCAATTAAAAAATATATTATTTAATACAATCATATGATCATCTTAAATATTCAAAAATAATTTGAATTTATAAATAAAAAAATGAAAAAAAATAATAATGAAAAATCACCTCTCATAATATTTGGAGCAGGGGGGCACGCTACAAGTGTTGCAAATGTTGCTCTTTCTAATGGATATGAAATTAAAAATTTTGTTGATAGAGGTAAAGTAGGTGAATTTTTAATGGGTGTAAAAATAATTGAAGATATTTTAGAAATTGATAATTATTTTTTGTATAACTTTGCTATTGCTATAGGAGATAACTATACAAGAGAAAAAATTTATAAAGATCTTCTTAATACTTATGGAAATTTAAATTTTCCGGTTTTGATACATGAGTCTGCTTCCATATCTTATTTTTCAGAAATTGAGATTGGTGCTGTGGTAATGCCTCAAGCGGTTGTTGGTCCAAATTCAAAAATTGGTAAATTCTGTATTATCAATACTAAAGCGTCTATCGATCATGATTGTTTAGTATCTGACTTTTCTTCTTTGGCGCCAGCAGCTGTTACGGGAGGCTCGGTAGAAATTGGTATTCGATCAGCTATCTCTATAAATGCCACAATAAAGAATAGTATAAAAATTGGAAAAGACTGCGTAATTGGTGCCAATAGTTATGTCAATAAAAATTTATTCAGCAACCAAGTTGCTTATGGTATTCCAGCCAAATTTGTAAGATTCCGGAGCCCTAATGATTCATATCTGGATTAAAAAACTTTAACAAGATTTGAATAGATGAATTATATAAAAATATTTTATTGATTTTTATTTATTAGAAATCATTAAGTGCATGTGTTGCGCCTTGTAATTCGTAGTATCTATTTAGCGCAAAAGATAATTGTTAAAGAAAATAAAAATGACTATTGATAATTTTGTCGAACGAATTTTTACATTCGGGAAAAGATTTAGATAGTTTTATCAAAAGCTTTATGAATTCTTCCTCAAAAATTAATCTCTTAATTTCATTGTTATATACAGTTGTGGTCCATGATCCTGCAACGTTTTGCCTGTAAGCGGAGGTTATTTCTGGTAAGTAGATTGCCCCATTTGGGCATTAGAAATCCCTCCTTGAATACCACCAGAATTATTCGTCTTCGTCCGCACCC
>CAYZUJ010000120.1:0-3844 GCA_964481375.1 uncultured Neisseria sp. | reverse complement strand
TTATCAATTATTAATGCAGAAATAACTGCAAAACAAAAAATACTTATTATTTCATCAAGAATTGATGAGACCATGACAATTTTTACTTCTCTAGTATGAATGATTTCCATTTCTTTAAATGTTTTTGCTGCTATACCTGTAGCTGTTGCTGCAGTAATTACGCCAATTAATAAATTTAGTTGGGTTGATGCATTAGGTATAAATAAAAAAGAAATAAAAAATCCACCCATAAATGTAAAAAATGTTCCTGACAATGCTACTTTTATGCCGGTTCTAAAATTTCGTTTTAAATCTGATAGTTTTGATTCTAATCCAATCTCAAACATTAAAATAATAGCACCAAAATCTGCTAAAAATTTAATTATAGTATTACTTTCAGTATCTTTAAATAAGTTTATACCAAAGAAATCCATGCTGCCTAATATAACGCCTGCAAAAATTTCGCCAACAATTAATGGCAAACCTACTTTTCTAACAATTGATAAACCTCTAGATAGAAAAATGAAAAAAACAAGCCATAAGAATACTAATGGATCATAATCCCTAGTAGATTGCATACTATTAGCATAACAAACACTGCTAATAGTGGCAAATATTAAAAAAGGAAAAATCCTTCTCATTATTTCAATCTAACCTATAAAAAATCACTTATATAATACCAAGTAAGAATTATAGCATTACTATACGCGGTTGTTTTACTATTTAGAATTAGTGTAGCTTGAAAAGTTGCTTTTATTTATGTCAAATATTTTATAATAAGTTTTTAATTTGCTGCATTTGTTCCAATAGTTCTTTTATATTATTTCCCATTATAGTCATGTGTCCCATTTTTCTTTTTTCTTTTGCAACTAATTTTTCATATAAATGAAGTTTTATGTTACTATATTGTGATAGTATAAGATGCAAGTTAGATGGAGGTAAATTGTTTTGCCAGTTATCACCTAGTAAGTTTAACATTATAGCATTACTTAATATAGTAGTTTCACCTAGCTTTAAATTACAAATACTTCTTACTTGTTGTTCAAATTGAGAAGTAAAATTTGCTTCAATAGTATGATGCCCGGAATTATGTGGTCGGGGAGCTATTTCATTAGCTAAAACCTGTTTGTTTTTAGTTATAAAAAATTCAATAGCTAGCACGCCAATATAATCTAATTTATTTACCACTTTTATGGAAGCTTCAGTAATTATATTTGAAATATCTAAATTAATTTCAGCTGGTGAAATAGTAAAATCAAGTATTCCGTTATTATGAACATTTTTGCTAATGGGATAAGTTATTATTTCAAAAGAATTTCTTGCTAAAATAATTGATGCTTCAAATTCCAAATCTTCCATCTTTTCTAAAATGCAATTAACTTTATTAAGATGAATAAATGCTAATTCTAGTTCCTTTTTATTTATAACTTTTATTTGCCCTTTACCATCATAACCAAAATTATTTGTTTTTAAAATAGCAGGAAAAAAATCATTATTTATATTTTGGATATCTTCAATTTTATTAATAGGGTAGTATGAAGTTGTTTTTATCCCTAGTTGATTAAAAAAATCTTTTTCTTTAAGCCGATTTTGCGCAATAAGAATTGCGTCTGCATTAGGATAAGTAGGAGTAAAATCATTCAAATATTTTAAAGAAGCTGCAGGCACATTTTCAAATTCAGTAGTAATTACTGAACATATTTTAGCAAATTGACCTAATTTATTTTTATCTTCATAACTGGCGATAATATGATGATCAGCAAAATATTTAGCAGGACATTCTTTATCAGGTGTAAAAATTGCAACTTTATAACCCATTTGCTTTGCAGCTATAGCAAACATTCTTGCTAATTGTCCACCACCCATCACACCCAAACATTGTGGAGGTAATATAGTTTTTTGCATTTTCAAACTAACTCTGGCAAAGTCATATTAACTACTTCTTCGTATTGTTTTTTTCTATAATAGTTAAGTCTTTCAGCTAAATCTTGATTAAATCTAGCTAATATAGAAATAGCCAATAAAGCAGCATTTATTGCCCCAGCTTCTCCAATAGCTAAAGTTCCTACAGGGATTCCTTTGGGCATTTGCACAATTGATAATAATGAATCTTGCCCTTTAAGATAAGTAGAAGCAATAGGCACTCCTAATACAGGAACTATTGTTTTACTTGCTATCATGCCAGGTAAATGTGCTGCACCACCGGCTCCAGCTATAATCACTTTTAACCCGCGATCATCAGCTGATTCAGCATATTCAAACATTAAATCGGGAGTTCTATGAGCTGATATAACTAGAGTTTCATAATTTACATTGAAACTTTTTAAAGTTTTTGCAGCATATTGCATTATATTCCAATCTGATTCACTTCCCATAATCACGCTAACTTCTATCATTTTTTTTCCTTTGTAAATTTTAATTAACTCAAATATAACTTCATTCCTAAATGACTATCTATAAAGCCTAAATAACGGTTACTTTTAAATCATTTAAAGTAGCTTCTCGAAAAATTAGTTTATCTAGCATGTCATATTTGCTTCTATGATAATAATTGAGTATTTAAATTATAAATCAATTCAAGAGCCTCTTTAGCATTTAATTCATCAGGATTAATATTTTTTAATCGTTCTATAACATTAGTTTCTTTTTCGTTTAATGTAACATGAATAATATTTTCATTTTCTAAAGTAGAGCTAAATAAATCTATTGGTGCAACTTGTTTTTTTTCTAGTTGTTGCAAATGTTTTTTAGCTAAGTTAATTATAGATTTTGGCACACCAGCTAAAGAAGCTACTTGAATACCATAACTCTTTTCTGCCGCTCCCTCATTAATACGATGTAAAAATATAATTTTATCATGATACTCTGTAGCACTTAAATGAATATTTTTTACAAAATTGCTCTCTTTGGATAATTCGGTTAATTCTAAGTAGTGTGTAGCAAATAAACTATAGCATTGAATTTTTTCAATAAGATATTTAGAAATAGCATAAGCAAGTGCTAATCCATCAAAAGTAGAAGTTCCACGCCCGACTTCATCCATTAATACTAGTGAATTTGCAGTTGCATTATTTAAAATATTTGCTGATTCTGTCATTTCTACCATAAAAGTTGATTTACCATTAGACAAGTCATCAGAAGCGCCTATTCGGGTAAAAATTCTATCTATAGGACCAATAGTAGCGCTCTTAGCTGGAATAAATGAGCCACAATAAGCTAACAATATTATTAAAGCGGTTTGCCGCATATAAGTAGATTTTCCGCCCATATTAGGACCTGTTATCAATAAAAATTTATTATTAGAATCCAAAGAAATATCATTTGCAATAAATTGCTCTACCTGATTTTCTATAACAGCATGTCGTCCATGATTTATATTTATGATTGAATCTGAGACAAGGTTAGGGCGATTAAAGTTATTTTCTTGGCTAATTTTAGCAAAATTATTTAAAACATCAAGAGTAGCTATTGATTTACATAAGTTTTGTAGAGGAGATATATACTGATTAAGAAAGTTTAAAATTTCATCATATAGTTTTTTTTCAATTTCAATAGCTTTATCTTTAGCGGAAATAATTTCCATTTCAAATTTTTTTAATTCAGGTGTGGTATATCTTTCTGCATTTTTTAAAGTTTGTGTCCTTCGATAATCCACGGGGACTTTATCTAAATTACTATTAGTTATTTCAATAAAATATCCATGAATCTTATTAAATTCAATTTTAAGATTATTAATTTGAGTTCTTTTTTTCTCTATCTCTTCCATATCAAGTAAAAATTTGGTTCCATTAGATTTTATATTACGTAAATGATCTAATTCTTTATTGTAGCCATCATTAAAAATATCACCTTCACGTAACCAATT
>CAYZUJ010000119.1:0-3922 GCA_964481375.1 uncultured Neisseria sp. | reverse complement strand
TGGTCTTAATACCCCACCAACATTTCCCATTTATATGATGGATCTAATGATTGATTGGTTTATTGAACAAGGCGGTATAGAAAAAATGAGCCTCATAAATAAAAGAAAAGCAGAAAAACTCTACAACTGCATCGACCAAAGTAATAATTTTTATAATAATAAAATAGAAAAAAATTATCGTTCTAAAATTAATATTACTTTTAATATTCAAAATAATAACCTGCTTGATTTATTTCTTAAAGAGGCAGATAAAATTGGTTTAAAATATCTATCAGGACATCTGCTTGTAGGAGGCGTTAGAGCTAGCATTTATAATGCTATGCCTGAACATGCTGTTGATAAACTAGTAGATTTTATGAATCACTTTGCTAATAAATATTCTGGCTAAACATGATTAAAACTAATTTAGCAATAACTCCACTAATAATAGAACAGTTTAAAAACTATCTCACTATTAAAGGTTTTATGGGTGATTTTCATCATGACTATCCTAATCGTTTATTAAATGCTACGGATAATAGTATTTATGAACTTATGCCACAAGCTGTAATTCAACCAAAACATTTAGATGATTTAAAAATAATAATTAATGCTGCAAATAATGAAGAATTTAAAAACCTTACTTTTACTAGTCGTGGGGGTGGAACTGGCACTAACGGACAATCTTTAACTAGCGGTATAGTAATCGATTTAAGTCGCTTCATGACTCGTGTTCTTGAATTTAACCCTGATGAAAAAACGATTACTGTAGAACCTGGAATAATACTTAGTGAATTAAATCAATATTTAAAACCATATGGCTTATTTTTTGCTCCTATGATTTCAACTGAAAATCGTGCGACTATTGGGGGTATGATAGCTACTGATGCCGCTGGTAAAGGTTCATTAGTATATGGTAAAACTGGTGATCATTTAATAGGCGTAAAACTACTTATGCACGATGGAACTATTATTGATAGTGACCCTAATATTATTAATAATACGATAGATACTAAAAATATTTATGAACAAATTATTAATCTCATTAATCCAGAAAATATTCAAATTGAAATAAATAATAGATTTCCTTCATTAAAACGCCCCCTATCTGGATATAACATTAAACAGTGTTATCAAAATGGGCAGTTTGATTTAACTAAAATAATTGCTGGTTCAGAAGGAACCTTAGGCATTATAGCTGCTGCAAAACTAAAACTTTTACCAATCCCTAAACATAAAATACTTGTTGTAGTTCATTATAATACTTTTTTAGATGCATTAAAAGATGCTGATTTTTTAATTAACTATAAACCACTTGCTATTGAAGCTGTAGATGAAAAAGTACAAAAAAGTGCCACTTCACTGCCTAATTGGCCACAACTTGCTAAATTGCTTGATATTCATGAAGAAAACTATATTTCTAATTTTATAGAGTTTGTTGATGATCTTGAAAATAATATACAAGAAAAAGTTCTTCAATTAAAATCAGCCCTAGACAAACGTAAATCTAAATATGTAATAATAACCAATAACGAGTACATAAACCAATTATGGTCAATTAGATCACTTGCTGTTGGTCTAGCTGCAAAAATGCCTGGCAATAAAAAACCCATTGCTTTTGTTGAAGATGCAATTGTTCCTCCTGAGAACTTAGCTAAATTTGTAGAAGAATTTCAACAATTACTGGCCAAAAAAAACTTAGATTATGCGATGTATGGACATGTTGATGTTGGTTGCATTCATGTACGCCCAGCTCTAAATATGCAAGTTGAAGAAGATAGGCAAAAAATTCGCCCTATAACTGAAGAGGTAATTAAACTAGTTACTAAATATAAAGGAATTTTATGGGGAGAACATGGGAAAGGATTCCGTGGTGAATTCGTCCCAGAAACTTTTGGTCCAATTCTTTACTCCATATTATGCAAAATTAAAGGGATTTTTGATCCTAACAACCGCTTAAATCCCAATAAAATAGCTACTCCATACCTATTAAATTTACAATTAGAACATATTGAAACAGTTCCCATGCGTGGGCAATTAGATCAAAAAATTAACTCACAATTACAAAAAACTTATGCTAATGCTATGATTTGTAATGGAAATGGTGCATGCTTTAATAAAGATTCAACAAATGTAATGTGTCCCTCATACAAAGCAACTGGGGATAGAATACATTCACCAAAAGGTCGAGCTACTTTAGTTAAAGAATGGTTAAGAACTCAATCAGAAAAAAACTTAGCACAACAAAAACAAATAGCTCAATCAACATTTGATGCAATGAATGGTTGTTTAGGGTGCAAAGGTTGTGCTGGTAAATGCCCTACTCAAGTAAACATTCCTGACTTACGTTCTAAATTTCTTAATACCTATCACGAACTATACAGAAAACGTAGATTTAAAGAGTTATTACTGGGGCATATAGAAAGTATTTTACGTTATATTGCAATTATGCCTAGTTTATGGAATTTTTTAATTAGAAAAAAAATAGTTCCTACCTTTAATTTAACTAATTTACCCTTATTTTCTTCTTCAACCCCATTATTTAAAGAATTAAGGAAAAGAAATATTTCTTTTTATAAAGATAAAAATCAAATCAATAATTTTAATAAAAATGCTGTAGTAATTTTTGTTGATGTTTTTACAGGATTTTTTGATAATAATATTTTATTTGCAACAATAAATATCTTAAAAACTTTTGGTTATTCCCCTTATATTATTTATCCTAAAGCAAGTGGTAAATCGCTTATTGTCGGTGGTTTTATTAATAAATTTCAAAAACAGGCCAAAATACTAAAAGATTTATTAGACCCTTTACTTGCAGCAAATATTCCAATTATTGGTTTAGAAAATACTATTACATTAATGTTTCGGGATGAATTTAATAATTTTGCTAGCCCCCTTAATGGAAAAGTATTTACTTTAGCAGAATTTTTTGCACAAGCTAAAATTGATTTTTCAAAACCTAATAAGTTGATAAATAAAAAATATTTATTATTATCTCATTGTACTGAACTAGCACTAATTCCTAATGAAGCTAAATTATGGCAGGACATTTTTTTAAATCTAAAAATACCCTTAGAAATTAAAAATACTGGTTGCTGTGGTATGGCAGGTAGTTATGGTTATCAAAAAGAACACCAAGAAAATTCAAAAAAACTATTTATAATGCATTGGCAACCATATCTTGAAAATAATGAGGTTATTGCCAGTGGCTTTTCCTGCCGTTCTCAAGTAAATAAATTAGCAAAAAAAACTATTCTACACCCTATAGAAATAATTTGGAATCATTTAAAATAAGATTTCTATCATAAATTTGCAACATATTTAATAGTTCTTGCCCGCCAATAATTTCATCAGCTTTAACTTTTTTCTTAGTAAATAAATTACCTTTTTGATTTTTAATCAACCATTGGTCAATTGCTGGTAAATCATAAATATCATATATATTTCCGTCCCGTTTTAGTAAAACAAATTTACTATTTTCAATTTTATTGATAGTATCTTCATTTATATCTAATATATTTTCCCAAGTAATTTCATTGCGTAAATTTAACTTTTTATTGTCTAATTCAATATAATTATTATTAATAAAGTTGTTATAATCTTCAATACCTTCTTGTTTTAATATCATATAATGATCATTTTTAAAATAACTATTAATACAATTATTCCTAATATTAATGAACTCTTTAGCTATTTTATCATGAATTATCTTCTCTTCTTGATTAACCCCCATCAACTTTAACTTTAATCGTGAAGGTACTATTTGACAACGCATATTAATGCTATCCAAAGCTTTAAGTGATATTTTCTCAAATATATTATAAGACAAATCTAACCTTTTTAAATTGGTTAATTCATAAAATATATTTTCCTCTATTCTTGTGATTTGATTATGAGATAAGTCAAGCCTTCTTAAATTAATTAATTTATTAATCCCTGG
>CAYZUJ010000118.1:0-3989 GCA_964481375.1 uncultured Neisseria sp. | reverse complement strand
AAAGGAATTAAATTGAATTTGCATTTAAAGCCTTTTATTAATCCTACCAGTTCATGAGCATGGGTTAAACTATCATTTACATCTTTTAACATTACATATTCAAAAGTTACATAATCTTTTGGTGAAAATTCTAAATAACTTTTACAAGCAAATAGTAAATTATTAATTGGGTATTTTTTATTTAAAGGTATTATTTTATTGCGAACTTCATCATTTGAAGCATGCAGGCTTACTGCTAATGAGACTGGGCAATCCTCTCTTAATCTATTCAATGCTGGAATTACACCACTGGTGGATAACGTGAGCTTGCGCCTAGATAAATTATAAGCATTATTAGCTAACATTATTTTCATCGCTTTAACAACATTTTCATAATTGGCTAACGGCTCTCCCATGCCCATCATTACTACATTAGTAATTAATTTTTCTGAAGAAATACCGCTATCATATCTACCAAGACGCCAATTAGCCCACCATAATTGCCCTATAATTTCCCCAACAGTTAAATTTCTGTTAAATCCTTGTCGTCCCGTTGAACAAAATTGACATTCTAATGCACAACCCACTTGAGAAGAAATACATAAAGTTCCACGTTCGCCATCAGGAATAAAAACAGTTTCAATTTTATTACCATCACCAACTTCAAGCGCCCATTTAATAACACCGTCACTTGCCTTATTTTCTGAAACTAAAAATGGAGTTTTAATCTCTGCAATTTCATTCAATTTAAACCGTAAAGATTTGGCAATATCTGTCATTTCATCAAAATTACATTTACCATAAATATGTATCCAACGAAATACTTGTATTGCTCTAAACTTTTTTTCACCTAATTCTTCAAATAATGTAGTTAGAGAATCTTGGGTATAATCTAATAAATTTATTTTCATTATGATAAATTAATCTACACTCTTGGACAAATTTCACTTGATGTAAAAAAATATTTTATTTCACTAGCTGCATTTTCAAGTGAATCTGATCCATGAACAGCATTTGCATCAATACTTGATGCAAAATCTGCTCTTATAGTTCCAGGTTTTGCTAATTTAGGATTAGTTGCACCCATAATTTCTCTGTGCTTTTCTACTGCATTTTCACCTTCAAGTACCTGAATAATAACTGGGCCAGACACCATGAACTTTATTAAATCATTAAAAAAACTTTGATTTTTGTGGATAGCATAAAAGCCCTCAGCTTCTTCAACTAATAAATGCTTCATTTTTGCGGCTAATATTTTTAAGCCATTATCTTCAAATCTACTATAAATTTTACCAATTATATTTTTTTCAACCGCATCAGGTTTTATAATTGATAATGTACGCTCAATTGACATATAAACTCCTAAAGTAAAACTCAATATAAACCTTTTATTATATCATATTTAGCAATTAAAAACTAGCCTACTATAAAATTAACTATATCTATTTACTGAAAAATTAGTTATTATTACCCCAAAAACTATAACTGCTCCTGAAATAAATACCCCCCAACTAACTCCCTGATTATAGAAAAGCGCTCCAATTATAATTGTGGCAAAAGGGATTCCATTTTGACAAACCACAGTCTGCCCCATCCCAATTTCTTGAATTGCATCACTATACCATTTATAAGCAATTACTGTAGAAAGAATCGAAGTATAGCCCATTGCTAGCCAAAATTCCCACGATTTTGATAATAATGATCTAGCATCTCCCCATATTAGAAAAGGAATTAATAATAAAACCATACCAAAGAATGAACTAAAAGTTGTAATAGTCAGAGAACTTATATTCATTTGGCTAGCCCTCTTATTTAAAATGCTATAAATTGCCATGCAAAAACTAGCTAAAATTGAAAATGTTTGCCCTAATGATATATGACGAAATAAACTACTACAAAAAATTTTACCACAATCACCATCAGAAAGACTTATAACCCCTATCGCACCAATCAAAGCAATTAAAATTCCAATATTTCCACCAACACCAATTTTTTGTTTTAAAAAAATTGAACCTAAATATACAGTGATACAAGGGGTTAAAGAATAAATTATGGAAACAATATTTGCAGAAATAAGTGATTCAGCCGCAAAAAAGAATAAATTATATAAACATATTCCAAAAAAACCAATTAAAAATAAAATCATCCAATCTTTTTTAGTTTTTTTAAAACCGTTAATACCATTAGAATTATGATGTAATATTAATAAAATGACTGATGCAATAAAAAACCGAGTAAAGCTAAGAGTAAATGGGTCCGTTCCATTAGTTAAAAATTTAGCCACATGATATACGCCACCCCAAATAAGTATTACGATACTTAACTTTATATACCCTAAAACAAGGTTTTTATTATCCATTTTTAACCCCATTTCTTTCATATTCTTTAAAATTGCAATTAATTCCACTTTTAGAGATAATTGAATTTTGTTTAATTAAATGCCACTCATTAAAATTTATTTTTGGGAAAAAAGCTGTTGGATTACTTATCTTTACATCCACTATAGTTAAATATAGCTTATTTACAAATTCAATAGCCTGCTTAAAAATTTCTGCTCCACCAATAATAAAGATTTCCGCAAAGTTCTCATTATCATTAATTGCATCAATTAATGAAGGATATATAAACGCTCCTTCTAAAATTAACTCTGGATTATTAGATATAACAATATTCTTTCGATTTGGTAATGCTCTACCAATTGATTCAAATGTTTTTCTACCCATAATAATAGGTTTATTAAGAGTAATTTCTTTAAAAAATTTTAAATCTTCTGGAATATGCCATGGCAATTTATTATCTATTCCTATGACCATATCTTTATTGATTGCAGCTATAGCTGCTATAACTGTTTTTTTCATATTTAAGAATGATCTTTTCTAAAGATTATATTTTACAAATAACATTATTTTTAGTTTATAATTATACCAGAAAAACAGGTCCATCCTAACAATTATAAAATTTTTTAAAGGTTTAAGAATGATAAATTTTACTCTACCATCTAGCTCTGGAAAAGATTTTGATTTAGCAAAAATATCTAAACCAATAGTAATATTTTTTTATCCTAAAGACAATACCCCTGGCTGTACTATAGAAAATCAAGATTTTGCCAAACATTATAAAGATTTTACAAAATTAGGTTATGAAATTATAGGAATTTCAAGAGACAGTGTTAATTCTCATTGCAAATTTAGAGATAGTTTTTCCCTTCCTTTTGAATTGATCTCAGATCCTGATGAAACTGCCTGTAATTTATTTAAAGTTATTAAAAATAAAAATATGTATGGAAAAACAGTACGAGGAATTGAAAGATCAACCTTTATTCTTGATAAAGATAAAAATATCATTAAAGAGTGGCGTGCAGTAAAAGTTCCTAATCACGTAAATGAAGTCTTAGATTTTATTAAGAATCACAAATAATTATTATTGACTACTTGGTTGCCCATATAATATAATGATGCCCTTGCCGAAATGGTGGAACTGGTAGACGCGCCGGACTCAAAATCCGGTTCTGGCAACAGAGTGTGGGTTCAAGTCCCACTTTCGGCACCACCCAAATATATCTAAAACACCTAAAACCCCTTGTACCAAGTGCATTTTTAACTTTTACCAAACATCAAAGAATAACTATTAATGCCTTAAAATACGTGGAATTACCTCAGGTTTGCCCCAAATTTGCCCCAGATTTTTTTTCATAAACTCAGTGTTTATAAACATTATAAAGTATTCTTTTAATACTTTCCAACAAAATCATACTTTTTGTCTTCAGATTTGGGAATCCATCTACCATAACGTTTAAAAATCATTTCTACGTCCACGTGACCCATTTGAGTTGCTAACCACCAAAGGTTTTCACCATTAGATAATAACGTAGAGGCAAAGGTATGTCTCATTTGATAACAGTTACGATATTTAATATTAAGCTTTGATAATAGTTTATACCATACATCACTAACTTTATTACTATTTGCCCATTGTTTATTGGTATTTGGATTATGAAATATATAGATATC
>CAYZUJ010000117.1:0-4035 GCA_964481375.1 uncultured Neisseria sp. | reverse complement strand
TGCAACTCAGCCCAGTCTAGCACTAGCTCTGTAGCTCTGCGATTTAATTTACCCTAAATTTTTGTTCATAAGGTTTGCTCATTATCCACTGATGCATTTTCCATAGAACTTGAATTAAGAACTAGACTACGACCAAAATGCTTCCATTCATCATAATTCGGTGTAAATTTATTAATTAGTACAATCACGCCAACCTTTTGGCTTGGTATTACTCCTATATAGGCACGGAAACCATCGGTTGAGCCTGTTTTTTCAATTAAGGCATTATCGATATATTTAGCATTTAAAATACTGGTAATAGATATAGGGGTATGTGCTTTATTGGTATTTTTGGGTTGAGCTAATAGTGTTTCTTTACCTACTCCGTCAAGTGGAGCAATTGACCAACCTAATCCAATTTGGTGCAAATAATTAGATTTAATATCTAATTGAATATATGGTGTTTGAGCTACTTTAATTGCGGGTAATAAACTAGCTGGTGTATTATCTAAAGACAGCATTGCTTTTAAATATAATCGCATATCTGAAATAGTAGATTTCATTGCCCATGAGGCGCCCAGCATCCCTTCTTTAGGAGTCCTTGCTAGTTTATCCATTGCAGAATAACCTTTAGCATAGGATTTATACTCAATACCATCAACCGTCAAAACAGTGGAATGCATGCTTAATGGAGAAAGCACATTATTTCGCACCAATTGTTCAAATGTTTGTTGTTCTCGGTTAGCTAAATCTTTACCCAATAGGCTAAATCCTATATTTGAATAGAGAAACTTAGTTTGCGGTTTAAACAATAAATGATCTTTTTGCAGAAAGTTTGCTAGTCTATTTTGATACTCAGTGTTATTTGAACAATTATAAGGTAATCCAGCTATATTATATGGCAATCCTGAACTATGTGTAGCTAGTTGCAATAACGTTATGTTTTGAAAATCTGGACTACTTTTTATACTAATTTTATCCTCTAAGCCAACTTTATTATTAGTAATTAATTTTGCAAGTACTAACCCAGTAAAGGTTTTTGTTATTGAGCCTAATTCAAATAACGTGTTATTCGTTATTAGAGTTTTGTTTTTAAGATTGCTGTAGCCATATAAATACTCTTGTTCTTTTCCGTTTTTATAGATATAAACTGCTATACCAGGTATATGATTGGCTTGCATAAATTTCTGTATTTTAGTTTTATCATTTTGATTCAATGTGGTAATAGTTGCAAATGATGAAGAAATTAATAAACAGCTCAGCAAGGTTGTTATTACTTTAATTTTAAAATTGTTCAAGTTACTTTTTTCCTAAATTGTGGTTATCGATCATTGAGATATTTTTTTTATGTTATTAATTTTGTATTTACTTTAGTTAAAACATCTGAATGGGTAGGTTTAACAATAAATATTCCTTTTCTCCGCTCAATTAATGTATTTATTCTTTTGTAAATAATAGTCTGGGAATTTGCTTGAAAACTTAAATCCAATAACAACTAATAAAATATTAAAGGTTGTGTAATATGGTACATTAAGAATTTTAAGAACGTATTCACTTAGGAATATTATTGCCCAAACTAATGAAATAATCATGTTAATTTTGATAAATGTGGGATGCTTCCATTTGTCTGAGCTAACTGTTACTTTTGCATAAGTAATGGTAAACGGTTTTCTTATAATAACAGTTAGTAGGGCTACTAAACCAACAATTAACAGGGTGCTTTTTGCATACAAAGCAAAGATAGCTTGATGAAATAGTAAATTAGCACAATATGCTAGAAATCCTGAGGTAAATACTAGACCAATATAATCCTGTTGTTTTGCTGTTTTATATGCAAATGGGGCAATTATAGCTAATGCAATTAAAATTGAAATAATTGGTGAAAAGTAATTAATTAGATTATCTACAATCAACCAAGGCAAATAGCCAAGTATCAATAAATTTAAATATCCGCGCATTCTTTATCCTTTTCTTTAATATTTTATTCATTAGTGTTATAGGAATGGATTATTTATGAAATAATGTATTAGCTTTTTTGGACAAAACAATTAAAGCTGCCATGTGTAGCAGGATCCCCTTGAAAACCTATAGTGATTGTTGCATTTAAGTTATTGCTATTTAGTTTTATTTCACAGGGATCGTTAAATACGGTTCGATTGGCAGTGTTCATTTTATCTATTGTAATTAATACTTCATCATTATCCGGTATCCTATTTACATAAATGTATTGAACTTCTTTGTCTTGCATAGAATTCAGATAACCTTCATATTTAATTTTGTTACTTAGAAATGCATAATGTATATTTATAGGATATTGTGTTTTTGCTTTTAATGTTAGTGCAATTTCTTTGGCAGAAGATACTGTTGTTATAAAAGACAGCATTGTGGTTATGATGGTCAAGTTAAAGTAAATTGTAATTGATTTTCTATGTCTCATTTTGTTTAATCCAAGTTATTTATAGATGATTACCAGATTGTATGGCTTCTTTCATAAAAACAGTATGAAACATCTGGTCTTTGCCAACAGCAACATATGCATTCTTTGTTTCAAAATAAAGTGCATGCAATTCTTTTTTATTATCCCAATGGTGCCATGTAATATTCATACTGCCATCGCTCTTAATTGTATACACGCCTTGATCTGTTTGTGGCTCGTTAGCTGGTTTCTGAGACATTTTACCCCAAATGTTGCCTTTGCTATCCAGATACATTGAAAAAGTATTATTAATTGTACGACCATTCAAATTATCTGTAGCAATTGAGGTAAATGTTTTATTGACGAACGCTTGCTGCACTTGAGATTTACTCATCGAATGCTAAGAAGCAGCAAAGCTCAATGTACTAAATGCAACCATAGTCAATATATAAAATGTCGTTTTAAGCTTACACATGTTTATCTCAAAAAAAAGTGATATTGTTTAGCTCCAATATCATAAGTAATATATTCAGTCTTATGTAATTTATCAATAATGCTTTGCGGTAAGGCAATACCTTCAGTCAGAATTTGCGGAATCACAGTAATAATATATTCATCAATCAAACCAAGATTATAAAATGCTGATGCTAGTTGTGCACTGCCAATTAGCCATATTTTGCTAACTTTGTCTTGTTGTGCTTTAGTTAAAAAATCATCAATACTTGATACTATTTCAATAGTATTGCTAACAACATTTATAGGTAATTCATGACTCGTTACTACATATGTTTTCTTATTTTTGTATGGTAATGTAGCTAATTTAGTGTTATTATATCACAAAAGAGCACTTTTAAATTATAATAAAAATGAGATTTAGCTTTATATTGAAGTGATTATAAACATATTAATTTGTTGTATGCTAATAGTGTATCAAATGCATATAAATTTTTAATAAACATATATATTGTAATATAGTGATTCTTCACTATTGTTGATAAAAGTTTGTTATGGTACTATAATGCTATCTAAAATTATTAATAATAATATTTTTTTGGAGGCAAAATTTTATTTTTTTAGCATTGGATTAAAATGCTCAATATTTTTTATAGCCAAATATTATAATTTCTATATTTATAAAATTATTTTGAGGGAGTATATAAAAATGAACATATGTCCACTACTAAATACTAATATTCAACAAAACAATCAAAACGCTTTAGATTTAAATATTAAAAAATGCAAAGAATATTGCATAAATAATATACCAAAAAAAGAAATCATTATTGATGATGAAGGTAATACCTATGAAGGTTATTTTAAAAATAATAAATTAACCGGAAGCGTAGTACATACATCATTAAATGGTAACCAATATAGAGGCGACTTTGTAGAAGGTATACGGCATGGAAAAGGTATAATGGAATGTACTAACGGTGAAAGCTATGAAGGGGATTGGGTGAATAATAAGCGTCACGGAAAAGGTTTAATGATATATGAAAATGGTAATATATATAAAGGAGATTTTTTTGATGATCTCATGAGCGGATATGGTTTGTTGATTTTTGCTAACGGGGATAAATATGAGGGCGACTTCAAAAATGGTCAATATCATGGAAAAGGTATATTTAAGTTTGCTAATA
>CAYZUJ010000116.1:0-4043 GCA_964481375.1 uncultured Neisseria sp. | reverse complement strand
GTTCGTATTCAGTAAAAAATATTTGGAGTAATTAATTATGCAAGCAGTTCAATCATTAGATACAGTTGGCAAAAAAATCAATAATATAGATAGTCTTTATGATAATGATTTTTTGAAAAAAACAAAATTTATAGATCCTATAGTTTTTTCTGGAGAACCTTTTTCTGCAGCTAATAATGAATTTTTTGTACCTCAATTTAAAATTAACACTATAGAAAAAAAAGTAGATGATAATCTTATAAAAGACATTTATACTAATAATGCAAATTTTTCTGATGAAACGCGATCTTTTTTGCAAGATTTATTAAGTTTATTAATACTTTTTGATATGAAAAATAAATTTATGAAGAATATTGCTGTAAACCAAGATTCGATAGTTAATTATTTAGACCAATGTAATAAATTAATTCAAATGGTTGCAGATGCAGCAAATTCAGAATCAAAATTGAAAATGGCTGAGTTACAAAAAAAAATAGAAAATGCCACGTGGTGGTCTGCAATTGTTAATATTGTATTATCAATTGTAGAAATTATAGTAGCAGCTTTTGCCATTGCTACTGGTAATGCATTTCTATTGGTAATTACAATTATGGCCTTAGCACAAACAGTCACTAAACTAGGAGCGTCATTTTTTGTTTTATATGATCCTAAAAATCAAACAGCAATTGATATTATGCAGAATGGATTATTTGCCTTTTTTGGTTCAGACAAAACTGGAACTCAAATTGCACAAACAATTTTTAATCTACTTATTTTGGGTGCTAATATTTTTACTGGAGTTACGCATCTGTTTACTAATGTTGCAGCAAATCTTTCCAAGTTTGCAGTAAGAGCTATGATTATTAACCTTACTCTAACATTGATAGGAACGCTTGTGTCTGCTATTAAATCAATAATTGCTAAGTTAAGTAATAGCAATGATAATGAACCGCAGAATGGATTATCTTGGGAACAAGGTCTTAGTGGTGGTATTGGTGGGACATTATCGCTTCTTATTTTTGAGATGTTGCGAAAATTAAAAATAGCACCAAGTAGTGATAAACCCTTATCAGAGCAAGAGATTTGGGTTATTGTTGAAATGATTTCTTCTGCTGTGCTCTCATTTGCATGTACTGTAGGTGTTACATATAATTATGGTGTAGCTCTTTCTCGTATGAGAAATCCTCAAGTAGATCTTGAAGTACAGGCTAGTCAGTGGCAGCAATTGACAATAAAATTGCAATCAGCACTACAAGGGTGGAATATGCAAGCACCATTTCATCAGGTTACAAATAGCACAATGAATTTATTTTCAAGTGGAAAAAATTTTAATAGTACTAAAGTTAAAGCAGATGTTGGATTATATAAAGCACATGCAGATGCATTTCATACTATTTTTAAACCGTATGAAACTGCATTGAAAGGTAGTAGTGAGCAAATTGCAGAAATTATAAAAGAGTTAGCGGAAAGTATTCCGGCATTAACAAAAATTATGAATCAAATATTGAATGCAGCTATGAAAGGTGTACGTTGATTTTAGAAGGTTAATTAATGAAAACTCATCAGATTATGGAACAGTTTAATGAAATTATTAAGCAGATAAAAGAGCTTGATAAGGAAGGTTCTTCTTCTTTTATGAATTTAGATGAAGGTGAATTAGCTTATATATATAATTTAGGTGTTAAATTTGTTAGTATAGGTAATTATGAGCATGCGATTAAACTGTTCCAATTTCTCTTGATTTATAATCCATTTAATATTTATTATTTGAAAGCATTAGCTGGAAGTTTACATGCAATAAAAGATTATGAAAATGCATATAGCACATATTTTACAGCATATGATCTAGATAAAGAAAATCAAAAAGACTGTTTATTTTATTTAGGCGTTTGTTCTTTTTATTTAAAAAAAACCGAGACATCCATTGAATATTTAAAAGAGTTTTTAATCAGTAGTCAAGATAAGAAAATGAATGCAAGAGCAAAATTATTTATTAAACAAATTGAATTCGATAATAAAAAAGAGTAGGTTAAAAATGAATAATAATCCTAAAATATTTAAAGCTTCAGCGGTAGAGGCTTATTTTAATAGTACTACTATTAAAAAAAATACTGAATTATATTGCAAAGAATTAATCCGTAATGCTAAACTTGAAGCAGAATTAATCAAGAAAGAGGCATATAAAGAGGCTTTAGGGCAGGTACATCGGGATTCAAAAAGGCTTAATTTACAATTACAGCAAAAAAATCAGCAGTTTGTAGAAAAATTAGAAAGTGAAATATATTCTATTATCAATGAAGTTTTGCTCAAATTAGGAGTACTTGATAATTTTAGCAAACATATAAGTTTTATGATAAAAGAAGAGTTAAAAAAATCAAATATTAGCAAAAATGAAGAATTGACAATTTCTGCAAATAAAATAGTATTAAAAAATATACAGGATGAATTAATAAATAGTTTTAATAATATAATTTTTAAGGTTGATGATGCTTTATTAGATAATGAATGTATATGTGAAACTAATTTATATTTAATGCGTATAAATATTAATCAATTAAAAGCACAATTAGAAGAATTTGCTTTTATAAAAAAGCTTAAAATTGTAGAAACAAATACTGAGTTAAAAGTAATTTAATATGGCTATTTCAGACGTTGCTTTAAAACCTCAAGTTATAGATAAACTAGATGAACTTATATATAAAAAAAGATATAATGGGTTATTAGTAAGGAATCGTTTAAATAAAGAAAAGACTAGGGAAGCTAAAGAAACTAAGCAATTTGAAGATTCTAGTTATTTTTCTCATCAAGACGAGATGTCTAGTGAACAGCTTACTAAAGATATGAAAATGATTGATAATCCTGCAGAAAATCTTAATAATATTTATCAAAAAATAGTTGCTACTAGTCAAGATACAGAAGAAATAAATTTTAAATTACAGTATTTAGTAGCTGAAGATTTAGAATTTCTTTTTAATATTGTTGAAGATAGTACAATTAAGAAAAAAGGGCTTAACGATCTAGTGGATAAAATAGAATCAAGCACAGATGATATTGAGTTTGAGGAAGTAATTAAATTTTTATCAAGTAATTCTAATAATGTAGGGCAGACATATTTAATGATTTGTTATATATTAGAATTATTAAGGCAAAGACGTAATAAAAAGAGATTACAAAGACAGTTACAGGAATTAATAAAAAAGTATGAAAGTGAAAATTCGGAATATTTATTAATTTGGAGTAGTTTAACAAATTTTTTTAAAAAAGATCAAGCCTCAGTAAAGTTTTTTGATGGATTAGCTAAAATTAGTTCAGGAAACTTAAGTGTTAATAATTTAAAGCAAGTTCTTTATTTTATTAGGGACACATTTGATGGGGATTTTACAAATCTAATTTCTACTTATATGAAAGTTAGGGCTAATCAAATTAAGATATTAACGCATAATGATAAATTACAATTTGAAGATAGAAATAAACTAGTTGAGTTAATTAGGACTGAAAGATATTTATTAGTTATAAATACTATGTATCAAAGAAGTAAGGTATTTATAAAAGAATTAATAGATAATAAATTTTTAGTAAAAGAAAACTATCACGATTTATTGTGGCAAATTTTAACTTTAGCTGAAAGTAGTTTTATTTCAGAGTTAAGTATAAATAATTTAAGTAAAAGTATTACTATTGGTGATATAAATGATTTTCAATATATAAGTTTTCTAAAAAGATTTGTTAATCTATTGCGAAAAATGCCTCATGAAATTTATCAAGGAGGTAATACAGATACGCAGAAAAAAATATTCGAAGGAATTTATAATATATTAATAAGTAAAAATAAACATCTAAATACAACTAATTCTTCTAATCCACTTCTAAAGAAAAAATCAAAACTCCTTGAATTTGTATAAATTAAAAATACACATTTAAAATAAATTTTAAAAAAAGTTAAAAATAGATTTGACAGCCGGCACATATTTTGCATATAATACCGTCCTTGCTCAAAAGAGTGAGGAGAAAAAATAACAGTGCAAAAGAAAGCATTGTTAAAGATAAAAGATAGGTCATTAACA
>CAYZUJ010000115.1:0-4096 GCA_964481375.1 uncultured Neisseria sp. | reverse complement strand
AGATTTGGATATAAATTAGGATCAAGAAATACACTACAAGGAACATTTTCAAACTCTACATTATCAAATCTGTGATCAGGAATTTCTCTTAAATCATAGGTGTTAGTAATAGAAGCAAGTATATCAGGTTTAACATTTGGTTCTATATTCAGAGTATAAAATTTATCTAAAATATCTTGATTCTTTAAGAAAAATGCTTTTTTGTATAAAACTTTTTTAAGTTTTAATTGCTTTATATAATCTTTTTTTTCTTTGCTTGTTGCAAACTTTTTGCCTGTATGTTGATCGTATTCCCATTGCCCGGAACGCAATTTATTAATTACTTCATCTATTTGTTGAAGCTCATTCTCTATATTAATCAATACAGTTATTCCATCATTTTCACCACGATTACCAAATAATTTCCCTCCTCCAATAAATAAACAATCTCCCATAAATTGATTGATATGTCTATTTTTGTCAAAGAGACCACCGTAACTTTTATATTCGTTTCTTTTAGCTTCCTCTATCATCAATACTTCGTATCTATTTAGTGGTAATACAGAAGGGGTTTTGTTGTATTTGATTAATAAAGGGTCTTGATTTAGAACATTGATAAATTTATCTAAATCCATGACTTCATTATTAGAAGCAAGACATATTATTATTTGAAATAAAGTGTATATTAAAACAATAATATGATATAATTTCCTGTAAGTGTAAATTATACCCATAACCATCTCAAGTATTGAATTTTTCATTACCATAACAAATTTAATCTATAACCTAACTAAGTTAAAATGCAAGTAGTTTTATATAGTATCATATGCAATTATTAATAATAAACATTATAAATTATTTTGTTATAGTCAATTTGAGGTATGGTCAAAACTATGAGTGATATTTTTAATCTTCAAGGGAAAACAGCATTAATTACAGGAGCATCACAGGGTTTAGGAGCAAGGTTTGCACAATTATTGGCTAGTGAGGGAGTAACAGTTATCTTAGCAGCTCGTCAAATTCATAAACTAAATCAAATAGCTGATAACATAAAATGTTCAGGAGGCAAAGCAATAGTTTTACCTTTAGATGTAAGTAAAAAGAAACAAATCAAGGACTCTATAGCAAAAATTTTATCAGAAAAAATTTATATTGATATTCTCATTAATAATGCCGGCTTAAGCTTGCTAACACCTATATTTAATAATGATAGTATTAATGAAATAGAAAGTGACAAAGCATTTGAAGAAATGATGTACACTAATGTTTTGGGAACATGGTTTGTAAGCTGTATAGTTGCGAACCATATGAAAGAAAATAATATTTTTGGTTCAATAATAAATATAGCGAGTGTATGTGGAGCAAATAAACTTAGAAGTAATTTAACTGGTTATTGCGCCTCAAAAGCAGCAGTTATACAAATGACTAAGGCAATGGTCGGTGAATTAGGTACTGCTAACATAAGAGTAAATTGTATAGTACCAGGTTTAATAAATACTCCAATGACTGATGAGCGAGTAGGAGATAATAAAACTAGAAAAAAAATAGAAGATACGATACCTCTTCATTTTGTTTCGGAACCTAAAGATTTTGATGGAGCATTATTGTATCTAGCATCGAATAATGCATCCCGATACGTAACTGGTTCATGTATTACAGTAGATGGTGGTGCTTCATGGGGCGGAGCTTATGATTATTATTTGTTTAAAGGAGTGATATATTAAACACATTTACTTTTTTATAAGAAACAAAGCTAAAGATTAAGCTAAAACTATTTTTATTTAAAATTTTTTATTGATCTGGATATATTATTAGTTTGTATTATTCTAAGTAATAATAAAATTGAAAGTTGTTTTAGTAACAATAATTGACAATTTATAATCTAAATGATCTAATCACTTTTAATTTAATAAAATAATTTTAAATTACCATGACAAACCAATTTTTAGACAATTTAGAATTAGAAACCAACAACAAAGAAAAATCTTTATCCATACTCAAGGGACAAAGTATTAATGACATAGTACTCAAACCTGTTCATGAAATTTTTATAAATATTGCATCCACTAACCCTGATGATATTGCTGTAGTTAGTACTGATAGCGGATCATTAACCTATAAACAGCTTGATAATTGGTCAAACAATATTGCAACTCAATTAAGATTAAAATACTCAAAAACAGAGAGGATAGCTATCTTTTCTGAAAATTCTGTTGATACAGTAATAGCAATTTTAAGTGCAATGAAAGCTGGATTAGTATATGTAGTGGTTGATTTCTTATCTCCTATTCATAGAATAAAAGAAATTTTAAGTGATGCTGATGTAAGTGCTGTACTTACAAGTAGTAATGAAAAAATTAACGTACTAGAATTTAATACACATTCTATACCTCATCTGAAAAACGTTAGTACACAAGATACTGATTTACTACCTGTTGTGATAGAAGATAATGCATACATAATTTATACTTCTGGAAGCACTGGAAAACCAAAAGGTGTACTTATAAATCATAGATCTTTATCTACTTCTACTATCGCTAGAAATATAGTATATCCAGAAAAAGATACGTTTTTGGTTCTTTCACCATTTTTTTGTGATTCCTCATTAGCTGGTTTATGGGGTACTTTTACTTTAGGTGGAACTTTAGTACTTACCTCTTATGAGGAAAATCGTAGTCCGGAATTAATTATTGAACTTATCAAAAAATATAATGTTAATACGATGCTGTGTGTTCCTTCTTTGTACTCTCAAATACTTAAGTACTTTAACCAAAAAAGTTTGGACATTAATAGCTTAAAAAACATTATAGTTGCGGGAGAAACGCTTGATAATAATTTAATAAAAAGACATTTCACTTCTTCTTATACCATAAATACTAAATTATTTAATGAATATGGTCCTACTGAAGCAACTATATGGTCAACATATGTAAGATTTGATCAATATAATCAAACTAATATAGGAGGACCTATTCCTGGAATTTCTCTCTATGTTCTAGACGAAGCACATAATCTTGTTCCAAAAGGAGAGAAAGGAGAATTATTTATAGGAGGAACACAGGTAGCTGTAGGGTATTTCAATAATCCAGATGAAACTGCGAAATGTTTTTTTAAAGATAATTTTTGTAATAACTCTCATTCTATGATGTATAAAACAGGTGATTTAGTTAGAATGAGTGATAATGGAATTTTAGAATTTTTAGGGCGTAAGGATAACCAAGTTAAAATTAGAGGATATAGAGTGGAGGTTGAATATGTAGAGCAACAACTTAATAACATAGCGGGGATAGACAAGGCTATTGTGGTTGTAACTAAGAATTCAGATGTCAATGATTTAGTAGGATGTATATTATCTTCAGAAGAATTTTTAGTAGATCAGATAACAAAAAAACTTACTCACTTATTACCTCAGTATATGATACCTACAAGGTTTTATAGATTTAAGGAGTTCCCAACAACAAGTAATGGAAAGGTAGATAGAAAAGAACTGCTAAAAATTGTAACCAACCTTGATAAATCTATATCTGATGAAACAAATGATAATAACACTACACCTTATAATGATGATTTTACCTCTCTAGTTCTAGAGGTTTGGAGAAAAGTTCTAAATATTAAAGATATAAAATTAGATATGAATTTTTTTGATATGGGGGGACATTCCTTAACAATATTTAATCTACAGAAAATGTTACAAGCTAGAACAGGAAAATTAATTCCTATTGTGGAGTTATTTAGGAATACTACTGTAACAGAACAAGCAGAGTTAATTCAAAAAAGTAAATAAAATTGATATTGCTTATGATAACTAACTTTAATAAGTCAATAAATATATATGCTTCAAATCAAGATAATAAACCTAAGTGTAGAATAGTTTGTTTTCCTCACGCAGGTGGTAGTGCATCTTTTTTTCGAAATTGGCACGAGTTTTTTGTGGGTACTGAATTGTGTGCTATAAAATACCCAGGTAGGGCTGAAAGGATAAACGATCCTTTACCTACTAGCTTAACAACACTTTCTTATGAACTTGCACAAGACATAATCAATTTAACTGATTTGCCTATTTTCTTTTTTGGGCATAGTATGGGAGCATTAGTGGCATTTGAAGTTGCTAAAGTTT
>CAYZUJ010000114.1:0-4162 GCA_964481375.1 uncultured Neisseria sp. | reverse complement strand
AGTAACACAAGGCGAGCGCTATAATAAAGTTATTGATATCTGGGGTAGATGTGGTGATGAAATTGCTAAAACCTTGATGAGTGAATTATCTAAAGATATGGTTAAAGATAAAGATGGAAATAAGGTTGAGCAGGATTCATTTAATTCTATTTATATGATGGCAGATTCAGGAGCTCGTGGCTCAATTGCACAGATTAAGCAATTATCAGGTATGCGTGGCTTGATGTCAAAACCAGATGGTTCTATTATGGAAACTCCAATTACTGCTAATTTTAGAGAGGGGTTAACTGTATCACAGTATTTTACTTCTACTCATGGAGCGCGTAAAGGGTTATCGGATACTGCTTTAAAAACAGCTAATTCAGGTTATTTAACTAGGCGTTTAGTAGATGTGACTCAGGATTTAGTTATTACCCAAGAAGATTGTGGGACTAAAAATGGGGTATTGATGAAGTCAGTAATTCAAGGTGGAGATGTTATTGAATCTTTACGTGATAGGATTCTAGGACGAGTTTGTAGTGATGATGTAATTGACCCTGATTCTAATAATATAATTATACCTGCAGGGCAATTAATTGATGAGAAAATAGTAGATATTATTGATGCAAGTAATATTGATGAAGTTAAAGTGCGAACAGCATTAACTTGTGATACTCGTCATGGATTATGTGCTAAATGTTATGGTCGTGATTTAGCTCGTGGTTATTTAGTTAATATTGGTGAGGCTGTTGGTATTATCGCCGCTCAATCTATTGGTGAGCCTGGTACTCAGCTTACGATGAGAACGTTCCATATTGGTGGGGCAGCGTCTCGTGCGGCCGCGGTTAGTCAGATTGAAGCTAAATCAGCAGGAACAATACAATATAGAGATTTACGTTATGTTACTAAACAAAATGGTGAAACAGTGGTTATTTCACGTTCAGCAGAAGTTTCAATTTTAGATAATTATAATCGTGAGCGAGAACAACATAAAATTCCTTATGGTTCTACTATGTTTATTAAGGATAAAGAAGTAGTAAAAGCTGGAAGTAAGTTAGCTAGTTGGGATCCACATGCACGCCCGGTTATTGCTGAATACTCGGGTACTATAGTTTTAGAAAATGTGGAAGAAGGGTTAACAGTTGTTAAAGAAGCTGATGAAATAACAGGTTTAACAACATTTAAAGTTATTGATCCAGCTAAAGTCAAGGGAGTAAAAACTAAAGATAAGAGTTTGCGTCCAATAGCTAGACTTTACGACAAAGCTGGTAAGGAAATTAGAATTAGTGGTACTGATACACCAGTAATTATTAGTTTCCAAATTGGTGATATTATAGCAGTTCGTGATGGACAAAAAGTTCATGCAGGAGATACTATTGCTAGAAAACCGCAAGAATCTTTAAAAACACGTGATATTACTGGTGGATTACCAAGAGTTGCTGAATTATTTGAAGCTAGAATTCCAAAAGATTCAGGAATGTTATCTCCAATGTCAGGAACAATTTTATTCCAGAAGGAAACTAAAGGAAAACATAAAGTTAAGATTGTTGCTGTTGGCGGTGAATCTGTTGAGTTATCAATACCAAAAGATAAAAATATATTAGTAAATGATGGTGAATATGTGGAACGTGGTCAAATGATTGTAGATGGTCCAGTAGATCCTCATGAACTATTAGAAATGAAAGGTATTGAGGAACTTTCAAAATATATAGCTTCTGAGGTACAAGAGGTATATAGATTGCAAGGTGTTAAAATTAATGATAAACATATTGAGGTAGTAGTGAGGCAAATGCTACGTCGAATAGTTATTGCAAACCCTGGTGATAGTAATTTATATTTAGAAGGTGAACAAGCAGAACGCGCAGCAATTATGGATGAAAATGATAGATTAAAAAGAGAAGGAAAAGAGCCAATAGAATTTAGAAATATTTTATTAGGTATTACTAAAGCTTCACTTTCTACAGATTCATTTATTTCTGCAGCATCATTCCAAGAAACAACGCGAGTATTAACTGAGTCAGCTGTAGCTGGACGCATAGATTATCTACGAGGCTTAAAAGAAAACGTTATTATGGGACGTTTGATTCCTGCTGGAACTGGCTTAGCTTATCATAAAGCAAAGCATTTAGCAGCTAATGCTTCTGAAGAGGAAGTAGCGTTAGAAGGATAATCTATATTCACAAACTTTGATCTTGAAAAAGGCATATTTAGTAATTAAATATGCCTTTTTTAATTTAAGAGTAGTAAAAATTCACTATTCAAGTTTTATATAGAAATTTTTAAATTAAGTTAAAATGGAGCTTTAAATTTTATAGGAAACAATTTAAAATGTCTATAATAATAAGTTCAATTGGAAATGTTTCAAGAAGAAGTATACAAAATGTTTTGACTGCTGACTCTAAAGAAAAAGCTTTAAATAGTCGTACTTGGAAGCAGTGGATTTTTGATGGAATAAAATATGTTTTTACTTTAAATATGGCAGAAACTCATTTTAAACATATTAATCAGCTATGGGATAATATAAGAAATGAGTCGATACATGCTAGAAATGATATAAATAAGCTATGTAATAATATCATGAAATTACGAAATTGTATTGTTGCTAGTCATCAAGATATATTTGATAAAAGTCTACGGGTTCAAATAAAACCTATAAAGACAAATTCTGTGAAATTATATTTTGTAAATAGTGATGAAATACCCGTATATGAGTTTTCTTATTTATATCTAGATTCTTTATTTTGTGAAGATTTAGAAAATAGGCTTTTTTGTAAGATATTTAATAGATGTTACAATATTCCAGAAAAAATTAATGTTTATTCAATACGTAACAAAAATATTGATTTTTCAAGAAATACTTTAATAGTAAGCCCAGAAAAAAGTCCAAAAAAATGTAACATAAAATTGAATCTATTAGAGGATGACGTTATTAAGTTAGCAAGAACTACTCAAAATTATTTAAATAATACTAAAAAATTATGTACTCTTATGGATAAAATCGAAGAAAAAATAGAAGGTTTAAAAATTATAACAAATCAAACTCGTAATAAGAATAAAAACAAGTATGAAAAAGCCCATAAATTAAAAGGGAAATTAAAAAAATATCTTAAAGATTATGAACCTGAATTTTGTGATCCTGCTTCAATAAACGAATTTATTATAAAAGCTGAAGAACTTAATAAAGAAGCTGAAGATTTTATCTTTAAATTTAATTAATAAAAAACCCGTAAATATTTACGAGTTTTTGCTAAATAGTTATTGCTTATTTAATAACAACGTTATATTTAGTTTTTAAATTTTCAAAGAAGTTTTTAACTTGATCCATTTCAGCTTGTTGCTTTAATTGGTCCTTCATTTTATCAAATGAAGCAAAATCACTAGAACCTGTTTTAGTATCGTTTAATTGAATAATATGATAACCAAATTGGGTTTTTACAGCAACTGTAGTGTATTGACCTTTTTGTAATGTTTTGATAGCTGCAGAAAATTCAGGCACATAATTAGATCCATCAGACCAACCTAAATCACCACTATTATTTTTAGAACCTGGGTCAGTTGAGAATTTTTTCGCTAAAGCAGCAAATTTTTGCCCTTTTTTTAATTGAGCAAGAACATTGTTTGCAGATTTTTCATCTTTAACTAATATGTGGGAAACTTTATATTGTTTTGTATTCATTGCAGTTTGTTTCATTTGTTCATATTTAGCTTTAAGCTGAGAGTCATTAACAGGAGTTTGAGTTAATTTCTCTTGAAAAATTTGAGCATACATCATAGGTTTAACTTCTTGAAGCTTTTGTTGATATTGAGAACTTTGTTCTAAACCTTGACTATTACCCTCTAGAATGATTGCTTGTTGCATACCAATTGATTGTAATATTTGAGTTTTAAATTTAGGATCATTTAAGCGTTCAGCAGCCATAGGCGATGCTTTTTTAAACTGATTAAGAGTTTGATCAATAATTTTTTGATCAACAGGTTTACCATTAATATAAAGAGTTTCAGCAAATGATGTGCTAATTAATGCTGAAGAGAGCACCAAAGCCGTAAATAAATTTTTCATTTAATTTCCTTTTTGAAAAAACAATAAATAAAATAAAAGCGTATTTTACCATATTTCCTTTTAAGTTAAGAATATATCATATATTTGGCGTTAAGCTAAAGAGGTTAATAAATTTATAATACA
>CAYZUJ010000113.1:0-4208 GCA_964481375.1 uncultured Neisseria sp. | reverse complement strand
CAGAAATTAAATTATGATAAGGCAAATTTCGCAAAATGATTTGATTTGAGTATATTAACTTCACCAGATAGCATTACCTGGACAGCACAAACTTCTGGTACAGCAAGTAATTTAAATACTATTACTTTTTATAATGGCAATTATGTAGTTGCAGGAAATTCAAATACAGTTCTTACTTCTTCTAATGGAATTACTTGGACAGCAAGAGCATCTAATATTTCAGCGACTACAGCAATAAATTGGAATAAAATTATTACTTATTAATTTGGCTTCTAAATAATTTTCTATTAGCCTTTAAATTTTTTAATCCTTAATTCATTAATAATCATTTTAAATACAGGAATTACTGAAATAATTATTACAATTAATATTACTAATGACAAATGATTTTTAATTAAAGGAATATTTCCAAAAAGAAATCCACCACCAAGAAATATAAGTATCCAAACTGTTGAGCCAATAATACTAAACGAAATAAATTTTAAGTATGACATTCCACCAATACCTGCAACAAATGGAGCAAATGAGCGTATTACAGGAACTAATCTAGCAATTATTATAGTATTTCTACCATGTTTCTCATAAAAGGAATGAGTTTTATCTAGAAAATCTTGACGAAAAATTTTTGAGTTAGGGTTTTTGAAAAGATGTTCACTTAAATATTTACCAATGCAAAAATTACAATTATCTCCCATAAAAGCTGCAGCAAAAATTACAAACGCTAAAAGATAAAAATTTAATTGCCCAGTAGCTGCTAAACTGCCAGCAACAAATAATAAAGAGTCACCTGGTAAAAAAGGAGTAATTATAAGTCCAGTTTCACAAAAAATTACTACAAAAAATATAAAATAAAAATACATATGGTAAGTATTTACCACGTATATAATATATTGATCTAAGTGTAGGATTATATTTACAATATCCATTTATACTACTGCTTCTTCTTTACGCTTTTCTGGTTTAATTAAATTTTCTCGAGATATTCCTAGCCACATTACAATTGGGGAAGAAACTAATACAGAAGAATAAATACCAAATAAAATACCAATAGTTAAAGCCATAGCAAAACCATGTAGGCTTTGCCCGCCAAAAAATAGCATGGATAAAACCATCATCTCTGTGCAGCCGTGAGTTATAATAGTTCTACTCATGGTTGCAGTTATAGCATTATTGATAATATCTGCAACGCTACCAGTTCTAATTGTGCGAAAATTTTCTCGAATTCTGTCAAAAACTACTACCGATTCATTTACAGAATATCCTAATACTGCTAAAACAGCAGCAAGAACCACTAAAGAAAATTCCCATTGAAAAAATGCAAAACAACCTAAGATAATAATTACGTCATGCATGTTGGCAATTATGGCAGCAATAGCAAATCGCCATTCAAAACGAATAGCTAAATATACCATAATACCAATACATACAAATAATATTGCTAAAAGTCCATTTGTAACTAGTTCTTGTCCAACTGCAGGACCTACAAATTCAACCTTTTTTAATTGTGGATTAGGGCCATCATATTGAATAATGGAAAATACCTGATTAGATAATTGAGAAGAAGTAAAACCTTTTTTATTTGGTAAACGAATAAATACATTTTTTGCAGTTTCTATATTTTGCACAGTAGCTTGTTCTAAGCCTAATTGCTTAAGTTGTGTGCGTATTTTATGTAAATCTACATTTTGCGAATAACCAACTTCCATTATTGTCCCGCCTGTAAATTCTACAGATAGATTAAGTCCACGAGAATAAATAAAAAAAACGGCTAAAAGAAAAGTGACTAGAGAAATAAAAGTTGTAATTTTTCCATAACTCATAAATGGAATATCTTGCCTAAATTTAAAAAACTCCATAATTATCACCCACAATTTTTAAATATATAATTTTTTAATTCTTCGATTAGCATATAATAATGCAACTATACCTCTTGATACTAAAACGGCACTAAACATAGAAGTTAAGATACCCAAGCAATGAACTACAGCAAATCCTTTAACTGAACCAGTTCCAAAAGCAAGTAATGCTAAACCTGCTATTAAAGTAGTGACATTAGAGTCAAGTATTGTTGCCCAAGCATGCTCATAGCCAGATTGAATTGCAAGATGTAGATTTTTACCTTTTCGAATTTCTTCTCGAATTCGTTCATTAATAAGGACATTAGAATCAATTGCCATACCCAGAGCTAGTGCAATAGCAGCTAATCCAGGTAGAGTTAATGTTGCCTGTAACATTGACAATATTGCTATTAAAAGCAATAAATTAATAGATAATGAAATTACAGATATAATACCAAAGATTAAATAGTAAATTACCATAAATATGGTAATAGCAGTAAAGCCCCATAATACAGAATGAAAACCTTTAGCAATATTTTCTTTACCTAAAGCTGGTCCAATAGTATTTTCTTCAATAATTGACATAGGTGCAGCCAATGAACCTGATCTAAGTAAAAGAGCTACATTAGTAGTTTCTTCAACGCTCATGCTACCACCAGAAATCACTACTTGTCCTCCACCAATTTCAACTTTTATAAATGGTGCAGTAACTACTTGTCCTTTGCCATTATCAATTAAAACCATCGCCATACGTTTGCCAATATTTTCTCCAGTTAACTGTTTGAATATTGCACTACCACTGCTATCTAGGTGAATATTTACTGCTGGAGAATTATTTTCATCAAAACTAGCTTGAGCGTCAATAATACTATCTCCAGTTAATTCTACATTTTTACTAACTAAGATTTTGGAAGAGTTACCGTTTACTTCTTTATCATCAAGCAATTCAAAATTTGGTGGTATATTGCCAGCAATTGCATTACTTAAGTCGGTAGCAGAATCATTAACCATGCGTACTTCTAAAGTAGCGGTTCGTCCTAGAATTTCTTTAGCACGAGCTGTATCTTGCACTCCTGGAAGATCTATAGCGATTCTATCTGGACCTTGTTGCTGTATCAACGGTTCAGCAACTCCTAATTCATTAATTCTATTATGTAAAATTAAAATATTTTTTTTGACAGCGTCTTCTTTAATTTTTTGAATTTCTTCAGGCGAGATAATAACTGCTAAATTAGCAGAGTTATCTTTTGATAATTGCATTGATGGGAAATCTTTTATTAATTTATTGTATGCATCATTAGCAGTTTCGTTATCTCTAAAATGAATTAATATAGATGAATCAGTTTGTATTAGTGAACCATAACGAATTTTATTATTCCTAAGATTACGTTTAATATCGGATGAGAATTTATCCAGTGTCTTTTTAATAGCAGCAGCCATGTCTACTTCTTCTAAAAAGTGCACTCCTCCCCGTAAATCTAACCCTAAAAACATGGGATATGCATGAATTTTAGTAAGCCATTGTGGACTATTAGGAACTAAATTAAGAGCAACTACATAATTATCACCTAAATATTGCTGAATTAAATCCCTAGCTTTTAATTGGGTGTCAGGGTCAGAAAATTTTATTTTTAAAGTTTTGCCATCAAATACTTCACCAGTAGGGTTAATTTCATTTTGTAATAGCGTTTTTTCTATATTTTCTAAAATGTGGCTATCTAATTGAACCGCTGAATGGGCTACTGAAATTTGAACAGCTGCAGTTTGTCCATAAATATTGGGCAAACTATAAATTAGACCTATTATTACTGCTATAATTATTACTAGGTATTTCCATAAGGGATATTTCGTCATGATGTATCATCTCGCAAATATATTAATAGATCTAATTTAATTATTTTGAAAATAAATTTAAATTTTACTTATTGTGCCTTTTTCAACTTTAGCAGAAACTGTTGACTTTTGAACATTTATAATAACATTATTTGCTACTTCTAGAGAAATAAATTGATCAGTTATTTTTTCAATTTTTCCTAAAATTCCGCTACTAGTAACTACTTCATCTCCATTTTGTAATTCAGCAAGCATTTGAGAATGTAATTTCATTTTTTTTTGTTGAGGGCGAATTAATAAAAACCAAAATAATATAAATATTATAATCATTGGTAAAAATGACATAAAGTTACCAAATGGGCCCGAAGTTGCTGCTTGGGCTGGCTCAGCTGCAAACGCGTTAGGAATTAATGACATAAATATATCCTTTAAAATGAAAATTTAAACTCAAGATAAAAATAATAGTTTTATATCTTAAAAGATCTTCTATATATAATAGTTATCTAGAAATAAGCATTATTATATACTATTTTTACT